>DASXQQ010000043.1:0-23226 GCA_036507085.1 Piscinibacter sp. | reverse complement strand
TCGTCGAGCGTGGTCGCGCCGATGCAGTGCAGCTCGCCGCGCGCCAGCGCGGGCTTGAGCATGTTGCCCGCGTCGATCGCGCCCTCGGCCTTGCCGGCGCCGACCATGGTGTGGAGTTCGTCGATGAAGACGATGGTCTGGCCCTCGTCCTGCGCCACTTCCTTCAGCACGGACTTGAGGCGTTCCTCGAACTCGCCGCGGTATTTCGCACCGGCGAGCAGCAAGGCCATGTCGAGCACCAGCACCCGCTTGCTCTTCAACGAGTCGGGTACCTCGCCGGCGACGATGCGCTGCGCGAGGCCTTCGACGATCGCGGTCTTGCCCACCCCCGGCTCGCCGATCAGCACCGGGTTGTTCTTGGTGCGCCGCTGCAGCACCTGGATCGCGCGGCGGATCTCGTCGTCGCGGCCGATCACCGGGTCGAGCTTGCCCAGGCGCGCGCGCTCGGTCAGGTCGATCGTGTATTTCTTCAGGGCCTCGCGCTGGCCCTCGCTCTCGGGGTTATCGACCTTCTGCCCGCCGCGCACCGCCTCGATCGCGGCTTCGAGCGCCTTGCGGGTGAGGCCGTGCTCCTTCACCAGCGGCCCGATCGCGCTCTTCGCGTCGGCTGCGGCGAGCAGGAACATCTCGCTCGCGATGAACTGGTCACCGCGCTTGTTCGCTTCCTTCTCGGCCGCCTGCAGCAGCCCGGAAAGATCCCGCCCGACCTGCACCTGCTCGCCGCCCTGCACCTGCGGCAGCTTGTCGATCTCGGCCTCGAGCGCGGTCTGCAATTTGGCGGTGTTGACGCCGGCGCGCGCGAGCAAGGCCTTCGGGCCGTCGACCTGCGCGAGCATCGCCGCCAGCAGATGGATCGGCTCGATGTAGGGGTTGTCGCGCACCAGCGCAAGGCTTTGCGCTTCGGCCAGCGCTTCCTGGAACTTGGTGGTCAGCTTGTCGATTCGCACGGGAACAATCCTCCGATGCCGGGGCAGGTTGGGCAGCCGGCGGGAATTTCAAGACAATGCCGCTTCCTACAATGCCGCACATGCGCTGCGTCAAGTGTCCGCGGTGACAACAGCAATCGCAAGGATGGTTCATGTGGAAATCGGTGCTCGCCATTTCGCTCGGCGCGTCGTTCGGGGCGCTGCTGCGCTGGGGCTTCGGCAACCGGCTCAACGCCCTGTTTCCCACGGTGCCGCCGGGCACGCTCGCGGCCAATCTGGTGGGCGGCTACATCATCGGCGTGGGCATCGCGTTCTTCGCGTCGTACTCGGCCGTCTCGCCGGCCTGGCGGCTGTTCCTGATCACCGGCTTCTGCGGCGGGCTGACGACCTTCTCGACTTTTTCGGCCGAGCTCGTCACCCTGCTGCAGCAGGGGCGACTGAGCTGGGCGCTGGGCGCGGTTGCCGCGCATGTGGTCGGCTCGGTGTTGATGACTTTCGCCGGCATCGCCACGGTTGTCTGGCTGCGCGCCTGAGCGCATAGGAGGTTGCCATGCACGGTTCATTGCTGCGTTTCTACGTTCACGAGAACCAGCGCTGCCACGGCCGGCTGTTCTGGGAATGGCTGCTCGAGCAGGCCAACCAGCTGGGCATCCGCGGCGGCTCGGCGTTTCGCGCGATGGCGGGGTTCGGGCGCCGGCACCAGTTGCATGAGGACCATTTCTTCGAGCTGGCGGGCACGCTGACGGTCGAGGTCGAGTTCATCGTCAACGACGACGAGGCCCAGCAGCTGATCGATCTGGTGCAGAACGAGAAGGCACGCGTCTTCTACGCGCAGGTGCCGGCCCGCTTCGGTGTCATCAATGCCGACGCGAAGGACGCGCCGGATGGCTCGTGACGCGTTTGTTCAAGGCGCGGCCAGGCTACGCGTTGTCGGAATCGATCCCCCAGCGCCGAGCCGCCGCATCGTCGGTGCTGCGCGCATCGACCCAGCGCGCGCCTTCGGGCGTGTGCTCTTTCTTCCAGAACGGCGCCTGGGTCTTCAGGTAGTCCATCAGGAATTCGCAGGCCTGGAAGGCCTGGCCACGGTGCGCCGAGCTCACGGCCACCATCACGATCTGGTCTTGCGGCTGCAGCAGGCCGACGCGATGGATCACCCGCGCGGCGCGGATGTCGAAGCGCTGCATGGCCGCGTCGATCATCGCGTCGATCGCCTTCTCGGTCATGCTGGGGTAATGCTCGAGCTCCATCGAGCTCACCCCCAGCCCATCGTTTCGGTCGCGCACCGTGCCGACGAAAGCGGCCACGGCGCCCACCCCCGGATCGCCGGCGCGCAGTGCGGCGACTTCGGCGCCGAGGTCGAAGTCTTCGGTCTGCACGCGAACGCGCGGGGTCGTCATTTCAGTGACTCCGCAGCGCTAGGCGCGACCCGCGACGCATGAAACGCGGTTGTGCTGTGAAGGGCCGCTTGCGGCCCATTGCGGACTTTGGGCGTGATCTGAGGGCTGGTTCATGCCTGCGTGCCGGGTCCCGCCCCGGCGGGCGGGTAACTTTCATTTGCTGGCCCAAATGAAAGTCACCAAAGCAAAGGGCCTGAATGCAACACCCATTTGGCCGTCTCGCTCCGGCCAAGCGGTCCAGCGGGCCACTTGCTACGCCATGCCCCATCGAACCGGCGGCTCGCTCGGCGATTCGGCTCGCTACGCATCGCCTCGATGGGGCGGGGCGCATCGCGAAGCCTCCAGAGCGCAGGCATGGCGGTGCCAAGTAGCCGAAGCGCTTTGGCCAAATGGGTGTTGTATTCAGGCCCTTTGCTTTGGTGACTTTCATTTGGGCCAGCAAATGAAAGTTACCCGGCCGCCGGGCCGGGACCCGGCGCGGTCTCCCAAGCAGAGGACATAGCAGCGACCAACGCCAAGGACGGCTCGGCACGCCCGCCGAAGCCACGAATCAAGCCACGGCCGTCGCCTGTCGCGCCGCCTTGCGCTCGACCAGCTGCTTCAGGTTGGCGAGCGACATCAAATGCGCGTGCAGCAGCATCAGCATGCCGTTGCGATGCAGCTCGAGCACGGTCGCATCAGGCAAGGCGTTGAGCTTCTCCTCATCGACCGTCAGGAAGCCTTCCACCTTGACGTTCTCACCCTGCGGCAACGTCGCCTGCGCCTGCATCTCCTTGAGGATGTCGAGTGCGACCAGGCGGGTGCAGAACTCGCGCGTGCGCAGCTGCTCGACGTCGAAGTGCTGCAGGAATTCGATCGCGTGGGTGAGCGCCGCGGTGGGCTGGCCATCGGCGTCGAACAGCGGTTCGCCCTGCTCGTCGTTGAAACCGCTCCACGCCGCGTCGACGAACACGCCGGGCGCCCCTTCGCCCCCCACACCCGCGGTGAGGAAGGGATAGCGGCGGATGAACGCCGGCAGGTAGCGCGCTGTCCAGCGCGGCCCGTCGAGCTGCAGGTTCTCGTTGGTGCTGAGGCCCAGCATCGCCACCGGCGAGACCATCGCGCGGCCATCGGCCAGGCGCTCGCCGGTGTTGACGAAGATCAGCGGGAAGTCCAGCGCCGCCAGCGGAAACTCGCCGGCGGTGACGAACACCGCATGCATGCTCCTCGTGACCGAGTAATCGGTCAGGCTCTGCAGCTTCTTGTGGCGATGCAGCACCGAGTTCAACGGCACCGGCTCGCGGTAAAGGGCGGACTGGATCAATCGGGATCTCCGGTGGGGAGTTGCGAAGCGAGCACCTTGTCGACCCGCTTGCCGTCGAGGTCGACGACCTCGAAGCGCCAGCCTTCCCAATCGACCGTGTCGGTGGTTTCGGGCAGCCGGCCAAGCAGCAGCATGATCATGCCCGCGAGAGTGTTGTAGCGCCCGCGGTCTTCCTCGGGCAGCTCCTTCAGTTGCAGCCGATCCTTCAACTCGGGCACCGGGATCAGGCCGTCGAACAGCCAGCTGCCGTCGTCGCGCTGGATCGCCCAGGCATCGTCGGCGCTCGGCGTGGTGAACTCGCCGGTGATGGCTTCGAGCACGTCGCGCACGGTGATCACGCCCTGCACCTCGCCGTATTCGTCGACCACGAACACCAGCTGCGCCGCCGACGCGCGAAAGTGGTCGAGCAGCTCCATGCCCGACAGCGTTTCGGGCACGAACACCGGCGACTGCAGCCGCTCGGTGAGCGACAGCGGGCGGCCTTCCATCTGCTGCTGCAGCAGGCTTTGCGCGGTGACCACGCCGAGCACGTCGTCGAGCCCGCCGCGGCACACCGGGTAGCGCGAATGCTCCTCGATGCCGATGACGCGCAGCACCTCGTCGGGCGTGGCCTCGGCGTCGAGCCAGACGATCTCGACGCGCGGGATCATCATCGAGCCGACTTGCCGGTCGTCGAGGCGGAACACGTTGCGCACCATCTGGTGCTCCTGCGCCTCGATCACGCCGGCGTCGACGCCTTCTTCGAGGCTGGCGGCGATTTCCTCTTCGGTCACGCTGCGAACCGGCTCGCCGTGCACGCCCATCAGGCGCAGCGTGCCCTCGGTCGAAATCGACAGCAGCCGCACGAACGGCCGTGTGATCAGCGACAGCCACTCCATCGGCCGCGCCACCATCCGCGCAACGTTCTCCGGGTACATCTGGCCCAGCCGCTTGGGCACCAGCTCGCCGAAGATGATGGTGAGGACGGTGATGACGACCACCACCATCGCGGTGGCGGTGATCGACGCGGCGCGGTCGTGGATCGGGAAGGTGGCGTGCAGCCAGCGCGCGAACGGCTCGGAGAACGCCGCGTCGCCGACGATGCCGTTGAGGATGCTGATCGAGGTGATGCCGATCTGCACCACCGACAGGAACTTGGTCGGGTTGTCGTGCAGGTCCATCGCGGCCTGGGCGCCCGAGTCACCGGCTTCCACCATCACCTGCAGCCGCGCCTTGCGGCTTGCGGTGAGCGCCATCTCCGACATCGCGAACATGGCGTTGAGCAGAATCAGGAAGACCAGGAGGGCAACGTCCATGCGGGCCGTGCGAGCGAAAGAAGACAGGCAGCGTAGCAGAATCGGGTCATGAACTACATCATCGGAGACGTGCAGGGCTGCGCCGACGCGTTCGACCGCCTGCTCGCCGCGATCGACTTTTCGCCGTCGCGCGACCGCATGGTGGTGCTCGGCGACCTGGTCAATCGCGGCCCGCAGAACCTCGCCACCCTGCGCCGCCTGCGCGAGCTGGGCAACGCCGCCACCTGCCTGCTCGGCAACCACGACCTGCACCTGCTCGCGGTGGCGCACGGCGTGCGCCCGCTGCACGCCGGCGACACGGTCAAGGACATCCTCGACGCGCCCGACCGCGACGCCTGGATCGCCTGGCTGCGCGAGCACCGCCTCGCGGTGCACGACCAGGGCTGGCTGATGGTGCATGCCGGCGTGGTGCCGCAATGGGACCTGCACACCACGCTGCGGCTCGCCGGCGAAGTGGAGCAGCACCTGCGCGGCGACGACATGCGCGACTTCCTGCGCGTGATGTACGGCAACCAGCCGGCGCGCTGGGACGAGACGCTCAGCGGCAACGACCGCCTGCGCTTCGCGGTGAACGTGCTCACGCGCATCCGCTTCGTCGAGCCCGACGGGACGCTGGAGCTGAATGTGAAGGAAGGCGCCGGCGCGGCGCCGGCGGGCCACATGCCGTGGTTCGAGGCGCCGGGGCGCAAGACGCAAGGCGTGCCGATAGCCTTCGGCCACTGGTCGACGCTGGGCCTCTTGAACCGGCCCGATCTGTTGTCGCTGGACACCGGCTGCGTCTGGGGCGGCAAGCTGTCGGCGGCGCGCATCGACGGCGGAAGGCGCGACGTGATCCAGGTGTCGTGCGACGGGGTGCGGCAGCCGATTTGAGGGCGGGTGTTTCAGGGGCCGCCGACTACAATCTGGGCCTTCCTCGAGGAAGCGTGGCCGAGCGGTTTAAGGCACTGGTCTTGAAAACCAGCGATGGGGGAACCCATCCGTGAGTTCGAATCTCACCGCTTCCGCCAGATAGATTGGAAACACGTGGCTTTGCGGCCAGTTTTCTTCAATCGCCACGCCTCGAGGGGTGGCAACTTGCCATCGCGCAGCTCGTCCGCGCCTTGCATGAGTGGCATCGTGTCGCAGAAGAACGCTCGAGAGTCAATTCCGTCGCAATGACCAAGACTCGCGTCGCCGCCTTCCCCAGCGTTGCGCTGATGGAATGCATGCTCCGAAGCCCGAGCGTCCAACGATGGGGGGACACGGTCCTGCGGGCCGAGCTCATGCGCCGTGCGGATCGCGAGTGGGCGCTGGCGGCGCTATCGGCCGCCGAACGACTGCTTCAGTTTCGACGAGACTACGCAGGTCTCGAAGACGCCATCGCGCACCATCACATCGCGAGCTACCTGGGCATCACGCCGGTGACACTGAGTCGAGTTCGAGCGCAAGTGCGAGACCATGTCTTGAACGCATCGTCGCGCCTACCATGATCCGATGAAAGTCTACCTCTCGTCGACGTTCACGGACCTCGAGCGCCACCGCGCCATCGTCGCTCGCGCGCTGCGAAAGGCGCGTTACGACGTGTTGATGATGGAGGAGTATGTCGCGCGCGATCAGCGGGTCGAATTCGCGTGCCGAGGCGACGTGACGGCTTGCGACGTCTACGTGGGCATCTTCGCCTGGCGCCACGGCTACGCGCCTGAGGACCACAACCCCCAACGCCTGTCGGTGACGGAGATGGAGTACGCCGCGGCTGGCGCGAAGCCGATGCCGCGCCTGACCTTCCTGCTCGACGACAAGGCGCGCTGGCCGGCGCAGCGCAAGGACGCCGACCTCGGGCGCATCAGCGACCTGCGTGCGCGGCTGAAGAAGCAATGCAGCGCGTACTTCCGCAACGCCGACGAACTGGCGGTGGAAGTGCTGGCGGCGCTTCGCGTTCACGAGAGTACGAGCTTGGCGCAGCAGCTCGAAGCGATCGACGTCATGGCGAAGGCGCAGGACCTCGGTCCCTCGTACGTGATGAACATCAAGGAGAAACTGCACGTCCTGGGCGAAGTGCCGCTCATCGAGTTGCGGATCGGCTCGCCGCCATGGTGGAACACGCGACTGCACCTCGTGGCGGCACTGGCGCAGGAGCCCGGCCGGGCCCGCGGACTTGCGTTCGTCGACGACGAGGGGCGTTTCGTCGCGATGGCGTCGCCCGCTGAGATCCGCCACCGCTTGGCACAGCGCTGGCCGGCCCTCGAGCGCGCATACGCCGACTTCCGCCGCGAGGCGCCGACATTGGAGAAGGTCGAGGCCGAGCTGTGGCGCTACCCGATGTTTGCCAGCCAGGCACTGGGCGCCGACGAGCAGGTCGCGAGGCATGTGCTGTCGGTTCACGACCTGGACTACGAGCTCGGCATCGCACGCAACGCCGATGTGGTGAACGTCGGCGGCAAGGGCCAGCGCTTTCTGCAGCGCGAAATCCTGGGCCGACAGACGCCGTTCGTCGCGTTGGTTCGCGATGGAAAGCTGGAAGGGCTTGTGGATCGAGGGAAACTGGCGGAGCGGGTGGCGGAGGCGGTGCTGGGAAAGTGGGAGTAACGGGTCAGGTCCTTCGCGAGCCGCCTTCGGCCATCAGCCGAACTTCTCGTGCAGGTCGTCGAAGAAGGCGCGGGAGAGCTTGCGAAAGCTATCGACCGAGAGCCGGATCTCGTCGCCGATTCGCAGCTTCAGGACGGATCGTGCCGGGTCGTACTTGATCGTGGAATCCGCCTGCAGCGTATCGTGGCCTTCGGTGATCGATGTGCACAGCATCCGGACTTCGTTGAGCGGGTTGCCGTCCTTCTTCTCGAGCGCCCTCGTCCTGTGGACGAAGTAGCGGTCGAGCGCGAGGATCATGTGCGGAAGGAAGTGCCGCTCGAAGGCCGCGATGGCCGCATCCCGCTTGCCCTTCTGGGGGCTCTCGTTGCCGCGGGCCGCGACCATGTCGTCATAGGCCGCGAGCTGCGCATCGACCTGACGCCGACACGTTTCGATGTACGTCTTCTCATACTTGTTGACTGCGAGCATCGGTCAAGTCCTTTCCGTCCGGGTCCTCATGCGTGCGTTCATGGCAAGTCTGCGTCACATTGAGCGGGGTTGGTTCGTCACACCGCCATGACGGGCTCGAGCTGGCGATTCTCGACACATGACCGAGGGGATCCCGACCACGACCGTCTGCTCTCGCTCTGCGAGGGCTTCCGCTGGGAATCGGACCGAGGTCATCACGCGAACAGCGCGGTCCGGCCGAGAGCCGTCACACGCCAGCATCGGCTTTGTCGCACTCCGGTCCCCTGCTTCGTACCACCTACGACACGATCGGCGCGAGTGCGGTGCCGACGCGCTGCATCTGCGCACCTGTGATCATCCCGCCGAGGAACTTCTGGAAGCGCTCATCCTGCACTCCCGAGATGATGTACTGCCAGCGGTATGCCTTGAGCATCGTGTCGCGCAGTTTCTGCGCCTGCGCAGCGTCGAGGGGCCGGCGGCAGACTCGCAGGAAGTAGTCGGTATCCGCAGCCGCCTGCATTTGCAGGATGCCGTCCACCGCGGCCACCAACTCGATGAGGTCGGTCACTGCACGGTCCCGCTGCTCGGCACTGAGCTTCGCGTCCTCCCGTTTCCACTCGAGTTCATCGAGGATCGCGTGCTGCGACTCCTCTTTCCAGTGAAACAAGAAGACGTCCTTCCACACCTCGGAGAGCTCCGCGTCGGGCTCGATGCTCTGCCGGTAGTGCGCCTGCGTGAACAACTCGATGTGGTAGGTCAGCGCCAGCACCGCCCACGTGCATTTGGCGAGCACTGCGCTCGCAACGTCGTTCGGCTGCGGTAGGAATGTGTAGCCCGCAGGCATGCCTGCGGCCACCATGCTCTCAACGCGGCGGAACAGTTCCTGATGCTTGATCTCCTCATCGGTGAAACGCACCAACGCCTCGAGGGCGTGCTGATCGCCAAGCCAATGATCACGACTGATCTCGAGCACCTTGGCGCTGATGTAGCGCTCCACCAAGCCGAAGATATTGGCGTAGGTGCGGCCCTGAATCTGGCTCACCAGCCGGCGCTCGTCGCCGCTGAGAAACTCGAGGCTGTCGACCTTCGACAGCCCGTCGGGCAAGAACTTCTTCGAAACGTCGAACGTTCGCCCGCGAAAGACGTCGCGGTCGATGTCCCAGCGAATGCGCTTGGACGCCTCGACGCATTTGGCGTAGCGCACGCTCGTTGTCGTCTGCTGCATGGTTTCCACGTTAGCCTCCTGTGGCGGTCGTCCTGGATGGACGAGTCGATTCTTGGTCGCGCCGGCCGTGAAATAAAGACTTCCCGGCGGATTTGACTGCTCCGCGTGCCGCAGCAATCATCAGCGATGGACAAGCTCAAGGCCT
Source organism: Piscinibacter sp. (assembly GCA_036507085.1). Classification (GTDB taxonomy): domain Bacteria; phylum Pseudomonadota; class Gammaproteobacteria; order Burkholderiales; family Burkholderiaceae_C; genus Albitalea. The sequence continues at coordinate 13,923 of DASXQQ010000043.1, read as the reverse complement.
TGCAGGCCTTCGTCGCCATCGTCGAGCGTGGCAGCCTCACCGCGGCGGCCGAGGCGCTCGGTTCATCGCTGCCGGCCATGGTGCGCACGCTCGCCGCGCTCGAATCGCAGCTCGGCGTGCGCCTTCTCAACCGCACGACGCGCCGCCTGTCGCTGACCGAAGACGGCCGGCAGTACCTGGAGCGCGCGCGGCGCATCCTCGCCGACCTGGACGATGCCGACCGTTCGCTCGGCGCTCGGCAGGCCGAGCCGAGCGGCACCTTGAGCGTGACCGCGCCGGTGCTGTTCGGCCAGTACCGCGTGGCGCCGGCGGTCACGCGCTTCCTGCAGCGCCACTCGAAGATGCACATCGATCTCGTGCTGCTCGATCGCGTGGTCAACCTCGTCGAGGAGGGGCTCGATGTCGGCGTGCGCATCGGCCACTTGCAGGATTCGACGGTGGTCGCGCGCGGCGTCGGGCGCATCCGCCACGTCGTGGTCGCCAGCCCCGCACTACTGCGCCGCCTCGGCACGCCGAAGCATCCGCGCGATCTGGCGAGGCTGCCGTGCCTGCGCTTCAGCGCCACCGAGGGTGGCCCCTGGGCGTTCCGCGAGGCGGGGCGCGCCTTCACGGTCGGCGTGCAAGGCCCGCTCGACTGCAACCTGGCTGCGCCGATGCTCGAGGCCTGCGCGGCCGGCCTGGGTTTCGTCCGCTGCCTGTCGTACCAGGCGGCGCCGTTGTTGGCGGCCAAGCACCTGCGCATCGTGCTCGGCGACTACGAGGTCGAGCCCTGGCCCGTCAGCCTGACCTATCCCAGCGCGCGGCTGCTGCCGTCGCGCACGAAGGTTTTCATCGAGTGGATGGTCGGTGAGCTGAAGTCATCGGTGTAGCAACGAGAAACCCTGATGACATTCGGGCCGTTGACTCGCAGCCCGAACTCCAGTGACATACGCCTTCAGAAGGCGCTCGCCAAAACCTCATCAAAGGCGCGCAGGCGCCGGAAGTGTGGGCAGCAACCTTTCGTTTGCTCGATTCGCTTCCGGCATTTGATCATGTCAGGACCAACACCATGGCAGAAAATCCACTAGCTGGCCTCAAAGCCACGCTCCGCGGAGCGCTGATCACACGGGACGACAAGGACGCTTTCACCGCCGCGCGCTTGCGCGGGTGGAACCGGGACCTGAACTCGCGAGCGAACCCGCTGGGCTTCGCCGTCGTCTCGGGTGTGCGGGACATCGTGACGACAGTTAATTACTGTCGGTCGAACAAGATCCCGATCGCGGTGCGAGGAAAGGGCGCGCATTCGCCGTACGGAATGGCCAACGACGCAGTGGTGATCGACCTCATGACGATGACTGCTGTCAGGGTCGACCCCGAGAAGAAGCTGGCATTTGTCCAGGCGGGTGCCGATGGGGGCGACATCGATCATGAGACTGCCCTCCACAACCTGATATGTATCACCGGCTCGGTGTCCCACACGGGATTTGCGGGTGTCGCGCTGGGAGGCGGCCTGGGTCACCTGAGCCGTTGGTTGGGGCCGGTCGTTGACAGTATCGTCAGCTACGAGATGGTCACCGCAGCGGGAGATGTCGTCCGCGTGGACGAGGCCAAGGACCCGGAGCTGTTCTGGGGCATGCGTGGCAACGGAGCCAGCTTCGGCATCGTCACCGAGTTCGTCGTCCAACTCCGCGACATGCCCAACGGCGGAATCATCCGTAGCGCCCCGATCTTGTGGGCAGTGGACAAGGCGAAGGAGGTGATGACGTCATGGATCGGGCGTATCGCCCGGGCTGACCGCAGGGACACGGAAACGCTTCAGTTCGTGTTTATGCACTCCCCTGATGGTCATCCGGTGTGCGGTGTGGTCCCGCTGATCGTCGGTGGGACCGAAGCCGCGGCCAAGGCCACATGTGACGAGTTGGCGGCGTTCGGGGGCGGGGCCCTGGTGCGGCAGGACACGCAGCTGCCATACACCGCCCTTCAGGCGGCGCTGGACGGATGCTTCCCCTTCAACACCAACTACTGGGACAAGGGCGTGTTCATCGATTGGGATCCCCGCGACTCCAACGCGTTGAACAGCATCGTGGATGTGGCTGTGAAGCACTGGAGCGAAAAGCCAGAGTTTGCCTCGAAGCTTTCGACGTTCATCCTCTTCATGGAGGTCAATGGAGCGGTGGGCAGGGCTGATCCGGCCTCCACTTCCTTTGCCGGTCGCAAGGGACGCCTCTGGTGCACCTGTATCACCAGCTGGCCGGACGACGACGTCTCAAAACGAGCGGCGAGCAAGAAGTGGTGCGACGCGTTCGTAGCGAAGCTGAGCCGCTTTCATGTGACCACGTATTTGAACAACGCCATGCCAGAGAGCGAAGCGGAAATGCTGGGGGTGTTCCCGCAAGACACCATGAAACGGCTGCGGGCTCTAAAGGAAAAGATCGATCCCAGCAACGTCTTCAAGATGGGCGCATGGCAGTATGAGGCCAACAAGTAGCTGCTGCTCGGCAGCAGCACGGGTCGAGCCCGTCTTGCCGGGTACGCGTCGGGCTGCGCGTACCTGATCTGCCTGCCGAATTCTGGACGACTTCGGATCCACAGATTTGACTTTCTCGGGCCACCGTCCGATACGTCGGCGGCTGTGGAAACTACGGTCGCATCACGGTGATCGCGGTACCGTTGCTGTCCCCGTCCGGGTCGTGATTGTCGAGCGGCTGGTAGCTGCCTGTGGCGGTGACGCCGGTCGCCGTGAAAACGACACTGGTCAGGCTCATCGAGATTCGGCTTCTCGTCAGGCTGCACTGGCCGACGAGATTCGTGGTGCAGGTCGAAGTGCCGTTGAATCCCGTCCACATTCCGATCACGGTCGCCCCCGCGACGGGTGCATGCGTTAGCTGATGGACGGTAGCGGTCACCGTTGCGCTCCAGTGGTTCTTGGAGGTGCGTGTAGCGCTGCCTTCCAGGTCGCCGATGTGGACGGTTGGCGCAGGCGCAGGCGGAGGCGGCGTGCTGCCGCCCTGCGCGTTGGAAATATCGAGAGCGAAGGTCCCGCCCATGCCGTTGTTGCTGCTGTCGTTCGCAGCAGTGACGCGCACTCGATAGGTGCAGTCACCGCTGGCCGGGCAACTCGGCAGCGCGCGCAATGTCTCGTGCCGGCCGCGGGCGAAAAGGTAGAGGCCGTTGGTATCGATGCCGCAGCCCAGGTTGATGTCCTCGCCCGGCAGTGCAGGGGCAGGCGCTTGGCCGGCACAACCGGAGGTGGCAACGACACTGCCGCTGGGGGCGATGAGCTCGACATCCAGGTCCGGGCTCCATTCAAAGGCGAAGCAGCTCCCAAAGAACGAAAACACGCACTTCGGGCTGCCGTTGATCGTGACCATCACCGCCATGGGAACAGCCGGGTCGGCCACCTTGAAGCTGAACTCGCTGCTGCCGTAGTTGGCAACGCTGCCCTCGATTCGCAACGCAGAGGGGAATGACGTTGCCGGCACGGGCGCGCCGGCAGCGGAGGCAACGAGCGCTGCGACGTCGATGAGCCCCGCGCCCCACTCGGCGTCCTTGCCCCCCGCGCCACGATCCTGTGCGCTCGATTCGACCAGCTGCTTCGCCTGTGCGGGTGTGAGCTGCGGCTTCTTCTGCAGCGCCAGCGCGATCGCCCCGGCGACGAACGGCGTGGCCATCGACGTGCCGGAATAGGTCGCGTAGCCGCTTGCCGTGCCGGCCTGCGCCGCAGTGATCGAATGGCCCGGCGCACAGACGTCCGGCTTCAGGTACTTGAAACTGCCGTTGCTGGCGAAGATCGGGCCGCGGCTTGAAAACGGCGCGACATAGACGCCGAGCGAGCGTGCGTCGTTGAGCGCCGGCATCGAATGCTCGGCGCAGGCAGCGACGGTGATCACGTTCTGCGCCGCTCCGGGCGCCTCCACCGTGCCGGGCTCTGCGCCGGTATTGCCTGCGGCGACGACAACGGACTTGGGCGAGCAGCCCGTGCAGGTGCCGGCGGCCGCCGCATTGGCCGCTTGGGAAAGCGAATCGAGGCCATCGGACGGTCCGCCGCTCCCGAGGCTCATCGAGATGACGCGCACCCCGCTCTGGCTGGCGCACCATTCGATCCCGGCGATGACGTCGGAGTCCGAGCCGGTGCCGTCGGCGGCAAGCACCTTGGCGGCATGGAGCGACGCCGCGGGCGCAACGCCGCGGTAGAGCGACGCGTTCGTGCCGCCGTCGCCGTCACCGACCGCGATTGAAGCGACATGTGTTCCGTGCCCGTGGTCATCGTAGGCAATCGTGGCGCTGCTGGTGGCGTCAAAGAACGCAATGCTCTTGCTGTTCAGTTGCTCGTGCGCCGGGTCCACCCCGGTATCGACGACACAGACGCCGACTCCCGCTCCGGTCGCGTCAAAGCTCGCCTTCGCGGCATCGGCGCCGAAATCCTTGCGCGCCGAATCGAGCCGGGTGTAGACGGTGAAGTCTTCCTCGATGCGGAACACGTTGGGCATTTTGGCGAGGGCGCGGATCTGTCCGGCGGTGAGCGTTCCCGCAAAACCCGGGATCAGGCGGAATTCACGCTTCAGCTCGAACGCGCCGACTGCGGCGCGCGCCTGCGCTGCGCTGCCGGCGCCCTTGAACGTGACCACTACGCGGTAGCGGTCGCCGAGCCGGGCCCTTTCCAGTTCGGCCTGGAGCCCGTCCGAAATGCCGTCGCCGTCGCGATCGACGAGCGGCGGTCTTGCAGGCACCAGATTGGAGGGTTGGGGACTGGGAGCCGCCGCGCAGACGAGCGGCAGCATGGCCGCCAGCGCGAAAAGGCAGTTTGCGTACCGCATGGGGCCCACCTCGCTTGATGCAAGCGAATTGTCGGTCGATTCAAGGTTCAGCCCCACCCCTAAGTAAGGGTTGTTCAAGCTCACGATACCGTTTCGCGATGGATGTCCTGAATCCGCGACTCGTTCCCGGCCGCCCGAGCCGGCCACGCGGAACGGCGCATCGGCCGACGGTCGGCTATGCTTCGAACGACAAAAAGCCACTTCGGAGAACCGCATGAATGTCAACTCTGCTCTGGCAGCCGTCGCCGTTGCGCTGGGCCTGGGCCTGGCTTCACCCGCATTCGCCCAAGACAAAAAGTTGCGCCTGATCACCTGGGCGGACTACGTGCCCGCGGATGTGGTCGCGCAGTTCAAGAAAGAGACCGGCATCGACGTCGAGATCACGCTGTCGAACAACGAAGAGATGATCTCCAAGCTGCGCGCCACCGGCGGCGCGGGCTTCGACCTGGCCCAGCCCTCGCAGGACCGCATCACCGGGCCGCAGCAGGAGTTCGGCCTGTACAAGCCCATGGACCTGACCAAGGTCAAGACCGAGCTCTTCATCCCGGCGATGCTCGACGCCACCAAGCGGAACACCACGCTGGCGGGCAAGGTCTACGGCCTGCCGCACATCTGGGGCACCGACGGCCTGGTCGTGAACACCAAGGCCGCGAAGATCATCGACTACCCCGACCTGTGCAAGCCCGAGTTCAAGGGCAAGACCGCCGTGCGCCTGAAGCGGCCGACGCTGCTGGCGTTCGCGTTCGCCGCGGGCAAGAACCCGTTCGCGCTCTACAACGACCCGAAGGCCTACGCCGCATTGATGGACGACGTGGGCAAGAAGCTCGCCGCCTGCAAGGGCAACCTGAAGTTCTTCTGGGACAACAAGGACCAGTTGCTCAACGGCATGCGCGCCGGCGAGGTGGTGGGCGCGATGATGTGGGACACGGGCGGCTGGAAGCTCAACAACGACAACCCCGACATCCAGTTCATCGCCCCGAGGTCAGGCGCGATGGGCTGGATCGACACTTTCGCGCTGCCCGCCAAGGGGCGCAACGACGCCGCGGCCTACGCCTGGATCAACTTCAACATGCGCCCCGAAATCGCCGCGAAGGTGGCCGGCTCGGCCGGCAATTTCACCGCCTCGAAAGGCGCCGAGCAGTTCATGGACAAGAAACTGAAAGCCCAGTTCGCCGCCAGTTTCCCCGAGGCGGCGTTGAAGAACGTGCGCTGGTACCCGGCCGTGCCGGCCGGCATCGAAGACATCGAAGGCCGCGTGCTCGACCGCGTCAAAGCCGCGAACTGATGGCAGCGGCGGCGCCGCAGCGCGCGGCGCAGTTCGACCTCGAAGCGCGCAGCGTCGTCAAGCGCTTCGGCGCCTTCGTGGCGGTGAACGAGCTGTCGTTCAGCGTCGAGCGCGGCAGCTTCTTCTCGATCCTCGGCCCATCGGGCTGCGGCAAGACGACGCTGTTGCGCATGATCGCCGGCTTCGTGGCGCCCGACGCCGGCGAGATCCACATCGGCGGATCGTCGATGAACGGCGTTGCGCCGAACCGGCGGCCGGTCAACATGGTGTTCCAGCACCTCGCCCTCTTCCCGATGATGTCGGTCGGCGAGAACGTAGGCTACGGCCTGGCGCAGCGCGGCCTGCCGCGCGCCGACATCGTGCGGCGCGTCGGCGACATGCTCGAGCGCGTGGGCCTCGGCGGCGCGCAGGCCAAGCGCGTCGACCAGCTCTCGGGCGGGCAGAAGCAGCGCGTCGCGATCGCGCGCAGCCTCGTGCTCGAACCAACCCTGCTGCTGCTCGACGAGCCGCTCGGCGCGCTCGACCTGAAGCTGCGCGAGCACATGAAGATCGAGCTCAAGCAGTTGCAGGCCGCCTTCGGCACGACCTTCGTCTACATCACGCACGACCAGTCTGAAGCGCTGGTGCTGTCGGACCGGGTCGCGGTGATGAACGCCGGCCGCTTCGAGCAGCTCGGCTCGCCGCAGTCGCTCTACTACGAACCGCAGACGCCGTTCGTCGCCGGCTTCGTCGGCGCCAACAATCGCGTTCAGGGGCGCGCGACCGACGTGGCCGGCGAGGCGGTCGAGCTGGTCACGCGCGACGAGGGCATGGTCCTGTTCGCGCGCGCCATCGGCGCGGTGCGCCCCGGCGACGCGGTCGAAGTCTTCGTGCGGCCGGAGGTCGCCCAGCTGGCGCGCACGGCGGCCGAGCTGCCGGCACAGCACCCGAGCTACGAGGCGCAGGTCGAGAGCCTGCTGTTCGACGGCGCGAATTCCGCGGTGCTGCTGCGCGAATCGCGAAGCCGGCTCGAGTTCCGGATCGCGCTGCCGCAGACCGGCCAGTTCAAGGACCTGCGCGTCGGCGAGGCCGTGGCGTTTGCGTTCGACCCGCAGCGCGCGGTGTGCTTCCGCGCGCCATCCCATGCCATCTGACGCCGCGCGTTCACGCCTGCTCGTCGGGCTGCTGCTCGCACCGGCGCTGCTGTGGCTGATCGGGCTGGTCGTGCTGCCGCACCTCGAACTGGGCGTGCTCTCGCTGCGCGCGCGCATTGCGCCGCGCCAGTACGAACCCAGCCTGGCGCAGTACCGCACCTTCTTCGAGGAGCCGCTGTACTGGCACACCTTCGCGCGCACCGCGGTCATGTCGGTGCTCGCCACGGCGCTGACGCTGGTGCTCGCGTTCCCGATCGCGTGGACGATCGCCAAGATCGCGCGCGGCCGCGCCCGCTCGCTGATGTTCATGCTGTGCCTGATCCCGTTCTGGGTCAGTGAGACGGTGCGCACGCTGGGCTGGATGATTCTGCTGCGCGAGTCGGGCGTGCTGCCCGCGCTGCTGGTGTCGCTGGGGCTGAGTGCCGTGCCGCCCGAGCTGCTGTACCACGACGCGACGATCCTCGTCGGGCTGGTGTACACCTCGCTGCTGTTCATGCTGGTGCCGCTGATCGGCGCGCTCGACACGCTGGACGATTCGCTCATCGAGGCCGCCTACGACCTCGGCGGCAACGGCTTCGACATCCTGCGCCGCATCGTCATCCCGCATGCTGCGCCCGGCATCACGGCCGGCTGCATCGTCGTGTTCATGCTCACGCTGGGGAACTACCTCACGCCCACGCTGCTGGGCGGCAAGAACTCGCTGTGGTTCACCGAACAGATCTACACGCAGTTCATCACGCGCTTCAACTGGGAGCAGGGTGCGGCGTTCGGCTTCCTGCTGCTGGCGCTGTCCACCGTCATCGTCTGGGCCGGCCTGCGGCTGGCCGGGCAGCGCTTCGGCGACGTGATGAGCCGGGCCTGAGCGGAGACCGCCGCATGATCCCCTCGCTGTCCCGCCCGATCTGGCTGCGCGCCGCGACCTGGGGCTACGCGGCTGCGTTCTTCGCGATCCTGTTCCTGCCGCTCGCGGTGGTGGCGGTGTTCGCGTTCAACGACGCCCCGTACCCGGCGCCGCCGTGGCGCGGTTTCACGCTCGACTGGTTTGTCGGCCGCCGTGGCAGCCGCACCGGCCTGTTCGGCGATGCCGCACTGCTGCACAGCCTGTGGACCAGCACCGTGGTGGCGCTGTGGGTCACGGTGCTGGCGGTGGCGGTGGGCACATGCAACGCCTTCCTGATCGAACGCGTGCAGTTCCGCGGCAAGCAGGCCTTGTCGTTGCTGATGCTCGCGCCGCTGGTGATCCCGGGAGTGATCCTGGGCATCTCGATTCTCGCGTTCGCGAGCCGCGTCGCGCAGTTCGTCGACGACAGTTTCGGACTCGAGCTCGACTTGCTGCGCCCCGGCCTGCCGCTGGTGGTGCTCGGGCAGTTCTCCTATATCGTCGCCATCGCCACGCTGACGATCGGTGCGCGCCTCAAACGCTTCGATCCCACGTTCGAAGAAGCGGCATACAACCTGGGTGCCTCGCGCAGCGCGGTGCTGCGCACGATCACGCTGCCGTACCTGCGGCCGGCCATGATCGGCGCGGCAGCGATCTCGTTCCTGATGTCGTTCGAGAACTTCAACACCACCTTGATGCTGGTCGGTTCCGACGCGCCGCTGACGGTGCTGATGTACGGGCGCATGCGTGAAGGCGCGAGCCCGGTCATCAATGCGGTCAGCCTGTTCCTGATGGTGGCCTCGGCATGCGTCGCGTTGCTGCTGATGCGCGCCGGTGACCGCGAGTCCGCACGGGCCTCGTCATGAAACCCGTCCATCCACGGATTCAGTTGCTGTCGTCCTGAAACTTGATGCTCCGGTGCGTACCGTCGCAGAATGGCTTGTTCTTCGAACCGCCGCACCGACAGAGGGTAAAGCGCTCACGCGAGGCGCCTTCGCTCCAGTTCTCGGTGTCAAGATCAAACCCCTGAACTTCATAGGGGCCGTTTCGTGCGATACGAATGCTCGGAGCAATCGCGTCACTGGGTCCAGGCTGGCTCACAACCATGGCGGCACCCGGGTAGTCCACGACTCGATCAGGCGTGTGGTCCGGGCACCGCTCGTCCGAAAACCCGGTCCGAATATGGGAGCTGTCACAAAACGGCTTGCTGTTCGATGCGCCGCAGCGACACAACGCGACGCCGTGCCGCCCTTCGAGCCGCTCTCCCTTTGAGTTGCTCAGGTCATCGACGGCGACCAGATAGGGTCCATTGCGCGACAGCCTGATGCGAGGTCTTTGCTTGTTTGGAGCGGGTGGGCCCACGACCTCATGCGAGAACAACGCGACTCGTTCCTGCGTCATCTTGCAACTCCTTTGAGCCCGAGGTTTGCGGCTGTGCGCGAACGCGAGCCAAGCGTACATCCGGTTGACAGTACAGTGGGGCCCCAAGGGGGCCTGCCGATGACGGACAGCAGCAACGCTTACGCAGACGCGCACGAGCCCATGGCGCGCGGCGCCCTGGGTGCCTGGTGGTGGCAAGGAGCGCGCAGCGCATTCCTCTTCAAGCCCGACTGGGCGGGGCTGCAGACGACGCCGGGCATCATCGCCTGCCTCGTTCTCGTGCCCCAGATGCTGGGCGTGCTCGTCGAGCGCCTCTACATCGAGGGCGCTGCATCTTTCTACTGGCCCACGCTGCAGATGGGCTGGCTGTCCACCGCGATCGCGATCTGGGTGTGCTGGTTGCTCGTTCCCCGATCGCGCGACGACATCGCGCATCGGCCCGCGAGCGCGGCGGCGTTGTTTGCGATGATGGCCGCGCAGGTGCTGACCATCAGCACGGTGTTGGCGCTCGTCTTCGTTCCGATGGTCCGCGGCGGCGCCTTCTCGCCCGCGGTGCTCGGGCGTTGGGGCTGGTGGACCGTCTGGCTGCTCGCCGTCGGATGGGTGGCCGTGGCCCAGCTTGCGCTCGTCTGGCGCAGCAGCACCGGACGCATCGCCCCCAAGGCGCTCGCAACCGCCCTTCTCGTCGGCACGATCGCCTTGAGCCACTGGTTTGCGCCGACCCACCACTGGTATCCGAGCGCGCCGCAAAGTGCCGAGGCCAGCGCCGAAGCGCGCACCGAGCCGTTCAAGCTCACGCAGGAACTGATCGAACTGCAGCCCCAGCTGTTGGCGGCAAAGCTGAAGGGTATCGGTCGCGGGCGACCTGGGGTCGTGAATCTGTTCGCCATCACCTTCGCGCCCTACGCCGAAGAGGACGTGTTCCGGCGAGAAAGCAAGCTCGTCGCCGGCGTGATGGAGGACAGGTTCGATGCGGCCGGCCAAAGCATCCAGCTGGTGAACCATCGAGACACGGTTCGTGAATGGCCGTGGGCCACGCCGCTCAATCTGCAGCGGGCGATCCAGCGGGTGGGCCAGGTGATGAACCGGGACGAGGACGTGATCTTCATCCATCTGACGTCGCACGGAGCGCGTGATGGCGCGCTCTCCGCCGAGTTCTGGCCGCTGTCGGTGGATACGGTGACGCCTCAGATGCTCAAGACATGGCTCGACGACGCCGGCATCCGCTACCGGGTCATCTCCGTCTCGGCGTGCTACTCCGGCAGCTGGATCCAACCCTTGTCCGACACTGGCACGCTGGTGATGACCGCCGCCGACAGCGACCACACGTCCTATGGCTGCGGCAAGCGCTCGGAGCTCACGTACTTCGGCCGGGCCATGTTCGACGAACAGCTGCGACACACGTGGTCGTTCGAACGCGCGCACGCCGCCGCCCGAAGCATCATCGCGCAGCGAGAGCGCGAGGCGGGAAAGAGCGATGGCTATTCCAACCCGCAGATCCACGTCGGCGCGCAGATCCGCGATCGGCTTGCGAGGCTCGAAGCGCAGCGCGAGGCGGCTGCTGCACGTTGAGACAGGACCCGCGCCCTCCTCTCACCTCTTTTTGCGCGCGGCAACGCCCACTGCAGCAAGCCCCAGAGCGAGCATCGCGAACGACGACGGCTCAGGCACCACCGTGATCAGCAGTTCGACGGAAAAGATCTTCAAGCGCCCCACGTCGGCCGATGGGTCGAGGAGAAGCTGGATCGTCCCGTCGGCGGCGAACGCCGTGATGTTCGCCGTCGTCAGGAACAATGCATCGGTGGCGGTCACATCAGTGTGGAAGTTCGGGCCGCAGATGAGGTTTGCGTCGTACGCCGTTCCGCGTTCGCCGGCGGGACAGGTGTCGATCGTGTTCACGAACAGATTCCCAAGCCCCACGCCTTCCCCCGACACGGTAATGAAATCGAGCGCAGACGCGCCCACTTTATGACCGATGTCGCGGCTCGCGACCACGGTCAGTGTTCCGAGTGCGCCCGGGCCTCCCGTCACCGCTGCAACCTGTGCAGAAGAGAGTGAGAAAACGAAGGGGATCGTATCGGGCAGGTTCCCGCCGACTGTGTCGACCAGGCCGTTGCGGCCGAGGCAACCTTCCGCGGCGAGGCAGTTCGTGAAGCTGCTCACATTGGGATTCGCCACTGCAGCCGGCGTTGTGGTCAGGATCTGGTCATAGACGGTCAACGCCTGGAGAGCGCTTGGCCAGATGCACAAAGAGGAAGCGAGCAGCGTTGCGCCCAGAACCGATTTGCTCAAAGTCGACGTCATGGCCTGTCCTTTGCAAAAGGCTGCGGGAGGCGACAGTCGTCCTGGGCCCGAAACTGCCAAGCCCAATGCGAGAGCGAACGGATGACAGAGATGTATGCATATGTATAGAGGACGGTGGTATGAAATTCAACCGGCGAGGCCTGTGCGAGGACGCAGCTTTCCTACTGCGGCCTCATGGTTGTCGCTGTCAGTGCATCCAACGGGTCGGCAATAACGAATCTCCGATCAAGACCGTGATGTCCGCATCACCGTCTCGACCCAGGAGATCCGCCATGAGAACCGCTTCCATCGCCACGCACCAGAGCCCGGCCTATGAACTGTGCTTTCATTCCCTGTTTCGCGAGGGCCATGGCCTGGCCTTTCCTTGCGACCCGAAGGGCCGCGTGAACATGGATGCGCTGAGCAACACGGCCCTCAACAACTACCTCTACGCGCGCGCGGTCATCGGCCGTGAGTTCGCATGGCCATCGATCGAATCCGCCGACCGCACCTCAGGGTTGCACGTCCAATGCCAGGAACGTCGTGCGCTCGACGCGCAGCCCGTCCGCTCGCGCCGTGGCGATGATGTCGACGCCATGGATGCCGCGTTCGGCGGCTCTCCATACCGCCTTCATCTCGGCGGCGCTTCCCTGTAGATCGAGCGTCTCCGTCCTGCCGCTGGGCAGACGAATGACAGCGCGCATGGACACATCCGTCAGCGGTTTGCCGGGGTATTCCAAGGCCGCGGCCAGCGTCACCGGCTGTGCGCGCGACGGTGTGAGGTGGCTGCTGCGCGCTTGCAACGAGGCACCGCCCACCACGCGCGCCGACAGCGCAAAATCGGCGCCCGCCTGCGGGGGGGCCCGCAGCGTGATCCGCCAGGGTCCCGGTTTCGGGTTGCGGAACCCGTAGCCCAGCGTCAGCAGCGACGAAGGATCCTCCACCTTGATCAGGCCGTGCTCCTCGGGGTTCAATGCGATCACCTTGCCGCTGGCGCCGCGCACCGTCACCACCAGCGAGCGGCTCGGGTCGAACAGCGCGAAGCTGGCGATGGCAACCTGATCGAGGTTGACCTCGACTTCCGCAGCACCACCGGCCTCCACGTGACCGGTGAAGACCTGGGTGAACTGCGTCGGCACGCTCGACTCCGCGGGGACCTGTGTGTCGCTCGCGTTCGAAAAGTCGCCGACCCGGCGCCGCAGTTGTGGAAGGATGAACTTCGAGAACACATCCTCCGACCGGGTCATGTCGGTGTGCATGACGGACATCTGCGTCACGGTGCCCGGGATCGCCGATGCGCTGTCCAGACTGACCACCCCGTCGCTCGGCACGCCGCTGCACGGTGCCTTGAAGCTCTCGAGGATCGGATTGCCGGCCAGCATGGTGAACGGCACGCCGTTTCGGCGCGTGACGCCGCGATTGAATATCTGCCGCAGGTAGGCCGGCCGAAGTTCCAGCGACGCCGGGCCGAGCACCCCGAGGGCAGCAGCGAGGCCAGAGCACTCCGAGCCGCCGTGCGGCGAGCCGAGCATCATCAATTGCGCCACGTCGCGACCCTGCATCAATCGCGCAACGTAGTAGCGCGAAATCAGCCCACCCATGCTGTGCGCGACCAGATCCACCATTTCCGCGTGGGTCGACTTCTTCACGCCGGCAATGTAGGCGGCCAGCGCTGCGGCGTTCTCCGGCAGCGTCTTCGTCGCGGTCTTCGGTCGCGTGATGTCTCCGCTGTTGATCAGGCCGTCCGCGTTGCCGTCGCCGACCGCGAAGCCCTTCAGACCGATGCGCGCCAGAAACCCGCCAGGCGCCGTGTAGGCCGTCCAGGTTTTGTGGTCCGACATGAAGCCATGAACGAGCACAACCGGCCTGGGTGCCACGCGCACCTGGATCGACGCAGACGACCGGTCGATCGTCTCGACACTGATCGTGTGACTCGGTCGCGGAGCGCCTCGGTCGTCCCAATACCATCCGAGCGCACGCAACGCGACCGTGTCGCACGTCTTGCCGCCGCGCGCAATGGTGCAGCTCGCAATCGGCTGCTCGACCGCGTCGAGGCGAAACACGATGTCGGTCGTCCTTCTTGCAGTCGAAGCGAGTGCCGCATGCAGCTGGATCGTGTCGCCGTCGACCAGCGATTCGACCGCTTTGCCGGCAAGGTTGGTTGCC
>DASXQQ010000042.1:0-34326 GCA_036507085.1 Piscinibacter sp. | reverse complement strand
GCGCGCACCCGCTGGCTCGCGCCGAGGGTCTGTCGCTCGACGACTATTGCGGCGCGCAGCACCTGCGCGTGAGCTTCGCCGGACGCCAGCGCGGCTTCGTCGACGAGGCGCTGGCCCGCCTCGGGCGCGAACGCCGCGTCGCGATCACCGTCAACCACTTCTCGACGGCGGCGGCGATCGTGCACCAGTCGGATCTGCTGACGGTGCTGCCGCGCAGCTTCGTGCCCGCGACCGGCTACGAAGCCCAACTCGCGGTTCATCCGGTTCCGTTCGAACTGCCCCGCATTGAAGTCGGACTGCTGTGGCATCGACGACATGAGAGCGATGCGGGGCAGCGGTGGCTGCGCGGGCTGGTGATGCAGGTGGCAGCGGGGGTGGCCAGGCAGTTGGCTTGATCGGGTTCAGCGCCGGCCCGTAGCAGCGACAAGGGGTCGTTGACTCGGGCCGCCCACTGCGAATTCAAGCGACGCCCGGCACGCAGACGCCTATGATGAAATCATCGAGGTGCGGCGCTCGCGCCTCCTAACCCGAAGGAGCGAGAACCATGGCAAAGAAGAAGGCCGAATCCGGCGTCTATCGTGTCACCGAAATCATCGGCACGAGCCCAGTTTCTTGGGAGGATGCGGCGAAAAATGCTGTGGAAACTGCGGCCAACTCGCTGCGTGATCTGCGCGTCGCCGAAGTCTGCAAGCTTGACATGAAGGTCGAAGGCGGCAAGGTCGTTGCATACCGAGCGCGGGTGTCTTTGTCGTTCAAGTACGAAGCCTGAGAACCCTCAATCGTTCTCTTTTGTTCCGGAGGACCGCCATGCTCAAAGTCGCTCTGCTCGCCCGCCTCGAAGCCAAGCCAGGCAAGGAGGCCGATGTCGAAGCCCTGCTGAAGGGTGCGCTCTCGCTCGCCGACGCAGAATCGCAGACACCGGTCTGGTTTGCGATCAAGCTCGGCCCCTCGAGCTTCGGGATCTTCGACGCCTTTGCCGATGAATCGGGCCGCACCGCCCACCTCAATGGCCAGATCGCCGCAGCCCTGATGGCCAAAGCGCCGGAACTGCTGGCCAAGCCGCCGCAGATCGACAAGGTCGACGTGCTGGCCGCCAAGGTATCCGGCTGATTCGTCCCGCTCGTCAGCGAGCGTGCCCCGCGGTGACCGCAGCCTGCTCACGCGGGCTGCCATCCGCCCCGAGACTGCCCAGACCCGCGAGCGTCGCCCTGACCGCGTCCTCCAGCGGCGTGTGGGGCTCGCTGCCGAGCAGGGCGACCAGGCGCGTGTTGGCCATGCGAATCGGCTGCTGCCACAGGTAGCGCATCTCCTTCATCTCTCGAAACAGCGGTACGAACGGCCAGGCGAGCGTCAGCACCCACCAGGGGAAGGCTCGCACCCTGGGTTCGGCGCCGCCAGTGGCCCGCCCGACGACGTTGCGGATCGCTTCGGCCATCCGCGTGCCGTCGGCATCCCAGTGTCCGGCCATGTGGAACCTGGCGAAGGGTTCCAAGGCATCACCCCGGTCGAGGAGTTGAACCATCGTCCGGGCCACGTCCGGCAGGTACGCCCACTGGTGACCCACACCGCGTCGGCCCGGCTGGGTCACGACGGCAACGGCTTGTCCCGGATTGATCAGGCCCTGCGAGAACCAACTGTTCCCCGCCTGGGGGCCGAAGTAGTCGCCGGCGCGCACGACCAGGCTGCGCAGGCCGCGGTCCGCCGCCGCGCGCAGCCTGCGTTCCATCTCCACGCGGATGGCGCCCTTGCGCGTGACGGGGTGCTGCGGCGAGTCTTCCGTCAGGGCGGGAAACGCGTCCGGACCGTAGTTGTAGATCGTGCCGGGCAGCACAATCCGTGCGCCCGCGGCCTGGGCGGCGGCGATGCTGTTGTCGAGCATCGGCAGCACGAGTTCTGCCCAGCGCCGATAGCCGGGCGGGTTCACCGCGTGCACGATCACGGCGCTGCCTTGCGCCGCGTCGACGACGTCGCGGCGGTTCATCGCATCGCCTTGCATCCACACCAGGCCGTCGCTGCGTTGGGCGGCGCGCTGCACGTTGCGGTTCAAGGCGCGCACCTGCCAGCCGGCATCGCGCAACTGCCTGGCCACCTCGCCGCCGATGCCGCCCGTCGCACCCAGAACCAGCGCTGTCTTGCTGCTTGCCATCGTCTGCTCCACGGTTGTGATGGCGGCAGTTTCAGCCGGCAGCGGTTCCAATGGAATTGCTGGTGATGTGCCAGACGCTATACATTTCTGCATGGCGTCCGACCCCGGCTGGGAGCTCTATCGCTCGTTTCTGGGCGTCTTGAAGGAAGGCTCTCTGTCCGGCGCCGCGCGGGCGCTCGGCGTGGCTCAACCCACCGTCGGCCGGCACGTGGCCGCCTTGGAGCAGGCGCTGGGGCTGGCGCTGTTCACCCGCTCTCAATTCGGCTTCACACCGACCGAGGCGGCCATCGCGCTGCGGCCGTACGCGCAGACCCTGGCAACCACCGCGGCCGCGCTGCAACGCGTCGCGGCCAGCCAGGGGTCGGGCGTTCGCGGCACGGTGCGCATCACCGCCAGCGACGTGGTCGGCGTCGAGGTCTTGCCACCCATCCTGGCCCGGCTGCGCGAAGCGCATCCCGATCTGGTGATCGAACTCGTGCTGACGAACCGCGTGCAAGACTTGCTGCGCCGGGAGGCCGACATCGCGGTTCGCATGATGCGTCCGCAACAGGAGTCGCTCATCGCGCGCCGTATCGGGAACATCGAACTCGGGCTGCACGCGCACAGGGCCTACCTTGCGCGCCGAGGAACGCCTCGCACCGAGGCCGCCTTGGCCGGCCATGCGCTCATCGGCTTCGACGAGGAGACGGCTTTCGTTCGCAGCCTGCGCAAGTCGTTGGGTGGCATGCGCCGCGAGGCGTTTGCCTTGCGAACCGACAGCGACCTGGCCCAGCTGGCAGCGATCCGCGCGGGCTACGGGATCGGCGCGTGCCAGGTCGCTCTGGCGCAGCGCGACAGCGAGCTGGTTCGGGTTCTGCGCAAGCAGTTCACGCTCCAGCTCGACACCTGGGTGACCATGCATGAAGACCTGCGAGACAGTCCTCGATGCCGCGTGACCTTCGATGCCTTGGTGGCCGGGCTGACGGGCTACATCGGCGGCTCGGCCGCACGGGCCGATGACTGAAGGCTGAGAGTTTTTCGTCGTGAGCACCCATCTTCCGTTCGGACTGAGCTTGTCGAAGTCCCGCGACGACCTGTGCGGGCGCTTCCTTCGACAAGCTCAGGACGATCGGAAATACAAGCTCAGCGCAAACGGGTCGTTGTGCGCGCAGCGGAAAAACTGTCAGCCTCTGAGCCCCTGCATCGACGCCACGCCACCGTTGCAGAAGATCGGGCCTACGCCAGACGAACGCGCCGTGAAACCTGCCCGTTGCTCTCCCAGTAGGTGCGCTTGCCGGCGATGCGGGCATCCTCCATCGACGGCTGCACGTTGCCTTGCCGGTCGACGGCTCTCGACGTGATGACGTGCTCTCCGGGGGCCGCATTCTTCCAGTCGAAGGTCCAGATCCTCCATGCGAACTCGGGCCGGCGGCTGCGATCGATCGTCGCCGGCATCCAGGGCCCGCCGTCGATCTGCACTTCCACCCGTTCGATCGGTGCGCCCCAGGCCGCGCCGACCACCCGGTACTGCCCGTCGAGGCGCGTGACCTTGCCCGGCACCGACTTGAGCAACGCGCGACCGACCGATGTCTCGGTCCAGACCTTTTCGCTGCCGCGCTGCTCTTCGCGCAGGGTGACATAGTCGCGCGCCATGAAGCGCCCCATGTGACGGGTATTGAGCACCTCGATGCGCTTGAGCCACTTCACGTTGGCGATGCCGTACCAACCCGGCGCGATCAGGCGCAGGGGGAAGCCGTGGCCGGGGGGCAGCGCCGCCCCGTTCATCTCGTAGCAGAGGATGTTGTTCGGGCTCATCGCGTCGGCCACCGACATGCTGCGCGCGAAGTTCTGCGTCGTCTTGATGTTGCGAACTTCCTCCTCGCCGGCATCGCTGCCGTAGAACACGACCTCGACGCCCTTGTCCTGGATGCCGGCGTCCTTGAGCACCGAGGCGAGCCCCGCGCCTCGCCACGTGGCGGTGCCGATCCCACTTGTGAACCAGGGAAAGCCATGGTTGCCCGAACACTCGAGCGTGAAGACCACCTCTTGCGTCGGCCGGGATTTCAGAGCCGCCAACGACAAGCCGAGAGGCCGCTTGACGAGGCCCGCGACCTGCAGACTCCAATCCTTCTCGTCGATGACCGGCTTGTTGTAGTGGCCGACCTGGAAGAACTTGTCCGTCGGTGTCATCGGCGAGGTGAGCTCTTCCCACGGCTGCAGGTTCACGACCACCCCGCCACTCGGGTTCTCCGGCGGCTGATCCAGCCACCGGATCGTCTCCTCACCGGGGCGACTCGAAATCGATTGAGCGAGCAGCGGGGAGTGGAGAAGCCCGAGACTCGCCCACGCCGCCGCACCCTGCAGCAAGACACCCCTGCGAGAAAGTTCTTGTTCTTCCATGGAGAGCCTCACGGTCGAGCCAGGATGGCTCGAAGAGTTGGGGAGCTTCGGGAGTTCCTCTCATATTCGGCGACGCTCTCGGGAAAGTCCAGTTGGCAGCAGGCGCTGGGTCAGTGCTCGTCGTGGGTTATTGCGCCCACAATCGCTGTTGCCCTTGTCCCTTGCCCAGGAGGTGCGATGCCAGCGACACGAATCGAATTGCTGCAGGGCATGCCGATCTTCGGTGCCATCCGCGAAGACGCGCTGCTATACCTGCTGGAGCAGACGCGGTCTGTGTCCGTCCGCGCGCAGGAGTTCTTCTTCCGCGAGGGCGATCAGGCCAGCGGCATGTTCGTGCTGGAAACGGGCCGGGTGACGGTGATCAAGGAATGGCGCGGGCAGCAGTTGCTTCGGCACCATCTCGGTCCCGGTGACTGCTTCGGCGAGATGGCGCTGATGGACTTGCTGCCACGCAGCGCGTCAGTCCAGGCGATCGACGACTGCACCGCCATCGAACTCAGCCCGGAGCACCTGTACCGACTGTTCAAGCGTGACGCCGAGCAGTTTGCGCTGATCCAGATGAACATGGGGCGCGAAGTCAGCCGCCGCTTGCGCGCCACCGATGAACTGCTGTTTCGCGCCGAAATGGTTGTGGCACGGGGGACCGGCGATCTCTCGCGTTCAACGTAGTGAGCCGACGTCGAGATGCTGCGTCGGATGGCGCAGTGCACGCCTTCGACGCGCCTCATGATGTTCCCCCCGGCTCGCGCAACAAGATTTCCACGCGCCGGTTCAGCGCCCGCCCGTAGCTCTTGTCGTTACCGACCATGGGCTGGTGTTCGCCGCGGCCTTCAACCTCGATGCGGCTGGTCGCAATGCCCTTGGATTCGAGGTGCTTGCGAACGCTGTTGGCACGCGCCAGCGACAAGGGGTCGTTGACTGCGTCGCTCCCGCGGCTGTCGGTGTGGCCGATGATGTGAATCAGCATGTGCGACAGCGTCTTGGCCTCCAGCCCTTCGGCGAACTGGTCGAGCACCGGACGCATGTCGGGCTTGATCTCGGCACTGTCGGTGTCGAAGGAAAAGTCGCTCGGCACATTGACCTGCAACTGATTGTCCTTGGTGCGCAGAACGGCGATGCCGGTGTTGAGCGTGGCCTTTTCGAGTGCGACGCGCTTGGCTTCCATCGAGCTCGACCAGAGATAGGTCTTCGTGGCCGCGGGTGCCTCGGCGCTGACGATCGCTGCCGGTTCGCGCGTGTCCAAGCCGGAGCACCCCGCTGCCAACAGCGCCGCCGCCAGCAACCCCAACTTCAACCGCATGGGCTAACCCGCGCGCCGGCCGGTGATCAACTGGAACAGCACCATGACCACCGCGATCACCAACAAGAGGTGCAGCAGGCCACCGGCGGAGACCGAGGTCGCCAAGCCAAGGACCCAAAAAATCAAAAGTACCAAGGCAAGCGTGTACAGCATGATGGATCTCCAGTGGACTGAGCGGCCGAACGCGTGCTGCATCCGGTTGTGCTGACCGCAGCATCTGCTGCCCCGTCTCACGGGGGAATCAGCCAAGCGCTCGAGTGCCTGTAGGCGCTCTCCCACCACCGAGCGGGCAGCCCCCAAGTAGGCGATGGCCTACGCGAAGAGACGGCGTGCACCGATGGGCGCGCGTTCAGCGCGCCCGTAAAGTGGGCCATGAGCGTGCGCCGCAGCGGCTCGGGCTCGCCGCGCGCGTGTCTCTCGCCTTTCGAGGAGCACATCATGTCGTTCGCACTCTATCTCGTGGGCTTTGTTCTCCTGACCTGCGGCATCGCCTGGGGCTTGGTGACGGCGGGCATGCCGCACCTGTACGTCGCGATCGCGTGCGTGATCCTGATTGGCCTCGGCATCATCACCGGCGTGGCGAAGACACGGTCGAAGGATTCGTCGAACTGAGCATCGGTGCGCCACCGAACAGACGGCGAGCGCAGCACTTCGTACGGTACATCTCTGTCGTAAGGAATCGTCATGCACACGCAACCTCTGCGTCGTCAGGCTGTCGCCTTCGTGGCCGGCGTCGCCATCTTGGTCTTCAGCGGCTGGGCCAGCGCGGACCCGCCATCGCGCGTCGCGCGACTCGGCTACATGAGCGGCGCGGTCAGTTTCTCACCGGCCGGTGAAGTCGATTGGGTACAGGCCTCGATCAATCGGCCGCTGACCACCGGCGACCGCCTGTGGTCGGACGCGCGTGCGCGGGCTGAAATCCAGGTCGGCGGCGCCATGATTCGCATGAACGCCGGTACGGGCGTATCCGTTCTCAACCTCGACGACCGAATCGCCCAGCTGCAATTGACACAGGGCACGTTGAACGTGCGCGTGCGCCGTCTCGAGCCCAACCAGGTGTTCGAGGTCGACACGCCGAATCTCGCCTTGACGCTTCGGCAGCCCGGCGAATACCGGATCGAAGTGGATCCCGACGGCAATGCGACGACGATCGTGATGCGCAGAGGCCAAGGCGAGGTGTACGGCGAAGACGCGTCGTATGTCATCGATTCGCGGCAACCGTATCGCTTCATCGGGACCGGCTTGCGCGAGTATCAGTATGTCGACGCGCCGCGCCTCGACGACTTCGATCGCTGGGCCAGCGATCGTGACCGCGCCTTCGACATCTCGGTTTCGGCCCGCTATGTATCGCAAGACGTGGTCGGCTATCAGGACCTCGATGCGAACGGCACCTGGCGCAACGATGCGACCTACGGCAACGTCTGGGTCCCGAATCGCGTGGCCGTCGGCTGGGCGCCTTACCGCGACGGCCATTGGGCATGGGTCGACCCCTGGGGTTGGACGTGGGTGGATGACGCACCCTGGGGCTTCGCCGTGTCCCACTACGGCCGCTGGGCGAACCTCGGCGGAACGTGGGGTTGGGTACCCGGTCCGGTGCGCACCCGCGCCTACTACGCCCCGGCACTGGTGGTGTTCGTGGGCGGCGCCAACTTCCAGTTGACGATCTCCAGCGGCAATGTCGGTGGCGTCGCGTGGTTCCCGCTGGGGCCGCGCGAGGTCTATCGACCGTCGTACACGGTGAGCCGCGGCTATTTCGAGAACGTCAATCAGAGCAACACGGTCATCAACAACACCGTCATCAACAACGTCTACAACAACACCAACGTGACCAATGTCGTGTACGCCAACCGGCAAGTGCCGGGAGCCATCGTCGCCGTGCCGACGACCGCGTTCGTGCAGTCGCAGCCGGTGTCCAGAGCGGCGGTGAAGGTATCCCAGGAAGTGATTGTCAGCCGGCCGGTGGCGGTCGCTCCGCCCGTGGCTCCGACGCAGCAGAGCGTGCACGGCGCCGCCGCCCAGGGCGACAAGCCGCCTGCCCGCGTGTTCGAGCGGCCTGTCGTCGCTCGCACCGCACCCCCTGCGGCTCACGTCGGTTTCGCGGCGCAACAGCAGCAACTGACGGCGAAGCCGGGCACACCGCTCGACGACACCGCACGCAAGGAATTGAAGCCCGCAGCGGCCGCGCCGGCGCCTGTCGTCAAGGTGGTCGCGCCGACGCAAGAATCGCCACGGGCCATGGTTCCGCCGCCGGCGACACCCGCTGTCAGGCCGGCTGATGCGAGCGGAAAATCCGATGAGCGAAAGGCCCCTGCATCGCCCGCGATTTCCACTGCACCGGTCGCACCGACGCAAGGCGCTGCGCCATCGCTGGCCACGCCACCCGTACCGGCAGCACAAGCACCGGAGCAACGCGGAAAGGCCGAACAGCGTGGCAAGCCGGAACAGCGCGGACAGCCTGTCGCAGCGCCGGCACCGGCTGCTCCACCGAAAGTCGCTGCGCCGGCACCGACTGCGCAGCCGCCGGAGGAACGCGGAAAGGCCGAACAGCGTGGCAAGCCGGACCAGCGCGGACAACCTGTCGCAGCGCCGGCACCGGCCGCTCCACCGCAAGTCGCTGCGCCGGCACCGACTGCGCAGCCGCCGGAGGAACGCGGAAAGGCCGAACAGCGTGGCAAGCCGGAACAGCGCGGACAACCTGTCGCAACGCCGGCACCGGCCGCTGTGCTGCAAGTCGCTCCGCCCGCGGCGGTCGCACAGCAACCGGCGCAGCGGGTGAAACCTGAGCCCCCCTCTGCCGCAAAGCCAGCCGAACCCCGTCCGGTTGCTTCGGCCAAGCCACCGCCACCGCAAGCCCAACCAGCGTCAGGGGCGGAGTTGCGTGGTCATGAGCCGAAGCCTGCCGCGAGCAAGCCGCAGGGCAAGAAGAAAGACAGTGACGAGCAGAAGCGTGAAGAAGAAGACCGCAAGCAAAAAGGGTAGTCCGTTCCCGTATCGCCGGGGGCAAGAAGCAAGGGGCCGATGCTCACGCGTCGGCCCCTTGTGTTGGTGCGCCACAGGGGCGGCAGCGCAGCGGGGTGTCACGCCTGCCACACCCCATACCCCTTTTCACGCAGACTGATCGCCAGCTCCACCTCCATGTCGCGCGCACCGTCATACGGCATCGGGTTGAACACGTCGTACAGCGCGGGCAGCAGGCGCAAGCCGTAGTCGCGCACGTAGCGGTTGAACTGGACGCCGGCCTTGTGCTTGTCGAAGCGCAGATCCGGGTCGACGCCGGTCATGCCGACATAGACGAAGGGCTTGCCGATCACGTAGTCGGGATTCGCCTTGCGAAAGCGCGCCAGGTTCCAGACCTCGGGCGAGAGCTCGACGACGTAGACGCTGTAGTGATTGTGGGGCGGTCGGCGCGATGCCATGGCCCCGAATCATGCCGCCTCGGGGGCTGCCGGTGCGAGGCTCGCCTTCGCCGGGAAGCTGATCACCCAGACCAGCCAGCGCCACGCACTCGGGTTGTCCTTCATGATGCCCAGCCAGCCCTTGAGCTGGGCATGCTTGAAGTTCTGGTGCTTGTCGCGCTGCTTGATGTCGTACATGTGGTGCACGGCATGGGTGATCTCGTGCAGCGCCACGACCGCCAGGTTGGAGCCGGTCAGCCCGCTGTACAACTGGGCCTCCCGGTTGGAAAAGTGATACCAGCCGAAGGCGTTGCCGGTCTCTGCCTTGGTGATGCTTCGAATCGTGACCGGATGGCCACCGACGAGAATTCGCTTCGGCATCCGCGGCGGGCGCGAGACCGCGCCATGAACGACCCGGTCGTAGCGCGCGTTGCGGCCTCCGTGCTCGGTCAGCAACAGGTTGAACCACAACCACGCCATCGGGTTGCGCTGGGCGAACTCGACCATCCCAGTGGCGAAGCTGTGGGTGTAGGCCTCTTCGACGCAGCCTTGCTGGCAGCCCTTGCTGAAATGGCTCAGGCGAATGATGCAGTCGAGGAACACTTCGGCCAGCTTCATCCCCTGCAGGTCCTGGCGCAGCTCGATGCGGCCGTCTTCGAGGTTCAGGCAAGCCAGCTTGCGCTTGTCGTGCATCTGCGACTTGTCGCGAAACTCGACCGCCAGCTGGTACGGACCGAGGGCGACATGGAACGGCGCCCACGCGGCGCAGGCCGCGCCGCGAGTAGCGGCGACAGCGGCGGGGATGATCGACGGAGGCATCATGGACCTTTGGAGCGTTCAGCGATTTGTACGCGAAAAAGATCTCGCCCTAGCGTAAACCCTAGGAATTCGAGCCTATTCCATATGAGGAAATGAACACGATGACAAAGCTTGTGCCCACTTACGCTGACGTGCTTGCCGCGGCTGACAAGTTGAAAGGCCACGCCCATCGCACGCCGGTGCTTCGGTCGGCCACGGCCGATCGCCTGCTGGGCGGCGAGCTCTTCTTCAAGTGCGAAAACTTCCAGCGCGCCGGCGCGTTCAAGTTCCGCGGCGCGTTCAACGCGCTGTCGCGATTCAGCCCGGCGCAGCGGCGTGCCGGCGTGGTGGCGTTCTCGTCCGGCAACCACGCGCAGGCGATCGCCTTGTCGGCGCGGGAGCTCCAGATTCCGGCCACGATCGTGATGCCGCACGACGCGCCGCGGGCCAAGGTGGCGGCGACGCGCGGCTATGGCGCCGAGGTCGTGGTGTACGACCGCTACACCGAGGATCGCGAGGCGATCGGCCGCCGGCTGGCGAGCGAGCGGGGCCTGACGTTGATTCCACCCTACGACCATCCGGATGTCATCGCCGGCCAGGGCACCGCGACGCTGGAGTTGATCCAGGAGGTCGGCGAGCTCGACGCCCTGTTCGTCTGCCTGGGGGGCGGCGGCCTGCTCAGCGGCGCCGCGCTGGCGCTGCGTGCGCTGTCACCGCGGGCCAGGCTCTACGGCGTCGAGCCGGAGGCGGGCAACGATGGGCAGCGCTCGTTTCGCAGCGGCGAAATCGTCCACATCGACACGCCGCAGACGATCGCCGACGGCGCACAGACCCAGCACCTGGGCCACCTGACGTTCGAGATCATCCGTCGCGACGTCGACGACATCGTCACCGCCACCGATGCGCAGCTCGTCCAGAGCATGGCCTTCTTCGCCGAGCGCATGAAGATCGTGGTCGAGCCCACCGGGTGCCTGGCCTTTGCCGGTGCGCGTCATGGCGGTGTGCCCATCGCGGGCAAGCGGGTCGGCGTTCTCGTGAGCGGTGGAAACATCGACCTCGCGAGGTACGGTGAACTGCTCGCAGGGCGGGCGGCGGTCTGAGTCAGGGAACGGCATCGCCGCGTCTCGCCTTGGTGCGCGAGGGTGCCCGCCTCGGCGGCTCGTGCGCAAGCTCGTCCCGTCGCTGCGGCGACATCATGCCCAACAGCCGCGGCAGCTTCGTCTCTCGAAAGCCGACAGCGTCCACGGCTGCAGGTTCGATCGCGTCGGCCACGAAAACCCGGGCTCGTTCTGCGACCTTGCGGCCCGCGTCGCTCAGCGCAAGGCCCTCGATGAATTTCGCGAAGCGCAGCACCGGCGACCTGGCGCCGGCGCTCGGCCGGAGCTCGTCAGCAATCGAGCGTTGAAAGCGCTGAGCCACCCGAATGGCGGCCTCGAGTTGCGCTTGCCCCAGCGCCGTCTGCTTTTCCTTCAGGCCGTACAGGTTGTCCAGGCGACTCTTGAGAACGTCCATGGGATGCATCACGCGGAACAGCAGGTCGGCGTCGTTGACGTCGACGGCCGCCTTGCGCACGAGCTCGGCGTTGGCGCCGTAGACCTTGAACACGATATCGACGTTGATGTATTGCTCGTCATCGAGCGGCCGCACCGCCTGGCCCACCAGCGCGGTCAGCGCCCGCTCGTGAGGAATGACCGCCCGGCCGCCCAGAATCTTCGCCAGCCGAATGACCTCATCCTTGTCGCCGGCAGAGCGGGTCAGGAAGTCCATGTCCCGGGAGACGAAAGCAAACTCCTCCGGCGCACTCACGTCGTACCTGCTCATCCAGAAGGCGAGCGCCTGGCCACCAACCAGGATCAGGTGCGGGCCGGCGGCGGCAAGCAGGCGCTGCACGACCTCGGGAGGGGTTTGGGCCTCCCTCATCGGTCGAGCTCGAACGCCTCCATCGCGTCACGCGAGAACGTGACCTTCATGCGCTTGGCTGTTGCCGGCGCGATCGCATAGAGCGCCGTGCTCTTCATCTGCCCGGTGGCGACCTTCATGCGATCGACCTCGTGCATGTGCGCGATCTTCGCCGAGAGTACGGCGGCGCTGTCGCCGCGCGCCTCCAGGGCCTGGCCCAGCGCGGCCCAGTGCTCCACCTGCTGCGCGAGCGAGCGGTGCATCAGCACCGCGCTCGACGCTGCCATTTCGTAGAGCTCATCGGAAATGCGAATCGACTTGGCCATGGCGCAGAGGATATCGCATTGTGTGGCATATTGCCACCGTGGCGGCCGGCAGGAGCGGTCAACCCGCCATCAACGCAATCCGGGCCCCGGGCCGCCGATATAGCGTCGACTCCGTCGCAGAAATACCCCGTCAATCACCTCTTGTTGCCGCTCTATGCCTTCCCGCCACGCCGCAGAATTCGGGTATCGATGTGTGCCCAGCGAGTGTCCCCTTTGAACTCCCATGCGCCTGATCTCACCCGCGGCGTGCTGCCGGCGGAACTGTTGCCGGTGTCCGGCTTCATCACCACGTCCAGGGCCGGCGACGACCACGCGCTGCACGACCTGATCCTGCGCGTCAACGCCGGCAGCCTCGCCTACCTCGGCGTGCCGGCGAGCCTGGTCTACCGCTGGGCCTGCCTGTGCGGGCGCTGGGCGCCGGACCTGCAGGTGTTCATCGCGCAGGTGCTGCGCCACACCGGCAACCTCGACCACTTTCTGGTCCAGCCGGCCGCGCTCGACCACCACCGGCATGCCCATGGCCTGCTCGAAACCAGCATCACCGCCGCCGAGCTGGCGATGAGCGCCGAGCACGATCCGGCGAGCCTGATGCCGCTGCCGCTGCAGGTCGACGAACTGCAGCAGGTCTGTTCGGCCGCCGCCTTCCTGTTCGACGTGGCCAAGGTGTTCGACCCGTCGCCCGGCGACGATGCGCTGCGCGGCGCCGAGCCGGAGCTCACGCCCTACGGCGACCTGTCGCGCTGCTGGCGTTCGAGCTGGAAGGCGCTGGCCGCACGCAACCCGCTGCTGGCCGGCTGGATGTACCACATCGGCCGGCCCGGGTCGTGCAGCGCAACGGCGGTTCGCGTCGCGCGCAGCCTCACCCACCAGGCGGTGCGGGCGGCATGGCACATGCCGAGCAGCCTGCCGACCCGCCCGCCGCGCAACGCCTGAGCTTGTCGAAGGACTGACAACGGCGCCCGCCACGCCAGCCGCGCGTGGTTGACCCGATTGGCCGCGCCGGCGCCATGCCGCAGACTCCACGGCTGGCCCCTGGAGACACATTCATGCAAGACGGCGACTCGACGGCGACCGCACCGGACCTCGAGCCCGAGCCGCAGCGCGTGCACCTGCACATGCCGGTCGACGTGCGCAGCGTGTCGCTCGCGGTCATCGCGCTGCTGGCCGCCGTGTACATGCTGCACTGGGCCAGCGCGGTGTTCATTCCGCTGCTGCTCGGCGTGATGTTCAGCTATGCGCTGTCGCCGGCGGTCGATTGGCTGCAGCGCTGGCACATTCCGCGTGCACTCGGGGCAGGGGTGCTGCTGATCGCCGTCCTGGGCGGCCTCGCTTCGATGGTCTATTCGCTCAGCGACGACGCCACGGCGCTGGTCGAATCGCTGCCCGACGCGGCGCAGAAACTGCGCCAGTCGCTGCGCGCCAAGCCCGGCGCGTCGGAGAGCCCCTTCGAGAAGGTGCAGAAGGCGGCGGCGCAAATCGAGCAGGCGGCCGACGAGAGCGGTTCGGCGGCGCCAGCGGCGGGCAAGGGCGTGACCCGTGTGCAGATCGAGCGGCCGCGCTTCAACATCAAGGACTATCTGTGGAGCGGCACGCTCGGCCTGGTCGGCCTCATCGGCCAAGCGCTGGTGGTGTGTTTCATCACCTATTTCCTCGTCGCGTCGGGCGACAGCTTTCGCCGCAAGATGGTGACGATCGCTGGGCCCCGGTTCAGCCAGAAGAAGATCACGATCCAGGCGCTCGACGAGATCACCGACCAGATCCAGCGCTATCTGCTGGTGCAGATCTTCACCAGCGTGCTGGTCGGCGTGGCCACCTGGGTCGCCTTTCTGTGGATCGGGTTGGACCATGCGGCCGTGTGGGGCGTCGCGGCGGCCGTGCTCAACCTCGTGCCTTACCTCGGCTCGATCGCGATCACCGGCGGCTTGGCGCTGGTGGGCTTTCTGCAATTCGGCACGCTCGACATGGCGCTGTTGATCGGCGGCGTCTCGCTGCTCATCCACACCATCTCGGGCTACCTGCTCACCCCCTGGCTCACCAGCCGCGCCAGCCGCATGAACCCGGTGGTGATCTTCGTCGGCGTGCTCTCCTGGGGCTGGCTGTGGGGCATCTGGGGGCTGTTGCTGGGCGTGCCGATCCTGATGGTCGTCAAGGCGGTGTGCGACCGCGTCGACGACCTCAAACCGATCGGCGAACTGCTCGGCGCCTGACGCCTGAGCGCGCCTCGCCGGTCAGGCGCGCGCCTGCACTCCCGCATCCGCCGCCGCCAGCGCCGTCATGTTGACGACGCGGCGCACCGTGGCCGACGGCGTGAGGATGTGCACCGGCGCGGCGGCGCCGAGCAGGATCGGGCCCACGGTGATGCCCTGGCCGCCGGTCATCTTCAGCACGTTGAACAGGATGTTCGCCGCGTCCAGGTTGGGCAGGATCAGCACGTTGGCCGCGCCCTTCAGCGTGGCCTCGGGCAGGAAGCGCTGGCGCACCTCTTCGCTTAAAGCGGCGTCGCCCTGCAGCTCGCCGTCGGCCTCGACCTCGGGCATGCGCTGCAGGAACAGGTCGCGCGCACCGCGCATCTTCAGCGCCGACCCGCGCTTGCTGCTGCCGTACATCGAATGCGACAGGAACGCGACCTTCGGCGTCAGGCCGAAGCGCAGCACTGCCTCGGCCGCCATCGCGGCGATGTCGGCCAGCTGCTCGGCGTCGGGGTCGTCATTGACGAAGGTGTCGGCGATGAACAGGGTGTGCTTGTCGAGCATCAGCGCGTTCACCGCGGCGAAGGCGCGCGCGCCCTCGCGCAGGCCGATGATCTCGCGCACATGCTCGAAGTGGCCGTCGAAGCGTCCGACCAGCCCGCACAGCATGCCGTCGGCGTCGCCGAGCTTGACCATCATCGCGGCGATGGTGGTGTTCGAGCGGCGCAGCGTGGCCTTGGCCATCTCCGGCGTCACGCCCTCGCGCGCGCTGAGCCGGTGGTAGGCCTCCCAGTACTGGCGAAAGCGCGTGTCGTCCTCGGGGTTGGTGACCTCGAAGTCGCGCCCGGCTTGCAGGCGCAGCCCGGCGCGTTCGATGCGCGTGGCGATGACGGCCGGGCGGCCGACCAGGATCGGCCGCACCAGGCCTTCATCGAGCGCGACCTGCACCGCGCGCAGCACCCGCTCGTCTTCGCCCTCGGCATAGGCGATGCGCTGCGGCGCGCGCCGCGCGGCGGCGAACACCGGCCGCATGAACATGCCGGTGTGGGTGACGAAGCGGGTCAGCGACTGGCGGTAGGCCTCCAGGTCCGCGATCGGCCGCGTCGCCACGCCCGAGGCCTCGGCCGCCTTCGCCACCGCCGGTGCGATGCGCAGGATCAGGCGCGAATCGAAGGGCGTGGGGATCAGGTAGTCGGGGCCGAAGTGCATCTCGCGCCCGGCGTAGGCCGAAGCCACCTCGGCGCTGATCTCGGCCTTGGCGAGGTTGGCGATCTCGCGCACGCAGGCCACCTTCATCGCCTCGGTGATGCGCGTCGCGCCGCAGTCGAGGGCGCCGCGGAAGATGTACGGGAAGCACAGGACGTTGTTGACCTGGTTCGGGTAGTCGGAGCGGCCGGTGGCGATGATGCAGTCGGGCCGCACTTCCTTCGCGAGCTCGGGGCGGATCTCGGGTTCGGGGTTGGCCAGCGCCAGGATGATGGGCTTGGGGGCCATGCGCTTGACCATGTCCTGCGTCACCGCGCCGGCGGCGCTGCAGCCGAGCAGCACGTCGGCGCCGTCCATCACGTCGGCCAGCGTGCGCGCCGCGGTCTTCTGCACATAGCGCTGCTTCGACGCGTCGAGCTTGTCTTCGCGGCGGTCCTGGATCACGCCCTTGGAATCGCAGACGAACACGTTCTCGCGCTTGATGCCGAGCTCGATCATCAGGTCCAGGCAGGCGATGGCCGCCGCACCGGCGCCCGACACCGCGACCTTCACCTCGCCGATCTTCTTGCCGACGAGTTCGAGCCCGTTGAGCACGGCCGCGGTGGAGATGATTGCGGTGCCGTGCTGGTCGTCGTGGAACACCGGGATGTTCATGCGCTCGCGCAGCTTGCGCTCGATGTAGAAGCACTCGGGCGCCTTGATGTCCTCGAGGTTCACGCCGCCGAGCGTGGGCTCGAGCGCGGCGATGATGTCGACGAGCTTGTCGGGGTCGCGCTCGGCGAGCTCGATGTCGAACACGTCGATGCCGGCGAACTTGCGGAACAGGCAGCCCTTGCCTTCCATCACCGGCTTGCCCGCCAGCGGGCCGATGTCGCCGAGGCCGAGCACGGCCGTGCCGTTGGTGACCACGCCCACGAGGTTGCCGCGCGAGGTGTATTCGGCGGCCAGCGTCGGATCCTGCTCGATCGCGAGGCAGGCATAGGCGACGCCGGGCGAATAGGCGAGCGACAGGTCGCGCTGGTTCGACAGCGGCTTGGTCGGCACCACCGCGATCTTGCCGCGGGTGGGTGAGCGGTGGTAGTCGAGCGCGGCCTCGCGCAGGGCTTGTTCGGCGGCCGACAGCACGCCCTTGGGATCGGACTCGTTCATCGCATGTCTCCTGGTGCGATTCGATTGTGCGGCGGCGGGGCGGGGTGGGCAAATACGCAATGCCCGCAGGTCCTTCCTTCCTTCGACAAGCTCAGGATTGATCGGAATACGGAATTCGAACCATGCCCGTTCGCCCTGAGCTTGTCGAAGGGCCTGCGCGAGGCTTCGACAGGCTCAGCCCGAACGGGAAGGGGGCATTCGGTATTTCCGATCAATCCTGAGCTTGTCGAAGGACAAGCTCAGGGCGAACGGGCGGGGTCAAGGCCGCTCCAGCTCCAGCGCCTCCTGTTTCATCACCCGCACCGTCAACCCCAGCGCCTTCAACCCCGCCTCGAACTCGCTCGCCACGCCAGCGATGACCGCGCGCCGCCGGCTCGGCTCGAACACCTTCGCGGCGAAGGCCTGCACATCGCCCGCGCCCACCGCCGACAGCCGGTCGATCCGCTTCGGCAGCTCGGCGAGCGGCACCCCGCCGACCACCCGCGCCACCACCTCGCCCGACAAGCCGGCGGTGGTCTCGACGTTGCGGCTGAAGTCGCCGATCAGCGTGGCCTTGCGGGCGGCCAGCTCGTCGGCCGGCACCGGCGCCTGGGCGAGGCTGTCGAGCTCGGTCGAGATCAGCCCCAGCACCTCGGCCGCCGACGGGTTCTTCGTCTGCACCTCGATCCGCAGCGCGCCGGCCTGGCGGCGCGCGTCGAGCGCGCTCGCGGCGTCATAGCTCAGGCCGCGCTTGATGCGGATCTCCTGGTTCAGGCGCGACGAATAGCCGCTGCCGAGCACGCCGTTGGCGACGCGGCCGGCCGGCTCGTCGGGCGCGTCGCGCGCGATCGCCGGCATCGCCAGCGCCACCGCGGCCTGGCCGGCGCCCGGCATGTCGATCACGACCACGCCCTCGGGCCAGGCGGCGCCGGTGGGCGGCGGCGGTTTCGCGAGCGCCGTCGCCGGCCTCTTCCAGCCGCCGAAGTGCTGCGTCGCGAGCTTCAGCGCGCCCGCCATGTCAATGTCGCCGGCCAGCACCAGCACCGCGTTGTCGGGCCGGTAGGTGGCGGCGTGCAGCTTGACGATGTCGGCGCGCGCCAGCCGCGGCAGCGAGCCCGGCGTGCCGGCCACCGGGTGGCCGTAGGCGCCGCTGCCGAAGACGGCGCGCTGGGCGGCCAGGCCGGCGAGCGTGCCGGGCTCGGCGTAGCTCACCTTCATCTCGTCGAGCGTCTGCGCGCGCAAGCGTTCGATCTCGGCCGGCGCAAACGTTGGCTGAAGCGCCACTTCGCTCACCAGCGCGAGGGCGCGCGACAGCAACGGCGTCGTGACGGTGATCCCGACCCCGGACCGGTTCCAGCCGGCGCCGCTTTCGACCGAACCGCCCAGCGCCTCGGCCGCGTTGGCGAGCGCGGTCGCGCTGTGCGCTCGTGTGCCGCGCGTCAACAGGCCGGCGGTCAGCGAGGCGAGGCCGGCGCGCTGCGGCGGGTCGGTCTCGCTGCCCGACAGCAGCACGAGGCGCGCCGTCACCAGCGGCGCGCCGCGGCGCTCGGCGACGACGACGCGCAGGCCGTTGGGCAGCGTCTTCTCGGTCGGCGCGGCGATCACCAGGGGCCGCGGCTCGGCCGGTCGCGGCGGGCTGTCGTAGGGCTGGGCCCGGGCCGCGCCGGCGAGCAGCAGCATGAGTGCGGCGAGCCCGACCCGGGGGCGGATCACTTGGCGGCTCCTTCGGCCTTGCGGGCCCTGTCGTCCTGCGTGTAGCTGAGCGTCACCTTGTGCGTCGTCGCCACGTAGTGCCTCATCACCCGCTGCACGTCGGCCGCGCTGACGCGTTGCAGCTCCTCGAGCACGGCGTTGGCGCGTGCGGTGTTGCCGTGGAGCACGGCGGCTTCGGCGAGCGCCGAGGCCTTGCCGTGCGGCGTCTGGCGCCCGACCAGTGCCTGCGTCAGCAGTTGCGTCTTCACCTTCGCGAGCTCTGGCGCCGGCACCGGCCGCTCGGCCAGGCGCAGCACCTCGGCGAGCAGCGCTTTCGCCAGCTGGGCCGGCGTCTTGTTGCCGGCCGCCACGGCATACGCCGTCAACAGCCCCGGGCCGGCGCGCAGGTCGGCGTCGAAACCGGCCTGGCTCGCGAGCCGCTGGCGATAGACCAATGACTCGTTGAGCCGCGCCGATTCGCCGGCACTCAGCAGCGCGGCCGCGACGCGCAGCGCAGCCGCGTCGGCGCTCGTCACCGGCGGCGCCTGCCAGATCAGCGCCACCGCGGGCAGCGGCACCTGCGGGCCGGTGGCGGTGACCTGCCGGTCGCTCGGCCACACCGGCTCCTGCGCGGTCACGCGCGGGATGGGCGCACCCGGGCGCGCCACCGGGGCGAAGTACTTGTCGACCCAGGCCTGCAGTTGCTTCGCCTCGAAGTCGCCGGCGACCACCAGCGTCGCGTTGTCGGGGCGGTAGTAGGTGGTGTGGAAGGCGATCACGTCGGCGAGCGTCGACGCCTCCAGGTCCTCGATGCTGCCGATCGGGGGACGCTTGTACGGGTGCACCTGGTACGCCGCCCCGGGGATCGCGTTGAAGAAGCGGCCGTAGGGCGCCGCGAGGATGCTCTGACGGTACTCCTCCTCGACCACCGAACGCTCCGACTTGAAGTTCGCGTCGACGACGTTGAGGTTCGACATCCGCTCGGCCTCGGCCCACAGCAGCCTCTCGAGGTGGTTCGACGGCACGACCTCGTTGTAGGCCGTCATGTCGTCGGCGGTGAATGCGTTGTTCGAGCCACCCACGTCTTCGGTCAGGCGATCGAACTGTTCGGCCTTCAGGTAGCGCGTGCCCTTGAACATCAGGTGCTCGAACAGGTGGGCGAAGCCGGAGCGGCCCGGCGGGTCGTCCCTGGAGCCGACGTGGTACCAGACCTGCACGCTGACGGTGGGGCTACTGTGGTCCTCGACCGCGACCACCTGCAAGCCGTTGGCCAGCGTGCGTTCGCCGAACGCGAGCGGCGGCACCTTCAGCGGCGCGGCCAGCGCGTTCGCCGCCGCGAGCAAGGCGGCCGACAACCAGACGACGGCTTTCATGGCGAGCGCTCCACGCGCATGGCGCTCAGGCTGACTTGGCCAACAGCGTGAAGTGTTC
Source organism: Piscinibacter sp. (assembly GCA_036507085.1). Taxonomy (GTDB): domain Bacteria; phylum Pseudomonadota; class Gammaproteobacteria; order Burkholderiales; family Burkholderiaceae_C; genus Albitalea. The sequence continues at coordinate 14,437 of DASXQQ010000042.1, read as the reverse complement.
GACCGCCGGCGGCGCCGCGAAGTAGGGCCCGACGATCGCGCGCCACTGGGCGAACAGCGGCCCCTGGCGGAAGTCGACGGTGTGGTTTTCGAGGGTGTCCCAGAAGATCATCAGGACATAGCGTTCGGGCGACTCGATCCCCTTGTTGACCTTGAAGCCCCGAAACCCCTTCGCGCCCGAGATGACGGTGGCGATGCCGCGCTGGATGGCGGCGTCGAATTCGGCTTGCTGGCCGGGGGCGATGCGGATGTCGGCAAGTTCGAGAATCATGTGAGACCGTCCCAAGTGGAGCGCGAGTTGATGTAGGGTGCGAAGCGTGCCACAGCCAGGCCACAACCGGGAGACGCCATGACAACACCCTGCGACGCCATCGTCATCGGCAGCGGCCAGGCCGGCCCCTCGGTCGCGGCGCGCTTCGCCGGCGCGGGCATGAAGACGGTGCTGATCGAGCGCGAACACTTCGGCGGCACCTGCGTCAACGACGGCTGCATCCCGACCAAGACGCTGGTGGCCAGCGCCCGCGCGGCGCACATCGCGCGCCGCGCCGCCGACTTCGGCGTGCGCATCGGCGGCGCGGTCAGCGTCGACATGAAGGCGGTGAAGGCGCGCAAGGACGCGGTCGTGGCGCAGTCGATCCACGGGCTGACGAAGTGGATGACCGGCACGCCCAACCTGAGCGTGGTCTGGGGCGAGGCGCGCTTCGTCGGGCCGAACGCGGTGCAGGTCGGCGACCAGGTGCTCGAGGCGCCGAAGATCTTCATCAACGTCGGCGGCCGGCCGGTCGCGCCCGACTGGCCCGGCCTCGCGGACGTGCCCTACCTCACCAACACCTCGATGATGGACCTGGACGTGCTGCCCGACCACCTGATCGTCGTCGGCGGCAGCTACATCGGGCTCGAGTTCGCGCAGATGTACCGGCGCTTCGGCTCGAAGGTGACGGTGCTCGAATACGCCGATCGATTGATCGCGCGTGAGGATCCCGAGGTGTCGCGCGAGGTGCAGGCCATCCTCGAGCGCGAGGGCGTCGCGTTCGCGCTCGGCGTGCGCGACGGCCGGGTCGCGATGGACGCAGACGGCACGGTTCGCGTCTCGTTCAACGTCAACGGTGCGTCCGCCCAGACGGCGTGCACGCATCTGCTGATGGCCGTCGGGCGGCGTCCGAACACTGACGGGCTCGGCCTCGAAGCGGCCGGCATTGCCACCGATTCGCGCGGCTTCATCGGCGTCGACGACCAGCTGCGCACCAACGTGCCGGGCGTCTGGGCGCTGGGCGACGCGAACGGGCGCGGCGCGTTCACGCACACCTCGTACAACGATCACGAGATCGTCGTCGCCAACCTGCTCGACGACGACCCGCGGCGGGTGTCGGACCGCATCCTCGCCTATGCGCTGTTCACCGACCCGCCGCTCGGTCGCATCGGGATGACCGAGACGGAAGTGCGCGCCACGGGCAAGCCGGCGCTGATCGGCGTGATGCCGATGACGCGGGTGGGCCGCGCCAAGGAGCGCGGCGAGACGCAGGGCTTCATGAAGGTGCTGGTCGACGCACAGACGAAGAAGATCCTCGGCGCCGCGCTGCTGTGCATCGAGGGCGACGAGATCGTCCATTCGCTGCTCGACGTGATGGCTGCGGATGCGCCGTACACGGTCATTCAGCGCTGCATGCACATCCACCCGACGGTCAGCGAATTGATCCCGACGCTGCTGGGGCAGTTGAAGCCGCTGGTCTAGGAGCGTTGAGGCCGTCCGAAGGACGTCACGGCTCGCTGCCCGACTTCACCGGATAGCCCGCTTCGCGCCAGGCCTTCATGCCGCCGTCCAGTGCGACCGCGCGCTGGAAGCCCATCACCCGCAGCGTCGACGCGGCGAGCGTCGAGATGCGGCCGAACTCGCAGCAGGTGAGGATGCGCCGGGTCGGATCGGGCAGGTCCTGGTTGACGCGCAGTTCGAGCTGGCCGCGCGGCAACAAGCGCGCGCCGGCGATGTGGCCCTGCTGGTAGGCCTCGCGCTCGCGCACGTCGAGGATGATCAGCTCGTCGTCGCCGGCCTGCACCCGCGCGAGCAGTTCTTCGAGCGACATGAAGGGCACGGTGGCCGCTGCCTCGGCAAGCATCTGCGCCACCGTCTTGCCGCCGCTCATGTTGGTGCGCAGCGCCTCGGTCACATGGGTGGGCATCGTCAGGTTGAGGTTGCACATCATGTCGACGAAGGCCGCGGGATCCTGCTGGTGCAGCCGCGGGTTGGTGGCGATTTCGTCGGCGATCGTCGAGTGGCTGCGGCCCTTGTAGTCGTGCGCGGGGTAGACCTTCAACGCCGGGTCGAGCTTGAGCACGCGCTTGAACAGGCTGTCGTAGAGCGCCTGCGGGTCGCCGGTGGGCAGGTCGGTGCGGCCGGTCGCGCCGATCAGCAAGGTGTCGCCTGTGAACACGCGGTCTTCGGCGACGAGGCACATCGAGTCGCTGGTGTGGCCTGGGGTGTACAGCACCTGCAGCCGCAACTTGCCGACGACGATCAGTTCGCCGTCGTCGACGCGCATGTCGACATGAGGCGTCGGGCTCGCGCGGTGCATCACGGCCGGCACCTCGAGCTGGCGCGCGAGCTCGTGCGTCGCCGAGAAATGGTCGGCATGGGTGTGGGTGTCGATGACGAAGCGGATCCGCAGCCCGTCGCGCGCGGCGAGCGCGAGATAGCGGTCGACCTGGCTCACCTCGGGGTCGATCACGGCCGCGGCACAGCTCGCCTCGCAGCCAACCAGGTAGGACTGGCAACCACCGGTCGCAATCTGTTCGAAGATCATGGCGATCCTCCTTGCGTGAGTGCCACGATCAGCACAGTGCGCCTGCAACCAGCGCGCTGTCAATAAGGAGTCAGGCGTAGGCCGGGGCCAGGCCGCGGCGGAAACGGCTGCTGAAGCTGTCGACGATGAAGACCAGAGCGAACATCGCGAGCAGCACCGTGGCCGCCTGCGTCTGCTGGAAGATCGACAGATGGAAGTACAGCAGCTGGCCCAGCCCACCGGCGCCGACGAAGCCGAGCACCGCGGCCATGCGGATGTTCATCTCCCAGCGGTACAGCGCGTAGGCGACGCACTGCGGGAACACGAGCGGCAGGCTGCCGTAGGCGAAGGCCGCGACGGCGCCGCTGCCGGCCGCCTCGAGCGCGCGCTCGGGGTCGCGCGGCGCGTTCTCCAGCGTCTCGGCGAACAGCCGGCCGAGCACGCCGGTGGTGTGCAGCGCGAGCGCCAGCGCGCCGGCGAAGGGGCCGAGGCCGGCGGCGAGCACCATCAGCGCGGCCCACACCAGCTCGGGCACGCTGCGCAACAGGTTCAACGCGAAGCGCGACGCCTGGCGCGCCGCGGCGCCGAAGCGGCCCGACGCCGGCAGCGCGAGCACGCTGCCGGCGACGACGGCGAGCAGGGTGCCGAGTGCCGAGACGGCGAGCGTCTGCAATGCGCCCCACGCGACCTTGGCGACGAAGGGCGCAGAGAGGTCGGGTGGGAAGAACTCGGCGATGAACCTGGCCATCAATCGCAGCGAGTCGGCGGTGAAGAGGCCGCGGTAGTCGATGCGCAGGTAGGCGAAGCTCGCGGTGACCGCCGCGACCAATGCGAGCGTGACGACGACGCAGGTCAGGCACGGCCCGGCGGCGCGGGCGCGGTCGGCGGGGCTGATGTCGGCGGGGGTCATGGATCGATGCCCGTTCGGGCTGACCCTTCGACGGGCTCAGGACAGGGTCCGCTTCGCGGATCGAAGCCCTGCATCGGGCCCTTCGATACCTCAGGGCGAACGGGCCGGGTGGCGTGCCGGCCCTTCGACAGGCTCAGGGCGACCGGAGGCGGGTGGTTCTTCACGCCAACAACCTCCGCAGCGCCGCACTCAACGCATCCGCCAGCAGCACCAGCAACAAGAACGTCAGCAGGATCGTGCTCGCCTCCCCCCCGTTGAGCATCCTCATCGACTGGTCCATCAGCTGCCCCAGCCCGCCGGCGCCGACGAAGCCCATCACCACCGAGGCGCGCACCGCGCATTCCCAGCGGTAGACGGTGTACGACGCGAGCTCCTGCGCTGCGCCGGGCAGCAGGCCGTAGGCGAGTGCGGCGATGCGGCCGCTGCCGGCTTCGAGCAGCGCGCGCGCCGGGCGCGTGTCGCTCGACTCGAGGATCTCGGCGTAGACCTTGCCGAGCATGCCGCCGTAGGTGATGGCCAGCGCCAGCACGCCAGCGGCCGGCCCGAGCCCGAGGGCGCGCACGAACAGCAGTGCCCACACCAGCTCGGGGATCGCGCGCAGCAGCGTCAGCAGCAAGCGCGCGGCGTGGCGCAAGGCCTCGCCGCGCCGGCGCCCCGGCCCCGGGCCGATGCGCGACACCGACAGCGAATGGGTCATCGCGAACGCCAGCGGCGTGGCGATGACGAACGCGAGCGCAATGCCGGCGCTCGCCATCGCCAGCGTCTCGAGTGTCGCCTTCAGCAGCAGGCCGAGGAACTCGACCGAGTTCGCCGGCGGCAGGAAGGCGCCGAGGAAGCCGCCCATCACCTTCAGGTTGCCGCTCTCGAACAACGCGGCCGGCCGAAACTCGGCCAGCTGCAGCATCGGCCACAGCACCAGCACGCCGAGCAGCACGCCGCTGGCGCGGCGCCGCGCCTGCGGATCGCGCTCGGGGGCGGCGAGCGCCGGTGCGTTCATCGGCATCCCGGCCGCGCAAGCGGCACGACCTGGGCGAGGGTTTGCAGCGGCGCGAGCGCGCTCGGGTCGTTGCCCTGCGTGGGCAGCACCGCGCCTTCGGTGGCGTAGAGCTCGTGCAGCATCGCGCGCGTGACCTCGCGCGCCGGCACGTCGAACACCACCAGGCCCTCGCGCATCCCGACGATGCGCGGGAACCACTTCAGCGCCAGGTCCACCGCGTGCAGCGACGCGACGAGCGTGGCGCCGCTCGCCTCGCTCTGCGCGATGAGCTGGCCGACCGCGGCGTCGGCGAGCGCCGGGTCGAGCGCGGACACCGGCTCGTCGGCGAGCAGCAGCTCGGGCTGCTGGTACAGCACGCGGGCGATGCCCACCCGTTGCAGTTGGCCGCCGGAGAGCCGATCGCAGCGGTCGAACAGCCGGTCGGCGAGGTCGAAGCGCGCGAGCACCTCGCGCGCGCCGGCGATGTCGGCCGGGTAGAGCAGCGACGCGAGCGCCTTGCCGGCCGACCAAGCGCCGAGCCGCCCGGCGAGCACCGCGGTGACGACGCGCAAGCGCGGCGGAATCGGCGGCGCCTGGTGGACGATGCCGATGCGCGCGCGCAGACGCCTGAGCGCGCGTGCCGAGAGTTGCCAGGGGTTGGCCGCCAGCGCCTGCAGGCGGCCCTCGCTCGGCCGCAGCGACGCGGCGGCGACGCGCAGCAGCGTCGTCTTGCCAGCCCCCGACGGCCCGATGATCGCGAGGCGCTCACCGCTCGCCGCGGCCAGCGTCACGCGCTGCAGCGCACGCTGGCCGTTCGGATGGACGAGGCCGATGGCGTCGAGCGAGAGGCTCATCGTCGGACCGCTATTTGATCAAGCCCGCCGACTTGCCTGCGGCCTCGATGCCGTCGTAGTTCGACACCTTGGTCGGGATGAACCTCGATGCGCGCTGCAGCGCCATGATGTCCTTGTGCTCGGGATTGGCCGGGTCGAGCTTGAGGAACGCGTCGGTCAGCTTCTTCGTCAGCGCGGCGTCGAGCCCGGGGCGTACCGTCCAGTTGTAGTCGTAGTACGGCGGCGTGGTCGCAAGCACGCGCACCTTGGCCGCGTTCGGGTTGGCGCTCTCGACCAGCTTGTCCCACACCGATGCGTTGAGCACGCCGCCCTCGGCACGGCCCGAGGCGACGAACGCGACCGTCGCGTCGTGCGCGCCGGAGAACGCGACCGCCTTGAAGTCGCGGTCGGGCTGGATGCCGGCCTGCAGCAGGAAGTAGCGCGGCATCAAATGGCCCGAGGTCGACGACGGCGAGCCGAAGGCGAAGGTCTTGCCCTTCAGGTCCGCCAGGCTCTTGACCGGGCTGTCGGTGGGCACGATGAACTTGCTGGTGAACTTTTCGTCCTCGGCCCGCTGCACGATCGGCACCGCGCCGCCCTGCGTGCGCAGCTTGGCCTGCACGAAGGTGAAGCCGCCGAGCCAGGCGAGGTCGATCTTGTTCGTGGCGAGGCCTTCGACCACCGCCGCGTAGTCGGTCACCGGCGTGAACTGCACCTCCAGGCCGGTCTCCTTCTTCAGGTAGTCGCCGAGCGGCTTGAACTTGCGCTGCAGCTCGGTCGGCGCTTCGTCGGGAATGGCCGAGACGCGCAGCACCGACGGTGTCTGCGCAAGGGCGGCCGTGCTCGCGCCGAGCAGCATGGCGAGCGCGCTCGCGGACAAGAGGCGTCGGGTGAGGGTCATGGTGTTTCCGTAAACGAAAGTGAAATCGGCTGCTGAATTTGCCGCCGTGCCAAGATTCGCCCATGAGCAAGCCTCATGTGTGCATCGTGACGCCGGCGCTCGCGTCGGCCAACAACGGCAACTGGCATACCGCCGCGCGCTGGCAGCGCTTCCTCGTCCCGCTGGCCGACGTCGACGTCGCGCAGGCCTGGCACGGCGAGCCGGTCGATGCGCTGATCGCGCTGCATGCCCGGCGCTCGGCCGATTCGATCGCGCGCTTTCATGCCGCGCATCCCGACCGCCCGCTCGCACTGGTGCTCACCGGGACCGACCTGTACCGGGACATGGCGACGGACGCGAGCGCGCAACATTCGCTGGAGTGTGCCAGCCATGTGATCGTCCTGCAGGACGAGGCCTTGCAGCGCCTGAGCGCGCCGGCGCGGGCCAAGGCGCGGGTGATCGTGCAGTCGGCGACGCGCTGGGTGCGCCACGATCTGGCGCAGCGGACGTTCGACTTCGTCGCGGTCGGTCACCTGCGCGACGAGAAGGACCCGCTGACCTTGATGCACGCGGCACGCCGTTTGCTCGCCGACTCGCCGATCCGCGTCGTGCACATCGGCGCGGCGCTCGACGACGGGCTCGGCCGCGAGGCGCAGCACGCCACGGCCGACTGCCCGCGCTACCACTGGCTCGGCGGCCTGCCGAGCGAGGCGACGCGGCGCTGGATCGCGCGCTCGCGCGCGCTGGTGCACATGAGCCGGATGGAAGGCGGCGCCAACGTGGTGATCGAAGCCGTGCGCTCGCACGTGCCGGTGCTCGCAAGCCGCATCGACGGCAACGTCGGCCTGCTCGGGCGCGACTACGACGGCTACTTCGAGCTCGGCGACGCCGCGGCGCTGGCCGCGCTGATGCAGCGCTTCGCCGCCGACCCGGCGTTCGCCGCCCACCTGCGCGCGCAATGCGCGCTGCGCGAGCCGCGCTTCGCGCCGGCGGTCGAGGTGGCGGCGGTGCGCGGCTTGCTGAGCGACCTTCTCGCCAGCGCGGCGACCGAGCTGCTGCCACAATGAAAACCACTCTGCCAGGACCTGCACCATGAGCGACACCCCGACCGCCTGCGATGTTTCGACCGATCCGATCCGCCTCACCAGCTTCTCGCACGGTGGCGGCTGCGGCTGCAAGATCGCGCCGGGCGTGCTGTCGGAAATCCTGAAGAACAGCGCCGGCGGCTTGATTCCGCCCGAGCTGATGGTGGGCATCGAGACCGCCGACGACGCGGCGGTCTACAAGCTCAATGACGAGCAGGCGCTGATCGCCACCACCGACTTCTTCATGCCGATCGTCGACGACCCGTTCGACTTCGGTCGCATCGCTGCCACCAACGCGATCAGCGACGTCTATGCGATGGGCGGCAAGCCGATCATGGCGCTGGCGCTGGTGGCGATGCCGGTGAACCGCTTGCCGGTCGAGGTGATCGGCCAGATCATCCGCGGCGGCGAGGCGGCCTGCCGCGACGCCGGCATCCCGATCGCCGGCGGCCACACCATCGACTCGGTCGAACCAATCTACGGGTTGGTCGTGATGGGCCTGGTGCACCCGAGCAAGGTGCGCCGCAACGCCGACGCACGGCCGGGCGATGTGCTCGTGCTCGGCAAGCCGCTCGGCGTGGGCGTGCTGTCGGCGGCGTTGAAGAAGGGCAAGCTCGACGCGGCCGGTTATGCGCAGCTGGTGAAGACGACGACGATGCTCAACAAGCCGGGCGTGCCGTTCGCCGACTTGCCCGGCGTGCACGCGCTGACGGACATCACCGGCTTCGGCCTCGCAGGTCACACGCTCGAACTGGCGCGCGGCGCGGGGCTCACCGCGGTGATCGACTGGGGCAAGGTGCCGCTGCTGCCGGGCGTGGCGGCGATGGCGGCCGATGGCTTCATCACCGGCGCCTCGGGGCGCAACTGGGCCGGCTACGGTGCCGAGGTTCAGCTCGATGCGGCATTGCCGAAGGTCGCGCAGGACTTATTGACCGACCCGCAGACCTCGGGCGGCTTGCTGGTCAGCTGCGATGCGGGAACGGTGGCGGAAGTGCTGCGGATCTTCAGGACCGAGGGGTTCGATCAGGCGGCGGTGATCGGGCGGATGAGTGCGGGGGCGGCGGGATTGCGGGTCGAGGCTTGATTCAGACCCCGAGAAAACGCCCCAGCGCTGCAGTATCCCCGGCCAACTCCGTCGACTCGCCGGCGAGCACGACCTGGCCCTTTTCCAGCACAACCGCACGGTTGGTGTGCGCGAGCACGGCGCGGTAGTTGCGGTCGACGATCAAGGTGCTGATGCCGGTCTGGCGGATCGCGCCGATCACACGCCAGATCTCGGCGACGATCAGCGGCGCGAGGCCCTCGGTCGCCTCGTCGAGGATCAGCAGCGACGGATTGGTCATCAGCGCGCGGCCGATCGCGAGCATCTGCTGCTCGCCGCCCGACAGTTGCTGGCCGCCATGGTTGAGCCGCTGCGCGAGGCGCGGGAACGTGGCGAGCACGCGCTCGAAGGTCCAGTCCCGGCGGCCATTCACGCCGGCGCGCGCGGTCATCACCAGGTTCTCGCGCACCGACAGGTTGGGGAAGATGCCGCGGCCCTCGGGCACGTAGCCGATGCCGAGCTTGGCGATGCGCTCCGGCGCGGCGCCGGTCACGTCACGGCCATGCCATTGCACCCGGCCGGACGCTGGCCGCACATAGCCCATCAGCGTGCGGATCATCGTGGTCTTGCCCATGCCGTTGCGCCCGAGCAGGCCCATCGCGACGCCGGTCGGCAGCGCGAGGCTCACGCCGCGCAGGATGTGGCTGTCGCCGTAGAAGGTGTGGAGGTTCTCGATGCGCAGCATTTGGTGTGAACAGGCCCTAGTAGTCGGCCTCGCCCAGGTAGGCGACCTGCACGTCGCGGTTGCTGCGGATGCGCTTGGGCACGTCGCTCGCAATCACCTCGCCGTTGACCATCACGGTGATGCGGTCGGCGACGCGAAACACCGCGTCCATGTCGTGCTCGACCAGCAGCACGGCATGGGTGCGTCGCAGCTCGTCGAGCAGCGCCAGCATGCGCTCGGTCTCCTCGGCCCCCATGCCGGCGAGCGGCTCGTCGAGCAGCAGCACCTTCGGCCGCGTCGCCAGGCACATCGCGATCTCGAGTTGGCGCTTGCCGCCGTGGCTGAGCAGCCCGGCCTGGCGCTGCGCGTCTTCTTCGAGGCCCACGGCCTCTAGCGCTTCGTGGGCGGCGCGCACGCTGGCCCCGCAGTGCGCCGCCGACTCCCACACCCACCAGGGCCGCGGGTGCGTCGCTTGCGCGGCGAGGCGGCAGTTCTCGAACACGCTGAACTCGGGAAAGATGGTGGTGCGCTGGTAGCTGCGGCCGACGCCGGCGCGCGCGCGCTGCGGTTGCGACCACGGCGTGATGTCCTGGCCATCGAAGCGGATGCTGCCGTCGGACGCGCCGAGCTCGCCCGACAGCAGGTTGATCAGCGTCGACTTGCCGGCGCCATTGGTGCCGATCACCGCCAGCACTTCCCCGACGTCGAGCTCGACGGAGACGCGGTTGACGGCGGTGAGGCCGCCGAAGCGGCGGGTGAGGTGGACCGCTTGCAGCAGCGGGGGGTCGTATTGGCGCGGGTCAGTCATCGCGCACCCCCCACCCCCCGCTGCCGAATCCCGGGCACAGTGGACGCCGGCCCTTCGACAGGCTCAGGGCGACCCTTCGATCCGCGAAGCGGACCCTGTCCTGAGCTCGGCGAAGGGTCAGGGTGACCCTTCGATACCTCAGGGTGAGCGGAAGACGAGCGGCGCCACCTCGCCCCCAAACCGATCAAGCCCTTCGGCAACAGCGCCACGAAAGCGATGATCGTGAAGCCCAATGTCATTTGCCAATGCGCCGCCACCGGCCCGAGCAGCGCCTCGGACTGGAACAGCTCCTTCAGCAGCGTGAAGGCCACCGCGCCGATCACCGCGCCGCGCAGGTGGCCGAGACCGCCGAGGATGATCATCAACAGCACCGCGCCCGACTCGTGCCAGCTCAGCAGCTCGGGGTTTACCGTGCCGTCCTTCACCGCCAGCAGGAAGCCCGCGAGTCCGGCCAGCGCCCCGGCGATCACGAAAGCGGCGAGCTTGTAGCCGGTGGTGGGGTAGCCGGCGGCGCGCATGCGTTGCTCGTTGACGCGAATGCCGGCCAGCGCATGGCCGAAGCGCGAGCGCTGGATCAGCGCGAGCAACGCGTAGGTGAACACCAGCGCGCCGAGCACCAGGTTGTACAGCTGGCGCTTGTCGTCGAGTGCCAGCCAGGGCCGGCCGGCGAGCTCGAGCACCGGCTTGGCTGCGAGGTAGACGCCGTCGCTGCCGCCGCCGAGCCGGGTGTCGTGGAACACGAAGAAGGCCATCTGCGCGAAGGCGAGCGTGACCATGATGAAGTAGACGCCCTTGGTGCGCAGGCTCAAGACGCCGACGAACAGCGCGTAGGCGGCCGCGGCGGCCACCGCGGCCGGCAGCAGCCAGATGATCGATGCCGCGTCGGTGCCCGACGCGATCACCGTGGTGTAGGCGCCGATGCCGAGGAAGGCCGCGTGGCCCAGACTCACCAGACCGGTGGTGCCCACCAGCAGCTCGAGGCTGAGCGCGAACACCGCGTAGATCGCGATCTTCATCACCAGGTCTTGGGTGTAGGGCGTGAGCACGGCGGGCAGCAGCGCCAGCGCGACGGCTGCGGCCACGGGGACGATCCAGCTTGGGGTGCGAGCCATCATTTCAGTTGCTCCACCGCGCTTCGCGCGACCCCCGACGCATGAACCGACGCATCAAGCAGCCGCCGCGGATCCGGCTTCGCCGGTCCGCTGGCGGCGCCCCCTCGAGGGGAGCGCCGAAGGCGCTTCGGGGGTGGTTCATTCAGTACCCGCGCTTGAGCAGCCCTTCGGGGCGCCAGACGAGGATGACCGCCATCAGCAGGTAGACGCCGATGCCGCTCAGCTCGGCGAAGAAAACCTTGCCGAAGGTGTCGACCACGCCGACCAACAGCGACGCGACCAGCGCGCCGGTGATCGAGCCGATGCCGCCGATCACCACGACGACGAAGCAGATGATCAGCACGCCCGCGCCCATCCCGGGGTAGACCGAAGACATCGGCGCGGCGATCATGCCGGCCAGTGCGGCGAGGGCGACGCCGCCGGCGAACACCCCCCGGTACAGCAGCTTGATGTTGACGCCCAGGCCGCGAACCATGTCGCGGTTGCTGGCGCCGGCGCGAATCATCATGCCCAGGCGCGTGTGGTTGACGACGAGGTACAGGCCGATCGCCAGCACGATGCAGGCGGCCGAGGCGAACAACCGATACCAGGGATACGACATCAGGTCGCCGAGCGCGAAGCTGCCGGCGAGCCAGTCGGGAATCGGCACGCCGTGGACCTCGTTGCCGACGAGCATGGAGCGCGTTTCCTCGAACACCAGGATCAGCGCATAGGTCATCAGCACCTGCTGCAAGTGGTCGCGCTGGTAGAGGAAGCTGAAGAACAGCCACTCGAGCACGAAGCCGAACACCGCGGAGAGCAGCACGCCGACCGCCAGCATCAGCAGGAAACGGTCGGCGAAATGCGGCGCCAGCACGAACGCGAGGTAGGCGCCGAGCATGTAGAAGCTGCCATGGGCGAGGTTGATCACGCCCATGATGCCGAAGATCAGCGTGAGGCCGCTGGCCACCAGGAACAGCAGCAGGCCGTACTGGACGGCGTTCAAACACTGGACGAGGAAGGTGGCGAGATCCAAGGCGCAGAGTCACAAAGAAGAGCGAGGCGAAGCGAGCGACCGATCCAGCCACACCCGAGGATCCGGCTTCGCCGGTCCGACGGGTGGCGCCCCTCGGGGGCAGGAGCGCAGCGACTGGGGGGCTACATTTTGCAGCCGCGCGCCGGATCGGCAAGCGCCTTCACCGCCACCGACCGGTACTCGTTGTTCAGGCCCTTGGCTTCGCGCACGTACATGTCCAGCACCGGGTTGCCGGCGGCTGAAATGGTGAACTTGCCGCGCGGGCTGTCGACCGTGACCTTGCGCATCGCCGCGGTGATCACGTCACGCTTGCTCAGGTCGCCCTTCGCCGCATTGAGGCCGGCCGCGAGAATTTGCGCCGCGTCATAGCCTTGCACTGCATAGACGTCGGCGTTGGCCTTGTAGGTCAGCGCGTAGCTCTTGCGGAACGCGTTGTTGCGCGGGATGTCGAGGCTGTCGGCGTAGTGCAGCGTGGTCAGCAGCCCTTGCGCGGCGGGGCCTTGCGCTTCGAGCGTGCCGTCGGTGAGGAAGCCCGAGCCGTAGAGCGGGATGGTCTTGTTCAGGCCCGCCGCCACATAGTCCTTGACGAACTTGACCGCGCCGCCGCCGGCGAAGAAGGCGAACACCGCGTCGGGTTTTTGCGCCGCGATCTCGGTCAGCAGCGCCTGAAACTCGACGTTCGGGAACGGCAGCGTCAGGTCCTTGACGACCTTGCCGCCGCCCTTCTCGAAGGCTTCGGTGAAGCCCTTCACCGTCTCGATGCCGGCGGCGTAGTTCCAGGTGATCGTCATCGCGCGTTTGTGGCCGCGCTGCGCCATCAGCACGCCGGTGGCATAGCCCGGCTGCCAGTTGGAGAACGAGCTGCGCACGATGTTCGGCGCGCACATCGGCCCGGTGATCGCGTCGGCGCCGGCGTTCGGCACGATCAGCAGCGTGTTGCTTTCCTTCGCCGCGCGGGCCATCGCCAGCGCCACGCCGGAGTGCACCGTGCCGACGAGCACGTCGACCTGGTCGCGCTTGATCAGCTTGTTGGCGTTGTCGGTGCCTTTCGACGGCTCGGACTCGTCGTCGACCTTGAAGTACTGGATCTCGCGCCCGGCGAGCTTGCCGCCTTGCTCCTGCACGTAGAGCTTGAAGCCGTTCTCGATCGCGGTGCCGAGCGCCGCGTAGGTTCCGGTGTAGGGCAGCATCAGGCCGACCTTGATCGGCGCGTTGCTCTGCGCCGGCACCGCCGCGGCGACGCACAGCGCGGCCGCAGCGGCAGACAGTTTCAGCAGGGTCTTCATCGAGCTCTCCAGTCTTGTTTCAAGTGTGTGCGGTGGCCTTGATGAATGCACCGGCCTCGGCGATCAGCCGTTCGGGCTGGTCGCGGTGCGGCGAGTGAGCGCAGTGTGCCAGTTCAACCAGCCTCGTCTGTGGAACGCGCCGCGCAATGCCATGGATCTGTTCGAGCGTGCCGTATTCGTCGTCGACGCCTTGCACGGCCAGCACCGGGCAGGTGATGGCTTCGAGCTCGGCCTCGATGTTCCAGACCCGAAACGCCGGGTCCAGCCAAACGTCGTTCCAGCCCCGAAACGCCGAATCGACGTCGGCATGGTAGCGAGCGAGGCGCGAGCGTAAATCGGTGGTTTCATAGGCCTCGCGGGCAGCGGTGATGCTCGCGATGCTGAGGTCTTCGACAAAAATGTGCGGCGCGACGGCGATCACGCCGGCGACCGGAAACCGCGCGGCGTGGAGCAGCGCGATCGATCCGCCGTCGCTGTGGCCGAAGAGCCAGGGGCGCTCGATGGCGAGCGCCTCGAGCAGCAGCGGCAGCGCCTCGTGGGCCTGCTCGTGCAGGTAGCTCACCGGCCAGGGCTCGCCGGCCGGTTTGGGCGTCGAGTGGCCATAGCCGTGGCGCGAAAAGACCAGTCCGCGCAGGCCGTGCAGATCGCAGAAGCGCTGCGGGAAATCGCGCCACATCGCGAGCGACCCCAGGCCTTCGTGCAGGAAGACGACCGGAGGCTGGGGCGACGCGGCGTCGCCGACCCAGGCGTATTCGATTCGCAGCGGCCGCTCGCGCCAGCGCAGGTCGACAAAGCGCCGGCGCCTCACCCGCGTTCCCGCTCGCGCAGCTTGAAGCGCTGGATCTTGCCGGTGGCGGTCTTCGGCAGTTCGGCGATGAACTCGATGAAGCGCGGGTACTTGTATGGCGCGAGTCGGTCCTTCACGAAGGCCTTCAGCTGATCTTCGCTCGCTTGCTCGTTCGGCTTCAGCACGACGAAGGCCTTGGTCTT
>DASXQQ010000041.1:0-13378 GCA_036507085.1 Piscinibacter sp. | reverse complement strand
CGCGATCGCCGCCGGGCTGGCGCTGAAGGTCGTGAGCGAGTCGCCCTGGGGCGCGCCGCTGCGCCATCCGCCGGGCTGGGACATCGCGGTGGCGCCGCTGGCGCATGCGAGCGGCGCGCTCGCCGGCGCGCTGTGCGCCGGTGTGGCCGAAGCGCTGCACCGCCGGTCTCGCCTGCGGTGAGCGAGGGGCTGGACTACCCGCGAATGCGCCCGACCAGCGCGCTCGTCGAGTACCCCGTGACGAAGCCGAGCGCGCGCGCGTCGCCGCCCCAACTGCGCACCAGCGTCGTTTCAGCCAGCGTCTCGATGTCGTAGTCGCCGCCCTTCACATAGAGCTGCGGCCGAACGAGCTTCAGCAGTTCGAGCGGCGTCGCCTCGTCGAACAGGGTGACGAGGCTCACGCTTTCGAGCGCCGCGAGCACGCAGGCGCGGTCGACCTCGCTGTTCAGCGGCCGGTCCGGCCCCTTGCCGAGCTGCCGCGCCGACGCATCGCTGTTGAGCCCGATCACCAGGCTCGCGCCGAGTGCGCGCGCCTCGGCCAGGTAGCTCACGTGGCCGCGGTGCAGGATGTCGAACACGCCGTTGGTGAACACCACCGGCCGCGCCAGCGCGGCCACGCGTGCGCCCAGGTCGTGGCGCGGGCAGAGCTTGTCGAGGAAGGTCGGCATGGCGCGCATTGTCGCCTGCACGGCAGCTCGCGCACGCGTTGCCGCGTAGACTGCGCGCGACTTCCACCGGAGACAAGCGATGATCACGTTGTGCGGCTTTGCGCTTTCGAACTACTACAACAAGGTGAAGATGGTGCTGCTCGAAAAGGGCGTGCCGTTCACCGAGGAGCAGGTGAAGACGCACAGCAAGGACGAGGCGGTGCTCGCCTGCTCGCCGCTCGCCAAGGTGCCGTTCATTCGCACCGAGCACGGTGCGATGTGCGAGAGCCAGGCCATCGTCGACTACATCGAAGCGCTGCACCCGAACCCGCCGCTGCTGCCGGCCGACCCGTGGCAGGCCGCGAAGGTGCGCGAGCTCACGATCTTCATCGAGCTGCATGTCGAGCTGGTGGTGCGCGAGCTGTACCCGAAGGCGTTCTTCGGCGGCGAGGTGAGCGACGAGAAGGCGGCTCGGGTGCGCAAGCAGCTCCAAAAGAACCTCGCCGGTTTTAAGCGGCTTGCGAAGTTCGCGCCCTATGTCGCCGGCGAGCGCTTCACCCAGGCCGACTGCGCCGCGTTCGTCAGCCTGCCGCTGGTGGCGCTGGCGACGAAGATCGTCTACGGCGAAGACCTGCTCGCCGCCGCCGGCATCGACTGGAAGCCTTACAGCAAGTTGGTCGGCGAGCGGCCGAGCGCGCAGCGCGTGCTCGCCGACCGCAAGGCCGAGCAGGAGAAGACGGCAGTCGCGAAGGTGGTCTGAGTCAGGTCAGCCGGCCCCAGCCCCGTTGGCTGGCCGTTGGCGCGCTCAGGCCGGCAGCGCGCCGGGCTGCGGACCGCCCTTGGCGGCGGCGGCCAGCGCGGCGGCCATTTCCTTGCGGAAGCGGTTCAGCTCCTGCACGCTCGCGAAGCTGCGCTCCATCAAGAGGCTCATGTTGTGCAGGATGCGCTCGACGACCTTGTTCTCCCACACGGCGTCGAACTGGATCTGCCGGTCCAGCCACTGCTCGAGCCAGCTCGGGTCGGGCAGGCGACTCTGGATCGTGTCGCGGGGGAACAGCGTCACGTTCACATGCAGATTGGTCGGATGCAGCGCCTGCGCGGTGCGGCGGGCACTGGCCATCAGCACGCCGACCTTGGCGAAGGCCGCCTTCGCCTCGTCGCCGAACTTTTGCAGCGCGCGCTTCATGTAACGCAGGTAGGCGCCGCCGTGGCGCGCCTCGTCGCGCGCGAGCGTCTCGTAAATCGCCTTGATGACCGGCTCGGTGTGCCATTCGGCCGCCCGCCGGTACCAGTGGTTCAGCCGGATCTCGCCGCAGAAGTGCAGCATCAGCGTCTCGAGCGCCGGCGCCGGGTCGAACTCGAAGCGGATCGCGTGCAGCTCGGCTTCGCTGGGCACCAGGTCGGGCCGGTAGCGGCGCAGGTATTCCATCAGCACCAGCGAATGCTTCTGCTCCTCGAAGAACCAGACGCTCATGAACGCGGAAAAGTCGCTGTCGTCGCGGTTGTCGCGCAGGAACATCTCGGTGGCCGGCAGGGCCGCCCACTCGGTGATCGCGTTCATCTTGATCGTCTGCGCCTGCTCGTCGGACAGCCGGCTCGCGTCGAAGCGATCCCACGGGATGTCCTTGTCCATGCTCCAGCGCACGGCTTCGAGTTGCTTGAAAAGTTCGGGGTAAAGCATGGTCACTGCCTTCACAAGTTGTGCCGATTCTAGTGGCCGGCGTGTGACACTCCGTCACATCGCCTTAATCTTTGCAACGGACGGCGATCGAGGCGAGAAAATTCGCTCCGGCGCGGAACTCGATGGGCTACTGCGCGTCGAAGAGGTTCGCACGCGTGCGTGACAGTTTTGTGTTGCACAGCCGGCCGGACTTTCCGGCTGAAATCCCGGAGCGGTTCTCCTCCTCCCTCCTCCCTCCCTCTTCGCTGCGGGGCGCTGTGCAGCCTTCTTTCTTACCCGGCCGGCCGCCCTGCGCGGCCGGTTTCACGATCGGTCAGAGCCAGCCCTTGCGGCGAAAGTAGATGAAGGGCACGGCCACCGACACCACCATCAACCCGAGCGCGAACGGGTAGCCCTGGGCCCAGTCGAGCTCGGGCATGCGCCTGAAGTTCATGCCGTAGATGCTCGCAATCAGCGTCGGCGGCAGCAGCGCGACGCTCGCCACCGAGAACAGCTTGATGATCTTGTTCTGGTTGATGTTGATGAAGCCGACGGTGGCATTCATCAGGAAGTTGATCTTGTCGAACAGGAAGGTCGTGTGGCTGTCGAGCGAGTCGATGTCGCGCAGGATCTGCCGCGCCTCCTCGAACTGCTCGGCATTGAGCAGGCGGCTGCGCATCATGAAACTGACTGCGCGGCGGGTGTCCATCACGTTGCGGCGGATGCGCCCGTTCAGGTCTTCCTCGCGCGCGATTGACGACAGCGCCTCGCCGGCGACGACGTCGTTCACGTTCTGCTTGAGGACGCGGTTGCTGACGAGTTCCAGGCTGTCGTAGATGCCTTCGAGCGCGTCGGCGCTGTACTCGGCGTCGGCGTCGTAGAGCTTGAGCAGCACGTCCTTCGCGTCCTCGATCAGGGCCGGGATGCGCCGTGCGCGCAAGCGCAGCAGGCGAAACACCGGCAGCGCCTCGACGTGCACCGAGAACAGCACTTTCTTGAACAGGATGAACGCGACGCGCACGTTGCGCGGGGCCTCGGCGTCGTCGATCAGGAAGTCGCTGCGGATGTGCAGCTCGCCGTTGTCTTCCTCGTAGAAGCGGGCCGATTCCTCCAGGTCGTCGTCGACCGCGTCTTCCGGAATCGTCACCCCGAAATGCTGCGCGATCCAGCCCTTTTCCTCGGGCGTCGGCGCCTCGAGGTCGACCCAAACCGGCTGCACGTTGGCGAGCGCCTCGGGGCTTTCGATCTCTTCCTGGAACAGCCGGCCGTTGACCAGCGTGAAAACATTGAGCATGGGGGCTCCAGCAAAGCGGCTGCGCGCGCTGCGCCGCCGGGCCAGGGTGAAACGGGGGACTCGCTAGCCGCCTCACTCCGGGCCGGGCCGCGCGCTCAAACGGGCGCGGCTTGCATGGAGTGGACGGTCACCGAGTAGGGGGCACGTCCAAGTCGAACTCCAGGAAACGTCGATTGCAAATTATCGCATTCGACGCCAAGCCCGCAGCCGTCCGCTCGCGCGAATTCGATCACGCCGCGGCATCGAAGCCGGCCGCACGCCACAGCGGCTGCGCGCCCGCGCCGCCGAGCAGGTCGAGCAGTGCGCCGGCCGCCGGCGGCGCGCCGTTCACGCGCGCGCCGAGGTAGCGAATCGGCGGGTGGCTGTCGCGCGGAAAGCGTGCGACGACCTGCACGCCATGCGCGATCGGCGCATCGGTGGCGTAGACGATGCCTGCCGCCGCCTCGCCGCGCTCGACGAAGATCAGCGCCGAGCGCACGTTGTCGGCGCGCACCAGCCGCGGCGCCACGTCGGCCCACAGGCCCAGACGCGTCAACGCCGCCTGGGCATAGCGGCCGACCGGCACATGCGCCGGGTCGCCGGTGGCCACGCGGTCCGGCGCACCCGATCCCACGCCGCCGCGCAAGGCCGAGCGCAGGGCCTGCAGCGACTCGTCGACGCTCGCGGGCGGTGTCGCCGCGCGGCGCACAACGACCAGGCGGTTGCCGGCGAGCACCCGGCGCGAAGCGGGCTCGACGTGGCGGCGCTCGACCAGGTAGTCCATCCAGGCCTCGTCGGCGCTGACAAAGACATGCGCCGGCGCGCCCTGCTCGATCTGGCGCGCCAGGGTCGAGCTCGCCGCGAACGAGAAGCGCAGCCGCGGGCCGTGCCAGTGCGCCGCGGTGATCGTCCGCAGCACCTCGGTCAGGCTGACGGCGGCGAAGACCACCAGATCGTCGTCGGCGGCGCGCGCGGCCGGCGCGAGCGCACCGCCGAGCATCGCGTGAGCCAGAAACTGTCGGCGGTTGATCGGCATCGGCGGATCGGAATGGCTTGGCGGATGAACCTGCATCATGCCTCGCGCGGGGGCCCGACAAGCCGCCATCACCGGGCGTGCGACGCGACCGGTGACGGTTGGTGTCATCCGCTTGTCACACCGTCGGAACACGTGCACACTGGGTTCAACGACGCCGCGTCGACCGCTCTGCTCCCCCAGCCTTTCGTCTCACCTCCCCCGCTTTCCTCACCCCCTGCGAAAGGAGTACCCATGAATCTGACGATCAGCGGCCATCACCTTGAAGTGACGCCTGCGTTGCGCGAGTATGTGCTTACGAAGCTAGACCGTGTCACGCGTCATTTCGACCAGGTGGTGGATATCAACGTGCTGCTGTCAGTGGAAAAGTTGAAGGAGAAGGAACGAAGGCAGAAGGCGGAAGTCACGCTGCATGTCAAGGGCCGCGACATCTTCGTCGAGAACGCGCACGAAGACCTGTATGCGGCGATCGACCAGTTGATGGACAAGCTCGACCGGCAGGTTTGCCGGCACAAGGACAAGCTGCAAGACCATCACCATGTTTCAGGCAAGCGGATCGACGCGACACCGGTTTGAGCACCGCTGCGTGCACCGCCTACCAAGCGGCCTGAGGGCCGCTTTTTGCTGCGGATCGCACACCCCGCGGCTGGGTGGGGACGAAAACGTTGCTGCGACGCAGCACCACGTGCACAATCTACCGACCCACCGGAGCGCGAGACGCTGTCGCGCCGCTCCGAATTTTATAAACTGCTGTCCTGGCTCCATGGGAGCGCGCGATCAGGCCCACCAGGCCGAAGTCCGCGCTTGGACCTTTCGATGAACCGTCTCGCCGCCATCCTGCCTGCCAGCAACGTGCTGGTCGATGTGGACGCCACAAGCAAGAAGCGCGCATTCGAGCATGCTGGCTTGCTGTTCGAGAACCAGCACAGCATCGCGCGTGCCACCGTCACCGACAACCTGTTCGCCCGCGAGCGGCTCGGCTCCACCGGGCTCGGTCATGGCGTCGCCATCCCGCACGGCCGCATCAAGGGTTTGAAGAACCCGCTCGCCGCGGTCTTGCGCGTGCAGCAGCCGATTCCCTTCGACGCCCCCGACGACGAGCCGGTCAGCCTGCTGATTTTCCTGCTGGTGCCCGAGGCGGCCACCCAGCGCCACCTCGAGATCCTGTCCGAGATCGCCGAGATGCTCAGCGACCGCGAGTTGCGCGAGCGCCTGAAGACCGAGGACGCCGCGGCAAAGGTGCACGAATTGATTTCCAATTGGGAACCGTTGAAGTCGGTCGCCTGACCGACGAGCCTGCGACCGCGTGAAACCCACCGTCATCAGCGCTGAAGCGCTGTTCGAAGAGCACCGCCAGTCCCTGCACTGGGAGTGGATCGCCGGCCATGCGCATCCGGAGCGCCGCTTCGACGAGGCGGCGGTGCGCAACGCGCAGTCCTCGGCCGACCTGGTCGGCTACCTCAATTACATCCACCCCTACCGGGTGCAGATCGTCGGCCGGCGTGAGGTCGCGTACCTGAGCCAGTCGACGGCCGAGATCATCGAGCGGCGCATCTCGCGCATCGTGACGCTGGAGCCCCCGGTGCTGATCGTCGCCGACGCGCAGACCCCGCCCGACAAGCTGGTCGCGATGTGCGACCGCGCCGACATCCCGCTGTTCGTCACCGACGAATCGGCCGGCCATGTGATCGACGTGGTGCGCGGCTACCTCGGCCAGCTGTTCGCCGAGCGCACGACGCGCCACGGCGTGTTCATGGACATCCTCGGCCTGGGCGTGCTGCTGACCGGCGAATCGGGCCTCGGCAAGAGCGAGCTGGGGCTGGAATTGATTTCACGCGGCCACGGCTTGGTGGCCGACGACGCGGTCGACCTGTACCGCGTGTCGCAGACCTCGCTCGAAGGGCGCTGCCCCGAGCTGCTGCTGAACCTGCTCGAGGTGCGTGGCATCGGCCTGCTCGACATCAAGTCGATCTTCGGCGAGACGGCGGTGCGCCGCAAGATGCGCCTCAAGCTGATCGTCCATCTGGTGCGCAAGGAAACGCTGGAGCGCGAGTTCGAGCGCCTGCCTTACGAGCCGCTGTACGAGGACATTCTCGACGTGCCGGTGCGCAAGGCGGTGATCGCGGTCGACGCCGGGCGCAACCTTGCGGTGCTGGTCGAAGCGGCCGTGCGCAACACGATCCTCCAGCTGCGCGGCATCGACACCTACCGCGAATTCATCGAGCGCCACCAAAAGGCGATGGGCCGCCCGGAGTAGTTACTTCACGCGGTGCGGGCAGGGCTTCTTGGTGCACGCCGCGTACAGCGACAGCGAATGCTCCTGCAGCTCGAAGCCGCGTGACTGCGCGACCGACCGCTGCCGCTTCTCGATCTCGGCGTCGTAGAACTCCTCGACCCGGCCGCAGTCCATGCAGACCAGGTGGTCGTGGTGCTTGCCCTCGTTGAGCTCGAACACCGACTTGCCGGTCTCGAAGTGGTTGCGCGACAGGATGCCCGCCTGCTCGAACTGCATCAGCACGCGGTAGACGGTGGCCAGCCCCACGTCGGCGCCTTCGGTGAGCAGGACCTTGAACACGTCCTCGGCCGTCATGTGGCGCTGGGTGGTGTTCTGGAACACCTCGAGGATCTTGATGCGTGGCAGCGTGGCCTTCAGGCCACTGCTCTTGAGTTCGTCGGCGTGCGTCATGGTCACAGGACTCCGGGCTGGGTCCACCCGCTAGAATCGTTCCATCATATCGAGGTTGACGCCCGTTGCCGGCGTTCCCGTACCGCCATCATGCGTTCGCTTCCCACCCCCCGCTGGCTCGTCCTCGCGCTGTCGTTCGGCGGCCTCGCCGGTTGCCAGTCGCTGAACCAGTACCTGCAGAGCTCCGACAACTTTCTCGGCGTGGTCACGCCCTACAGGGTCGAAGTGGTGCAGGGCAATGTGGTCACCAAGGAACAGGCCGCCGCCATCAAACCGGGCATGAGCCGGGCCCAGGTGCGCGACATCCTCGGCTCGCCGCTGCTGACCGACGTGTTCCATGCCGACCGTTGGGACTATGTGTTCACGATCCGCCGCCAGGGTGCCCAGCCGCAGGATCGCCGCGTCGTCGCGCTGTTCGACGACGACAAGCTGAAGAGCCTCGACACCGGCGGTGAACTGCCCGCCGAGCGCGAGTTCGTCGCCGCTATCGATACGTTCAAGACCTCGCGTAACGCGCCGCCGCTGGCGCTGACGCCCGAGCAGATCAAGGCGCTGCCGGTGCCGGCACCGGCGCCGGCCGACCCCGGCGCGGTCGCTGCGGCCGCGTCGGCGCCGCCGCGCAGCTACCCGCCGCTCGAGCCGCGCTGAGCATGACGGCGCCGCAAGCGCTTCCCCTGCGCGTCGCCGTCGCCGGCGCCTCCGGCCGCATGGGCCGGATGCTGATCGAAGCGATCGCCGGCGCCGACGACCTCGTGCTCGCCGGCGCGCTCGACGTGGCCGGCAGCCCGGCGATCGGCCAGGACGCGCTCGCCTCCCTCGGCCGGACGAGCCGGGTGGCGATCACCGCCGACCTGGCGGCCGGCCTCGCCGACGCCCAGGTGCTGATCGACTTCACCCGCCCCGACGGCACGCTCGCCCACTTGGCCGCCTGCCGCGCGCTCGGCGTCAAGGCGGTCATCGGCACCACCGGCTTCAGCGATGCGCAGAAGGCCGAGATCGCCGGGCACGCCCGGCACATCGCGATCGTGATGGCGCCCAACATGAGCGTCGGCGTCAACGTCGTGTTCAAGCTGCTCGACATGGCGGCGCGCGCGCTGCACGAGGGCTACGACATCGAGATCATCGAAGCGCACCACCGCCACAAGGTCGACGCGCCCAGCGGCACCGCGCTGCAAATGGGCGAGGTGGTGGCCGCGGCGCTCGGCCGCGAGCTGAAGGACTGCGCGGTCTATGCGCGCGAGGGCGTCACCGGCGAGCGCGACCCGTCGACGATCGGCTTCGCGACGGTGCGCGGCGGCGACATCGTCGGCGACCACACGGTGCTGTTCGCCGGCACCGGCGAGCGCATCGAGATCACCCACCGGAGCTCGAGCCGCGTCACCTATGCGCAGGGCAGCCTGCGGGCGGCGCGCTTCGTGGCGACGCAGCCGCGCGGCCTGTTCGGCATGAACGACGTGCTCGGCATCGCATGAGACACCCTGTGTCAACCCCCCGCTGTTTGGAGCAGCCGCTGAGCAGCGCGGAGCTTACCCAATGAGCGGCTTCCTCCAATTCTGGCAACAGGGCGACGTGATCACCCGCAGCGTC
The DNA here is from genome assembly GCA_036507085.1 of Piscinibacter sp. Classification (GTDB taxonomy): domain Bacteria; phylum Pseudomonadota; class Gammaproteobacteria; order Burkholderiales; family Burkholderiaceae_C; genus Albitalea. Next base: position 4,492 of record DASXQQ010000041.1, on the reverse strand, counting down.
GCGGCGCTGCTGCTGCTGATGTCGATCAGCGCCTGGGTCGTGATCTTCTGGAAGGGCTGGCTGCTGCGCCGGGTGCGCGCCGACATCGCCCGCGCGGTGCCAGCGTTCTGGGCCGCGGCCAACCTCGACTCGGGACGCGAGCAGCTTGCCGCCTTCGACCGCGAGCGCGTGCTCGCGCCGCTCTTGCTCGCCGCCACCGCGAACCCGAACGTACAGACGCTGGAAGCGCAAGGCCACATCGACTCGCAGCTCACGCGGCGGCTGCGCGACGCGCTGCATGCGGTGCTCGGGCAGCTGCAGTTCGGCCAGGTGCTGCTCGCCTCGATCGGCAGCACCGCGCCCTTCATCGGCCTGTTCGGCACGGTCTGGGGCATCTACCACGCGCTGATCAGCATTTCGGCGGCGGGCTCCATCACGATCGAGCGCGTCTCGGGGCCGGTCGGCGAGGCGCTGGTGATGACGGCGGCGGGCCTTGCGGTCGCGATCCCCGCGGTGCTCGCCTACAACATCTTCGGCAAGCGCGTCGGCGCTTGTGAAGCCGAGCTCGAAGGCTTCGCCCACGACCTGCGCGAAATGATCGGCGACGCGGCGCGCGGCGATGCCGACGAGCGCGAGCGCTAGGGCCAGGCCCCAATCCGCATGGCCTTCGGACGGCTCGAACGCACCACCGGCCCGCAGCCGATGAGCGACATCAACATGACGCCGCTGATCGACGTGATGCTGGTGCTGCTGGTGATCTTCATGATCACCGCGCCGCTGCTAACGAGCAGCCTCAAGCTCGACCTGCCGAAGACCGACGCCGCGCAGCCGAGCGACACGCCGCAGTTCGTCTCGGTGGCGATCGACCCGGCCGGCCAGTTCTACTTCGGCGACCAGGCGCTCGAAGCCGCGGCGTTCGCGGCGCGGCTCGAGGACGCCGCGAAGAAGAACCCGCAGACCGAGGTGCAGCTGCGCGCCGACAAGACGGTGCCCTACGGCCGCGTCGCCGAGCTGATCGGCGCGGTACAGAAGGCCGGGCTGAATCGCATCGGCTTCGTCGCCGAGCCGGGCGCCGCGGCCGCACCGCGCTGACGCGCGCCGGGCGGACCGGGCGAGCCGTGCGCGGGCATGGAGCCTGCTTCCTATAATCGCGCGACCCTTTGAGCGCGCTGCGCACCTTCATGAATCCCGAATTCAAGCCCAACGAGATCGAACGCGCCGCACAGGACGCCTGGGCCGCGGCCGACGCCTATCGCGTGCGCGAAGACGCGGCCAAGCCGAAGTTCTACGCCTGTTCGATGCTGCCCTATCCCAGCGGCAAGCTGCACATGGGCCATGTGCGCAACTACACCATCAACGACATGATGGCGCGCTACCTGCGCATGAAGGGCTTCAACGTGCTGATGCCGATGGGCTGGGACGCCTTCGGCCTGCCGGCCGAGAACGCCGCCATCGACAAGGGCGTGGCGCCGGCGCGCTGGACGCGCGACAACATCGCCGACATGAAGGCGCAGATGCAGCCGCTCGGCCTCGCGGTCGACTGGTCGCGCGAGATCGCCACCTGCGACCCCGACTACTACAAGTGGAACCAGTGGTTCTTCCTGAAGATGCTGGACAAAGGCATCGCCTACAAGAAGACCCAGGTCGTCAACTGGGACCCGGTCGACCAGACCGTGCTCGCCAACGAGCAGGTCATCGATGGCCGCGGCTGGCGCAGCAACGCGCCGGTCGAGCGACGCGAGATCCCCGGCTACTACCTCGCGATCACCCATTACGCCGACGAACTGCTGGCCAACGTGGCCGACCCGCAGCACCCGAGCTACCTGCACGGCTGGCCGGAGCGGGTGCGGCTGATGCAGGAGCACTGGATCGGCAAGAGCGAAGGCGTGCGCTTCGCCTTCCCGCACGACATTCGCGGCGCCGACGGACGGCCGATCCAGGACGGCAAGCTGTGGGTATTCACCACCCGCGCCGACACCATCATGGGCGTGACCTTCTGCGCCGTGGCGGCCGAACACCCGCTCGCCACCCACGCCGCGGCCGGCAACCCGAAGCTCGCCGCGTTCATCGAGGAATGCAAGCACGGCGGCCACTCGGAAGCCGAGCTCGCGCTGCGCGAGAAGGAAGGCCTGCCCACCGGGCTGCAGGTCCATCACCCGTTGAGCGGCGAGCCGGTCGAGCTGTGGGTCGGCAACTATGTGCTGATGGGCTACGGCGACGGCGCGGTGATGGGCGTGCCGGCGCACGACGAACGCGACTTCGCGTTCGCGAAGAAGTACGGCATCGACATCCTGCAGGTCATCGGCGTCGACGGCGAACACTTCAGCTACGACCACTGGCAGGACTGGTACGCCGACACGCAGGGCGGCATCACCATCAACTCCGACAACTTCAGCGGGCTCGAGTACCAGGCGGCGGTCGACGCGGTGGCCGCTGCGCTCGAGCACAAGGGCCTGGGCGGCAAGAAGACGACCTGGCGGCTGCGCGATTGGGGCATCAGCCGCCAGCGCTACTGGGGCACGCCGATCCCGATCATCCATTGCGCCGCCTGCGGCGACGTGCCGGTGCCGGAGCGGGACCTGCCGGTGCTGCTGCCCGAAGACCTGATCCCCGACGGATCGGGCAATCCGCTGAACAAGAGCGCGGCCTTCCTGAACGTCGCCTGTCCGAAGTGTGGTCAAGCCGCAAGGCGCGAGACCGACACGATGGACACCTTCGTCGATTCGGCCTGGTACTACATGCGCTACTGCTGCCCCGACAGCCATGACACGATGGTCGACGCGCGCAACGACTACTGGATGCCGATGGACCAGTACATCGGCGGCATCGAGCACGCGGTGCTGCACCTGCTGTACGCGCGCTTCTGGACCAAGGCGATGCGCGACATCGGCCTCGTGACGTTCGACGAGCCCTTCACCCGGCTGTTCACCCAGGGCATGCTGCTCAACGAGTCGTACTACCGCGAGGATGCGTCGGGCAAGAAGCGCTGGTTCTATCCGAGCGAAGTCGACATCCGCTACGACGACAAGGGCCATCCGGTGGGCGCGATCGCGCGCGAAGACGGCGCTCCGGTGCTGCTCGGCGGCATCGAGAAGATGTCGAAGTCGAAGAACAACGTCGTCGAGCCGCGCGACATCATCGCCAAGTTCGGCGCCGACACCGCACGCCTGTTCACGATGTTCGCCGGACCGCCCGACCAGAGTGCGGCCTGGTCCGATTCGGGCGCCGAGGGCTCGTACCGCTACCTGCGCCGTCTGTGGGCCTTCGGCGTCAAGCAGGCCGAGCGCGTTCGTGCCGGCGGCAGCGACGCGTTCGACGGCTCGAGCCCCGGCGCGAAGGCGCTGCGCCGCGAGGTGCACCTGCTGCTGCGCCAGGTGAGCCACGACTACGAACGGCTGCAATACAACACCGTCGTGTCCGGCGCAATGAAGCTGCTGAACGCGCTCGAAGGCGCGAGCCTCACCGCGAGCGCGGCGGACACCGCGGCGCTGCGCGAAGGCGTCGGCGTGCTGCTGCGTGCGCTCTACCCGGCCGCGCCGCATGTGGCGCACGCGCTGTGGCACGAGCTCGGCTACGTGGCGCGCCACGGCGAGCTGCTCGACGCGCCGTGGCCGCAGGTCGACGAGGCGGCACTGCTGCAGGACGAGATCGAACTCATGCTGCAGGTCAACGGCAAGCTGCGCGGCGCGATCAAGGTGCCGGCGGCGGCCGACAAGTCGGCGATCGAAGCCGCCGCGCTGGCGAGCCCCGACTTCGTCAAGTTCGCCGAAGGCCGGCCCGCGAAGAAGGTCATCGTGGTGCCGGGGCGGCTGGTCAACGTCGTCGTCTGATGGCGCTGCTGTCGCGCCGCCTGCTGCTCGCTGCCGGTGCGGCCGCGCTGGCCGGCTGCGGCTTCGAGTTGCGCCGCGCGCCCGAGCTGCGCTTTCGCACGATTCAGCTGATCGGCTTCAAGCCGCATTCGCCGCTGGCCGAGGAATTGCGCCGCCACATCGACAGCAGCCAGACCACGCTGGTGGTCGAGTCCGCCGCGCAGGCGCAAGTGCAGCTCGAGGCGCTGGCCGACGCGCGCGAGCGCAGCGTCGTCGCGAGCACCGCGGCCGGCCAGGTGCGCGAGCTGCAGTTGCGCGCGCGGCTGAACTTTCGCGTTCGCACGCCGAGCGGCAAGGAGCTGATTCCGGCCACCGAGATCCTGCTCAGCCGCGACATGAGCTACAGCGAGACGGTGGCGCTGGCCAAGGAGCAGGAAGAGGCGCTGCTGTTTCGCGCGATGCAAAACGACATCGTCGCGCAGGTGATGCGTCGCCTGGCCGCGCTCCAAGCGCTCTAGGGCCTGTTAACGCTATGGGAGGGCACGCGTGACTCAGCAAAGCGACGCCCGCAAGGCGCAAAGCGCAGACGTAGCGGTGTCTACGTCGTTCGACAGGCTCACGATGCTCGGTCGCCTTCGACAAGCTCAGTCGAGCATTTGCAACGCGGCGGGCGCCGCTTTGCTGAGATCACCCGAAGGGCCGGT
>DASXQQ010000040.1:0-7487 GCA_036507085.1 Piscinibacter sp. | reverse complement strand
CAGCAGCAAGGCGATGTAGTCCTGTCCCAACTGCCGGTGCTGCAACCAGCCCACGCTGCCGAGCGTCAGCAGCACGAGCGATGTCGCGAGCAACGCGTTCTTCGTCTTCAGGCTGCGCAAGCGGGTCTCCGGCGGGCGCGTCGGAACGCCCCCCACGCCGCATTATCGGCAGCGCTCACATCGGCTTGAAGGCCCGACGATCAGGCGACGCGCTCGGGATGCCGTATCGGTTGCCAGCTCAGCAGCAGGCAAACGCCTGCGAAGGCCAGCAGGAGCGAGGCCTTGGGAACAATCTGGGCTGCGTCCGGTGCGCCGAGGAAGACGGCCTGCATCCCGTCGAGTGCCCAGCCCATCGGGGACCACTCCGACAGGGTTTGCATACCGGCAGGCATCAGGGTGCGCGGGACCATGATTCCGGCAATCGCCCCCAACACCACATTGGCGCCGCCCCCCAGTGCGGCGGCATGATCGAACGTCCGCGTGTGCGCTGCGATCACGAGCGCCAGGCCGACCGCCGCGGCACTGGTTGCGAGCACCATCAACAGGAACCACGCGATCGGCAGGTCGAGGTAGAGCGTATCGCCGCCCAGTGCAGGCACAAGCCAGCGTCCGACCAGCAGCATCAGCAGCAGCTGGACCCAGTTGAGCGCCATGAACGCCATGAGCTTTCCGCCGAGGACCGCGCCCGGCGTGACGCCGAACGTGGCCATGCGGGTGAGTGTTCCGTCGTTGCGCTCCTGGATGAGCACACCGGCGATCGGAATGACGACGAAAAACATGCCGAAGATCAACCAGGCCGGAACGCTTTGCTGGACCGCGCTCATCTTGCGTCCGGACTCGATCTCGTACAGATAGCGAATCGTCAGCGCCCCCGTTGCCGGCAGCAGTTCGGCGCTCGACGCACTGCCAAGCAAGATGCTGGCGAACGGACCCGCAGCAGCGGCGGCGATTTTCATCTGCACTTGCAGCATCGAATAGCTGAGTTCGGCGCGCAGGCGGCCCGCGGCCGAAGGCTGGATGCGATTGCTGAGCCAGAGCTGGATGTGGTCGGCACGCGGCTTGCCTTGCTCGTCCAGCCATTGCGGCTGCACGATGACACCGGCCTGCACCTGCCGCGCACGCAAGGCCTCGTGCAGTTGCGTACGCGACGCGAATCGCTCGCCGCCGTTGCGCGCTATCCACTCCCCGGCCCATTGCGTCGCGATGGGGCTGCTGTCTTCGATCACCCATCCGGTGTTCGGAAATTCAACGTTGGCGGAGGTCAGCGTGTTCTTCAGCGCAAACGACATCACGAGGATGAAGGCGGCCGGCATCAGGAACAGCACGGCCAGTCCGTGCGGGTTGCGCAGCAAGAGCCGCCATTCCTTTTTGGCGATGTTGAGCGCTTGCTTGAAGGGGCGCATGACTCGCCTCAGTCGCGCAGCGAGCGCTTGGTGTAGTGCATGAACAGCGCCTCGAGGCTGTCGAACGGGCCCGTGCCCTCGGCGCCGCGCAACAGCGTCTGCAGGTCGCCGCTGGCCAGCACCTTGCCATGGTCCAGCACGAGGATCTGGTCGCACACGGCGCTCACTTCCTCCATGTAATGCGTCGCGTACAGGACGGCGGTGCCGCCAAGCGCCAGCTGGCGAACCTGGTCGAGCAGGAACGCGCGCGACTGCGGGTCCACGCCGACGGTGGGTTCGTCGAGCAGCAGCACGTCGGGTTGTTGAAGCAGTGCGATGGCGATGTTCAGCCGCCGGCGCACACCGCCCGAACAGTGGCGCGCCAGCTTGTTGGCGAACTCCTGCAGCACGCACGACTGCTCGACCTGCGCGATGCGCGCGGCACTCTCGGCCGCCGACACGTCCAGCATCGAAACGAAGAACTGCAAGTTCTCGCGGCAGGTGAGCTGCGGGTAGAACGCGTATTCCTGCGGCACCCAGGCGATGACCGGAGCCTGGTCGCCGAGGCGGCGCACCGAGCCGCCTTGCGGTGTGCGCAAACCGATCAACACGTTGATCAGCGTCGACTTGCCGGAGCCGTTGGGCCCCAGCAGGCCCAGGGCCTGGCCGCGCGACAGCGTCAGGGCGACGCCCTGCAACGCCAGCTCGGGCTGCTTCGGGTATCGGTAACTGATGTTCTCGGCAGTGAGCAGGGCTCTACTCACAGCGACGGCTCTCTCACATCGGAATGGTGGTTGGCAGACGGCCGCGCCGACAAGACCTGCGCCGGCCGCAGGCTGCGCCACAGGCCCTGCGGGTACATGCCCTTTTTCAGCAGGCGCGTGGCGACCATCACGACGATCTTGGCGATGTCGACCACCGGACGAAAGTGACTGCGCCGCGCGTTGGCCGGGTAGTGCCCGGGAATCGCAACGGCCAGCGTCAGGTGGCCCTGGTCTGCTGCTTCGATGAGGATTTCGCTTTCGAAGGTGAAGCGGCTGCCGTGCACGCGGCCACGGGTGGCGATGGCCATCACGGCCTTCGAGTAAACGCGAAAGCCCGACTGCGAGTCGGCAATCGGGTGGCCGGCCGCCCATGAAATCCAGAAGCAGGCGAAACGGTTGGCACGGTAGCGAGCCACCGGGAATTGCGACTTGTCGTGCAGCCGCGAACCGATGACCAGCCGGTCCGGCTGGCTGCGCCATGCGGCCAGCAAACTCGGCGCATCGTGGGGGTCGTGCTGGCCGTCTCCGTCGAGCGCCACGACGCACTTCGCGTCGTGAGCCAGCGCATGGTCGAACGCGGTGCACAGGCTCGCCGCCTTGCCTTGGTTGATCGGGTGCCGCAGCAATGTCACTGGCAGGTCTTGCAACTGGGCGACCGTCGTGTCCGACGAACCGTCGTCGACGACCATCACGCGCGGACACAGCGCCAGCGCAGACTGCGCGAGGGCGCGAATCGTGCGCTCTTCGTTGTAGGCGGGGATGGCGATCCAGACGCCGTCCCATGACGGCGCTTGCGGGGTGCGGGCGGGCGCTGCCATGCTCAATACAACCCGCCGTTCACGCCGATGATCTGCCCGGTGATGTAGCTGGCCGCGTCCGACGCCAGGAACGCCACCACGGCGGCCACTTCGTCAGGCCGCCCGGCGCGACCCATCGGCACCATGGCCTTGATTTTTTCCGGCGGGAAGGCTTCATCGATCATGTCGGTCTGGATGATGCCGGGCGCCACCGCATTGACCGTGATGCCGCGCCCCGCCAGCTCGAACGCCAGCGATTTCGTCGCGCCGTGCAAGCCGGCCTTGGCGGCAGCGTAGTTCGTCTGGCCCCTGTTGCCGGCTTGCCCCGCCACCGACGTGATGTTGATGATGCGGCCCCAGCGCGTGCGCACCATCGGCAGCAGCAGCGGCTGGGTGACGCGGAAGAAGCCGTTCAGGTCGGTGTCGATCACCTTGTGCCAGGCCGGAGCCGACATGCCGGCCATCAACGCGTCCTCGTGGATGCCTGCGTTGTTGACCAGGATCTGGATCGGCGCCTCGGCCAGCAGGGTGTCGAGGGCCGCCTGCACTTGGGTCGCGTCCGTCAGGTCGAAGGCGACTGCGCTGGCCTGTCCGCCTTGCGCCACCAGCGCCGCAGCGAGGCTCTGCGCGCGATCGAGGCGGGTGTTCGCATGCACCACGACATGGGCACCCGCTGCCGCCAGCGCGCCGCAGATGGCCGCACCGATGCCGCCGCTGCCGCCGGTCACCAGCGCCCGCTTGACTGCCGTGTTGGTGGTACTCATTCCTGAAAGGCGACCAGCAATCGACCGCGTGCGACACAGGCCCGCTGATCGGAGACTTCGAACCTGTACATGCAGCCCGAGGCGACCCGGCTGAGCAGTTCGGCGCGGATGGTGAGCGGGCCGCCGGCCTCATCCAGGCCAGCGGCACACAACTCGACCTCGGTGAGCTTGGCGAGCATGCCGTCGCGCGGCGAGTCGGTCTCGTCGAGCAGCGAACCGTGCACGGCGGCGGCCTGCGCTGCATATTCGACGGCCGCGACGGCGGGCACACCTTGCGCCCGCGCCAGGGGGTGGTCCGCGGTAGGCGCGGCTGCCTGGCAGATGATCGTCGTCGCGTCCCAGCGCTGCACCGAATCGAGGAGACACATCGCTCCAGCGTGCGGGATGCGACTCTGGATCTGCGAACGGGTCAGCATGCCCGCCACCCCGTTCACGCGCTCGATGCGAAGAACCTGCGCGCCCAACCGAAGCTCGCAGGCGGCGTGCGCCTGCGTTTCGCCGAGCAAGGCCAGCGCCACCAGCCCCCGCGCGCTGCTGTTGGCGGCCCATGCGGCGGGCAGCCAGGCGGGCAGCGCCTGATCCGCTGGCGTGGCCGTGGGGTGCAGACTCAGCTCGAAGGAGGCGAGCGCGGCCTGGCCCGACGCCGGCTCGCTGCCTGACGCGATGATCCACGCCGTGGCCGTGGCCTGAACGACCGGCAGCAGCGAGCGCATCGGTTCGGTCATCGGCGGGTCGTAGGACAGGAAGAGGACCGGCTGTCCGCTGCAGCAGGCCTCGCTCGCCGCGCACAGCAGTCCGCTCGCAAAGCTCTCCTGCCCCAGGCTCACGCTGGTGGCCGACTGGCGGTTCTGGTAGCCGATCGACAAGTAGCCCGACGGGGCGTTGTGCACCGAGTTATGGAACAGCAGCGGCGAGACCAGCCGCGTGGTGGCCAGCGCCTCGAGCATCTGTTGGCAGACCTCGCCGGTGCCCTCGTCCGACGCGAACACCATGCGAAGCGCGTCGACCGGAAACGGGCTGGCCAGCAAGGCCTGTTCGGCACATGCCAGCGTCAGCCGCACGACCTGGCTGGCGCGCCGGCGTTCGTTGGGCGGCAAGGCTTTGGGGCTCGGCAGTTCCAATGTGGTGGTCGTAGGCGTATGCGCGGTGCGGCGCAAGGCGAGCAGCTCCGACAGCGAGCCGATGCCGGGCGCCAACACACCGGCGGCGTAGAGATTGAATTGCAGCGACACGTCAATCCGCCCGGCCGAAGATCAGCGAGCAATTGCTGCCGCCGAATCCAAAATTGTTGCTCATCGCGTAGCGCAACTCGGCGCTGCGCGGCTGCGTGATCACGTCGAGCGCGAGCTCCGGTTCCAGCTCACGCAGGTTGGCCGAGGGCGGCAGCGTCTGCTGTTCGAGCGCCTGGATCACGACGATGGCTTCGGTGATGCCCGCCGCACCGAGCGTGTGGCCGGTCATGCCCTTGGTCGATGACACCGGCACCGCGCCGGCGCCGAAGATCGCGTTGGTGGCGGCGGCCTCGGCCCGGTCGTTCGCGAGGGTGGCGGTGCCGTGCGCATTGACATAGCCGATGTCGCTGGCCGCAAGCTGTGCCGCTTTCAGTGCGCCGCGCATCGCGTCCTGCGCGCCCAGGCCCTCGGGATGCGGCGTCGACATGTGCCAGGCGTCACTGGACTCGCCGCCGCCGACGAAGTTGATGGCCGCGGCCTGCTTGTCGAGCAACACGAAGCCGGCCGCTTCGCCGATCGAAATGCCGTTGCGCGAGGCGTCGAACGGTCGGCACATGTCGCCCGACAGCAGCTGCAGCGAGTTGAAGCCGTACAGCGTCGACAGGCACAGGCTGTCGACGCCGCCGACCACGGCCGCGTCGATGAGGCCGCACGCCATCCAGCGCTGCGCCGTCACGAACACCTTGGTGCTGGACGAGCACGCGGTCGAGAGGGCGACCATCGGCCCTTGCACCCCGAGCACCTCGGCGCTGAAGCGGCACATGGCATCGAGGGAGTGGCTGCGCCGGTAGTCGAAGTCGTCGGGCCAGCGGCCGTCTTCGCGCCGGCGGCTGTAGGCGAGCTCGGTGCTGCGGATGCCCGAGGTGCTCGAGCCAAGCACCACGCCGATCCGCTGCGCGCCGTAGCGCGCGACCGCGGCATTCACCGCCTGTCGAAACTGATTGCGCTGCAAGGCCATCCAGGCCAGGCGGTGGGTGCGGCAGTCCCAGGCCATCAGCTCGACGGGCAGGGGGGCGTCATCGACGCCGGCCACTTCGCCGACCCAGCAGGGCAGGTCGCACCAGGGCAACGCGTTGGGCCTCAAGCCGGATCGGCCGGCGACGATGGCTTGCCAGGAATCGGCGTTGTCGACTCCCGCGGCGTGCACGGTGCTATAGCCCGCGATTCCAACCACTCTGTACTCCCATGCCCGGCACCACCCACGATTGACGCGGTGCGAAGTCTAGTCGAGGTGGGTTACGCCACCGCCGCGCATTCCACCAGGGTGTGATAGCCCCCGACGCCATCGGTCACGCGGGTGACTTCCATCCCGGCGCGGGGCAACAAGGCGAGGAAGACCGTCGAGTCGTACATCTGGCTGTTGCCGTTGGCGACGCAGGTGAAATAGAGCGAGGTCTGCTGCAGGCTGTAGGCCGCGGCTTCGAAGCGCTGACGGTCCCAGAACAGCTCCAGGATCCACAGGCGCCCGCCCGGCGGCAGGGCCGCACGGACCTTGCTCAGGATGGCGACGATCTGCTCTTCGGAGAAGCAATCGAGCAGCTGGCTCATCCAGATCAGCGGGTAGCCGCTCGGCAAGCAGGCTTGGCGGTCGAGCAGGTCGGTCGGATGGCAGCGAACGCGTGCCAGCAAGCCGGCCTGGCGCAGGTTCTCGCGCGCCACATCGAGCTGGATCGGAAGGTCGGCCAGCCCGACGGCACAAGCAGGCAAACGCTCCAGGCACATGCGCGCAAATTTGCCGGTGTTGCAGCCGACGTCGAGCAGGCTGGCTGGCGGATCGGCGGCGAGGCGGTCGCACACCGCCGGGAAGGCCTGGTCGGAATAGAAGTGGTCGAAGGCGAACCAGCTGCGCCGCGCGGGCTCCGGCATGATCGACAGGCCTTCGTACAAGGTGGCCCAGGGGCCGAGCGCCTTGAGGCCGGCGGGCTTGCCGTCGCACAAGGCCTCGTCCAGATGCGCCGCGGCCTGGTAGCACACGTCGCGGGTGAAGTCGAAGTTGACGCGGGTCATCTCGTCTTCGAGCAGGAAGTGCCCGAGCTTGCCGAGGTGGTAACGCCCGTCGCGTCGCCACACGATGTGCAGGCCGAGGCCGGCCTCCAGCAGCACGCGCGTGGCATAGGTCGACAGGCCGGTTGTCGTGGCCACGTCGTCGATGGGGAGCCCGTGGGGAATCGCCTTGGCCAAGGCGGCCAGCACGCCACGGTCGCGCATCACCGACGTCGCCTGGAAGGCCAGCGGCGCGAACGCCAGTTGTTGCGCGGCCGTGATGGCTTCGAGCGCGGTCAGCGGGTCTTTGTCGAACATGTTGTTCCTAGGGTTCGGGGGTCAGGCGCGTGGTGGTGCGGTCGCCCTGGCTTTCCAGGATCACGATCACCTGCACATGCGCTCCGGTGCCTTGCAACTCCAGCTGTTTCAGGAAGCGGGCGATGTCCTGGCGCCGGGGTGTCAACTGCAGTGTCCACAGGTGTTCGTCGCCGCCCGGCACGAGCCGGAAGTCCTTGTCCAGTGCCTGCAGGTCGCCGGCGATCACGCGGCGCAGCGCGTTGGCGAG
>DASXQQ010000039.1:0-53688 GCA_036507085.1 Piscinibacter sp. | reverse complement strand
GTCGAAGGCACGCGCTTCCTGTTCGAAGTGCGGCCCGATCGCTCGGTGCGGGTCGCGGTGGCCGACGGCGTCGTCGCCTGCCGCTCGCGCAGCAACGCGTGGGCGCCGTTTCGCCTGCGGCCGAACGAGGCCATGTTCTCGTCCTATCCGAACCGCAGCGCACCGCGCCTGATGCCGGCCGACGCGCGCGAGCTGCGCGAGCTCGAGGACTGGTCGCGCCAGGTGGCCGACGCGCCGGAAACCGGCTGGTGCTGCATGGAAGGACGCGTGGTGCCGAGCTGGTCGAACCGCTGCGGCAGCAATGTCTTCTCGTCGGTGCAGGCGTTCGCGCAGGCCTTGTGCAAGCCGGCGCCGGCGCCCGAGGCGAGCGGCTGGTGCTGCAGCGACGGCCGGGTGAGTCCCGGCCCGCGCAATCAGTGCAAGGGCTACTTTTTCGACAACCGCGCCGCCGCGGCGCAGGCCTGCACGCCGGTGATCCGTTGACATCACCCCCGAGGGGGTGGCGCGCCGGTTCGCGCCGTGCACCGGCCGGTAGCGCGTTTCGCTACCCGAGCTGCGCGCGCTTGAAGCGCGGCCCCGGCTCGGGGATTCTGCGGCCGCGGCATGTGCCGCGCATCGAAAGATCCCGCATGAGTCCGTCGCGTTCGCGCACTTTCCATCGCCCGGCCCTGAGTCTCGCCACCGCGGTGGCCGTCGGCAGCGTCTTGTCCGGCTGCGTCGTCGTCCCGCTCGACCCGCGCACCGGCCAGCCTTATCCGGCGCACGCCCATGAGGGCGCGGGACCGGTGACCGTCATCACGCCGCCGGTTGCGGCCACCGCCGCGCAGCCGAGCGTGCTCAGTGCGCGGCTTTATCCGCTGAACACACAAGCCAACAAGGGCGGCCTGCTGACCGCGGTGGTGGTCGACAACAACACCGGGCGCGGCAGCTTCACGCTCGTCTACCTGGGCGACACACTGCAGGGCGAGGCGACGCGCGTCGACGCGAGCTACGCGTCGTTCGGCCATGTCCACAACGAGGTGCTTGGCTTCACCCAGCGCAGCTTCAGCGGCCGCCGCGGCATCGCCAACGCGTTCGGCGCCAAGGGGGTCAACGCGCAGTGCGAATACCTGATCACCGGACCGGGCATGGGCACCGGCGCCTGCCTGTTCTCCGACGGCGCCAAGTACCAGATGCACTTCGGCGGGTGAGATGAACCACCCCCGAAGCGCCTTCGGCGCTCCCCCTCGAGGGGGCGACACCAGCGGACCGGCGGAGCCGGATCCGCGGTGTCCGCTTGATGCGTCGGTTCATGCGGCGCGGGTGGCGCGCCGGGGTGCTACTTGGCCGGGCGCTGCAGGGCCTCGATCTTCGCGAGGTTCATGCCGTCGAGGGCGCGCTTCAGCGCGGCGAGGTCGACCCGCTCGCCCTTGGCCTCGACCAGCACGCCGTTCGGCAGGATGGTGGTCAACTCGGCGTGGCTGCCGTCTTTGCGAAACGCCTCGCGCACCGTGCGCGTGCCCTGCTTGTAGACCTTCTCGACCTCGGTGTTGGTTTCACGGTCGGAGGTGACGCTCGCCCAGCCGGCGAGCGCCGCCATGCCGCCCATGCCACCGAGGTCGGTGACCGACAGCTCGACCCGCTTGTCGCCCGCGGCGTAGACCGCGCGCGCCGACGAGCCGGCGATGCCCATCGCCTGGCCGCCCTGGGCCTCGAAGGATTCGCGCTTCAGGTCGCCGAGCGATTCGGGCAGCAGCGCCTTCAGGTCCTGCGCGGGAATCGCGCCGCCCGTCACCCCGCTCATCACCTCGCCCATCGCCTTGCCGGCCGCGGCCGGGTCGCCGCTCGCCTGGGCTTGCTCGAGACGCTTGCTCGCCTCTTCCATCTGCTTGCCCATCGCTTCCATCTTGGCGGTGTCGATCTTGATTTCGCCGCCGGGGGTCTTGATGGTGACGTCGCCGCTGCCGCCGGCCATGCGGCCCGGCATGCCACCGAACATCATGCCGCCCGACGGCAGTGCGATGCTCGACACCAGCGCGAGCACGACCATCGCCACCACGCCGCAGACGATCACGACCGCGGTGTAGGCGCCGGCCTTGTCGGGCGGGCACTTCATCAGCACCGGCAGCCCGGTGTAGATCAGGTAGATCGAATACAGCGAGGCGATGAGCCCGAGGATCGCGAGGCCCGGCACCAGGCTGAAAATGCCGCCGACGAAGCCGGCGGTGCTGCCGTAGGCCACGAGCTTGAGCGCGCTGATCTGGCTTTTCGTGCCGTTGAACGTGGGCGCGAGTGCGTCGGTGATCAGCGCCAGCACGAACACCGCCACCAGCGACAGCACATAGCTCACCAGCATGTGCGTCAGGCCCATCGTCAGCGGCACGCGAACGCTGTAGCCGAAGGCGCCGGCGCCGATCAGCGACAGGCCGATGAAGCCGGCGATCGCCGGAATCGCCGCCAGGATGAGGACATAGCCGGTGTAGATCGAGGCGGTGTCGGCGCTCTCCTGCGCGATCACCGGCCAGGTCTCTTTCGGCTTGAGAAGGATGTTTTGGACGCGTTGAATCAGGTTCATGGTCGTTCCCTCCGGTTGGTCACTGCCGCTGCGCATGCTAGTCCTCGGGGGGAGTCGCCGGCAATCGGGCGCATGCAAGCTAGGGAGAAGCTGCCGCTACGCCTTCAGGTAGTCGGCGCGCGCGCCGAGCCAGCGCGCCACGTGCTGGTCGGCCGCTGCGGGCTGGCGTTCCAGCATCGTCGCGGCGGCACGCCGCGCGGTGGCCACCCAGGCCTGGTCGAGCGCCAGGTCGGCGAAGCGCAGCAGCGGCGCACCCGACTGGCGCGCACCGAGAAACTCGCCGGGGCCGCGGATGTCGAGGTCGCGCCGGGCGATCTCGAAGCCGTCGGTGGTCTCGGCCATCGCCTTCAGCCGCGCCTTGCCGCTGTCGGACAGCGGGCCGCTGTAGAGCAGCACGCAAACGCTCGCCACCGCGCCGCGGCCGACGCGCCCGCGCAGCTGGTGCAGCTGGCTCAGCCCGAAGCGCTCGGCATGCTCGACCACCATCAGGCTCGCGTTGGCGACGTCGACGCCGACCTCGATGACGGTCGTGCTGACCAGCACCGCCATCGGGCCGCCGCTGAACAGCGACATCACCGCCGCCTTCTCGGTCGCCGGCATGCGCCCGTGCAGCAGGCCGACCATGCGCCCCGGCAGCGCCGCGCTCAGTTGCTGGTGGGTGGCGGTGGCGTTCTGCAGGTCGAGCTTCTCGCTCTCCTCGATCAGCGGGCAGACCCAGTAGACCTGCTTGCCCTGCGCGACCTCGTCGCGAATGCGCGCGATCACCGCGTCGCGCTTGCCATCGGCGAAGACCTTGGTGACGATCGGCGTGCGCCCCGGCGGCAGCGCGTCGATCGTGCTGATGTCGAGGTCGGCGAACAGCGTCATCGCGAGTGTGCGCGGAATCGGCGTCGCGCTCATCATGAGGAGATGGGGTTCCAGCTGCGCTGGAACCCCATCCTCATGCTTCTGATTGACGCCCGCCCCCTCCCCGCCCCTCCCCCTCGCGGGGGAGGGCCCATCTTGTCCGACGAGCTTGTCGCGCAGCGCGAGGCGCTGCTGCACGCCGAAGCGGTGCTGCTCGTCGATGATCGCGAGGCCGAGCCGGGCGAACGCCACTTCGCTCTGGATCACTGCATGGGTGCCGACGACCAGCGCCGCCTCGCCCGAGGCCACGCGCGCGAGCATCTCGCGTCGCCCCTTGCCCTTGCGGCTGCCGGTGAGCCAGGCGACGCCCACGCCCAGCGGCTCGAGCCAGCCGACCAGCTTGCGCAAATGCTGCTCGGCGAGGATCTCGGTCGGCGCCATCAGTGCGCACTGCCAGCCGTTGTCGATCGCGATCGCCGCGGCGAGCGCGGCCACCACGGTCTTGCCCGAGCCGACGTCGCCTTGCAGCAGACGGTGCATCGGCGTGTTGCGCTGCAGGTCGGCCGCGATCTCTTGTCCGACGCGATGCTGGGCCGGCGTCAGCGCGAACGGCAGCGCGGCCAGCAGCCGCTCCTGCAGCCCGCCGGCGCGCAGTTCGAAGCGCGGCGCCGGTTGCAATTCGCGCTCGCGGCGCGCCTGCAATTGCGACAGCTGCTGCGCCAGCAGCTCCTCGAACTTCAGCCGCTGCCAGGCCGGGTGGCTGCGATCCTCCAGTGTCGCGAGCGGCACGTCGGGCGCCGGTTGGTGCAGAAAGCGCAAGGCCTCGCGCAAGCTCGGCAGGCCCGTGGGCACCAGATCGGCGGGCACGATCTCCGCGAGGTCGGCGCGCTGCAGGCCCGAGGCGACGGCCTTGCGCAAGTAGGCCTGCGGCAGCGCCGCGCTGCTCGGGTAGACCGGCGTCAGCGCGCTCGCGAGCGGCGTGCTTTCGTCGACCGCCTTGAAGCTCGGATGCACCATCTCCAGCCCGAAGAAGCCGCCACGCGCCTCGCCGCGCACGCGAACGCGCTGGCCGATGGACAGGGCCTTCTGGTGCGACGGGTAGAAGTGCAGGAAGCGCAGCACCAGCTCGTCGCCGGCGTCGTCGGCCAGGCGAACGACGAGCTGGCGGCGCGGGCGAAACTGGATCTGCGCGTCGCGCACCATGCCCTCGACCTGCGCGGTGTCACCGTCGCGCAGCGCGTCAATCGGCGTCAGCCGCGTCTCGTCTTCATAGCGCAACGGCAGGTGCAGCGCGAGGTCGATGTCGCGCACGAGGCCGAGCTTTTCGAGGGCACGGTGCGGCGCCGACTTCTCCTTGTGCGCAGCGACAGGGGTGGGGGCGTTGTGCTGCGGAAGGGCCATGGGACAATTCTGCCCTCCTTGGAACGGGTCTCGTCCGGCCCTCAACGGCATGCATTCCTCGCCGCGTGCGCTCACGCTGAGTGATTTCGATTTCGAGCTGCCGCCCGAGCTGATCGCGCAGCACCCCGCCGCCGAGCGCAGCGCGTCGCGCTTGCTCGACGGCAGCGGCGACGCGCCGCGCGACCGCCTGTTTCGCGAGTTGCCGCAGCTGCTGCGCAGCGGCGACCTGCTGGTGTTCAACGACACCAAGGTCATCAAGGCGCGGCTGTTCGGACTGAAGGCAAGCGGCGGCAAGGTCGAGGCACTGGTCGAGCGCGTGCTGCCCGGCAACGAGGTGCTGGCGCACTTGCGCGCAAGCAAGTCGCCGCGGCCGGGCAGCTGGATCCGCTTCGCCGACGCATTCCACGCCGAGGTCGGCGCGCGCGACGGCGCCGACGGCTCGCTGTGGCGCTTGCGCTTCCCCGCCGATCCGCTGGCGCTGCTCGATGCCCACGGCCATGTGCCGCTGCCGCCCTACATCACCCATGCCGACAGCGCCGACGACGAGCGTCGCTACCAGACGGTGTTCGCGCGCCGCCCGGGTGCGGTGGCCGCGCCGACCGCGGCGCTGCACTTCGACGACGCCCTGCTGGCCGCGGTGAGCGCGCGCGGCGTCGTGACGGCCCACGTGACGCTGCATGTCGGCGCCGGCACCTTCCAGCCGGTGCGCAGCGACAACCTGGCCGAGCACAAGATGCACAGCGAATGGTTCGAGGTCGGCGCGGCCACCGTCGACGCGGTGGCCGCGGCGCGCGCGCGCGGCGGCCGGGTCGTCGCGGTCGGCACCACCACCTTGCGCGCGCTGGAGTCGGCGGTGCAGGACGGCGCGCTGCGCCCTGGCGCGCGCGAGACCGACATCTTCATCACCCCGGGCTTCGGGTTCCGGGTCGTCGATGCGCTGGTCACGAACTTCCATTTGCCGAAGAGCACCTTGCTGATGCTGGTCAGCGCGTTTGCCGGATACGAGCGCATCCGCGCGCTGTACGCGCATGCGATTCGCGAGCGTTATCGGTTCTTCAGTTATGGCGACGCGATGTTCCTCGCGTGCGAGGGGGATTCGCGCGCGGGACGCGTCGGCTGAAGCCCACCCTACGCCCACCCTAGGGCTGCAGCGCGGCGCTCAGATCGCCGCTCTGCTCGCGCACGCCGGGCAGCGGTTCGAGGCCGAAGCGGCGGGTGATGAATTTGAGGATCGATGCGCTGTCGTAGCTCGTGTGATCGACGAAGCCGCGCTTGACCTGCGGGCCGATGATCAGCGCCGGGATGCGCGTGGCGGGGCCGAGCCGGTCGCTCCAGCCGGGGCCGCTGGGCGGCGGCACATGGTCCCAGTAGCCGCCGTTCTCGTCGTAGGTCAGCACGATCAGCATGTCCTTCCATTGCGGGCTCGCGCGCAGCCGCTCGAGCAGGTCGGCCATGTGCTCGTCGCCGCTTTTCAGGTCGGTGTACGAGGGGTGTTGGGTGTAGCGGCCGGCCGGCTTGTAGAACGCCACCGCGGGCAGCGTGCCGGCAGCGATGTCGCGCAGGAAGTCGTCGCCGTCTTTCAGGTGGTCGGCGCGGTCTCGGGTTCCGGGGGCGAAGCGTGCGTGGTAGTTGAAGGGCTGGTGATGCGGCTGGAACATCGGGCTCGCGGCGTCGCGCGTGTAGATGACCCGGCGTTTCACCGACGCGCCCTGGCGGCCGTCGGCGGTCGCGAGGTTCCAGCCGCCGGCGTACCAGGCCCACGACACCCCCTTGGCCGACAAGGTGTCGCCGATCGTTCGCTGGGTCTGCGGCGGCAACGGCACGCCTTCATCCGCGCTGCCCTTCGGGTCGGCCAGGTCGAGCGAGCCGCCGTCGGCCGGCGCAATGCCGCTCGGCTGGTACGGCGGCTGCGTGGTGTTTACCGACAGGCCATCGAGCGTCACCTCTTCATCACCAGACACCTGGACCGCACCGTCGTTGGCCGATGGCGAGCCCGGCCGCTTCGCGAGCCGACCATCGGCGCCGAGCCGTGCGCGCATCGACGCCGGCGCATCGTCGTGGTGCGGCGCGCAGGCGCAAATGAGGTACTGGTGGTTCAGGTACGAGCCGCCGTACGCGCCCATGAAAAAGCGGTCGGCCAGCGTGTACTCGCGCGCCCATTGCCACAGCTTGAATATCGAGCCGTCGTAGGTGCCCATGGTCCAGCCGCCGACCTGCGACATCGCCGCGAACAGGTTGTTCCTGCCGCCGTTGATCTGCTCGCGGTGGTGGAAGAACGCGTGGATCGGGCTCGGCACGATCTGCTCTGTCGTGCGGTTCATCGGCGGCGCGTCGATGCGAAACGGCCGGTTCGGCATGCGCGGGTAGCGCGGGTCGGGTCGGCCGTCGGCGCCGAAGACGATCAGCTCCTTCAACGGCTGGCCGTCGTGGTCGAGCTGCGTCGCCTGCTCGGGCGTCGCGTGGGCCACGCCGTCGGCGCCGGGGAACAGGCCGTACAGGTTGTCGAAGCTGTGGTTCTCGGCAACGATCACGACGACGTGCCCGACGCGCTGCACCGCGGCGTCGCGCGACGCGCAGCCGCTCAGGCCGCTCGCGCCGCACAGCGCAGCGACGGCCAGTGCCCGCAGCGCAAAGAGAGGCAACCGGTCGGCACGCATCGCTCGTCCTCGGGGTGTGGAGCCGCTCGCGATCGTAGTCGCCTGCGACAATTCCGGCCATGCTGACGTTCGAACTGTTGCACACCGAAGGCCTCGCCCGACGCGGTCGCCTGACCCTCGCGCACGGCGTGGTCGACACGCCGGTGTTCATGCCGGTGGGCACCTACGGCAGCGTGAAGGGCGTGCTGCCGGCCTCGCTCGAAGCGATGGGCGCGCAGATCATTCTCGGCAACACCTTCCACCTCTGGCTGCGCCCGGGGCTCGACGTGATCCGGCAGTTCGGCGGCCTGCACCGCTTCGAAGGCTGGAACAAACCCCTCCTCACCGACAGCGGCGGCTTCCAGGTCTGGTCGCTGGGCGAGATGCGCAAGATCAGCGAAGAAGGCGTGAGGTTCGCCTCGCCGGTCAACGGCGACAAGCTCTTCCTCACGCCCGAAACCAGCATGCAGATCCAGCGCGTGCTGAACAGTGACATCGTGATGCAGTTCGACGAGTGCACGCCCTACGAAACCAAGGGCCACCTCACCACCGAGCGCGAGGCGCGCGACTCGATGGAACTGAGCCTGCGCTGGGCGAAGCGCTGCCGCGACGAGTTCCAGCGGCTGGAGAATCCCAACGCGCTGTTCGGCATCGTGCAGGGCGGCATGTTCGAGTCGCTGCGCGAGCAGTCGCTGGCCACGCTGGTCGCACTCGACCTGCCGGGCTATGCGATCGGCGGCGTGAGCGTCGGCGAACCGAAGGAGGAAATGCAGCGCATCGTCGCGCACACGCCGCAGCGGCTGCCGGCACACAAGCCGCGCTACCTGATGGGCGTGGGCACGCCCGAAGACCTGCTCGCCGGCGTTGCCGCGGGCGTCGACATGTTCGACTGCGTGATGCCGACGCGAAACGCACGCAACGGCCATCTGTTCACCCGCTTCGGTGACCTGCGCCTGCGCAATGCGCGCTACAAGAGCGACGAACGGCCGATCGACGAGAGCTGCGCCTGCCACACCTGTGCCCACTTCTCGCGCGCCTATCTTCACCACCTCGACCGCTGCGGCGAAATGCTCGGCCCGATGCTGACCAGCATCCACAACCTGCACTACTACCTCGACCTGATGCGCGACGTGCGCGAGGCGATCGAGGTCGGGGGGTTCGCCGCGTTTGCGACGCGCTTCAAGCTCGACCGGCAGCGCGGCGTCTGAAGCGGTGCAACACCCCTGAAGGGGCGATGTCGCAGCGCCAGGCGCACCTCTAGAGTCCTTTCGGCCGCGATCCTGCGCGGCGCTCGACCGAAGGTAACGCACATGACCGCACGCCGACATTTCATCGCGAGCCTCGTTGGCGGCGCGATCTTCCCGCGGGGGGCCGCGGCACGCGGGGCCGCCGCGCCGGCACTGCTGCTGGCGAACCCCTTCGATGCCGGCGTCGACCCGGCGCCCTACCTGGTGAGCGAAAAGTACGATGGCGTGCGTGCCCTGTGGGACGGCCGCACGCTGCGCTTTCGCAGCGGCCGCGAAGTGCACGCACCCGCCTGGTTCAGCGAGCGCTTGCCGCCGCATCGGCTCGACGGCGAACTCTGGCTCGGCCGCGGCGGCTTCGATGCGCTGTCGGGCATCGTGCGCAAGGCCGGCGCCGTCGACGCCGAGTGGCGCGAGCTGCGCTACCTGGTCTTCGAGCTGCCGCAGGCCGATGGCACGTTCGCGCAGCGGCATGTGCAATTGCGCCGCATCGTCGAGGCGGCGAACTGGCCTGCGCTTCAGGCGGTGGCGCAGTTCCGCGTCGCCGACCGGGCGGCCCTGCAGCGTGCGCTGCACGAGGTGACGCGCGGCGGCGGCGAAGGGCTGATGCTGCACCGCGCCGATGCGCCCTACCTCACCGGCCGCAGCGATGCGCTGCTCAAGCTCAAGCCCTTGCTCGACACCGAAGCGATGGTGGTGGGCCACGTGCCGGGCCAGGGCAAGTACGCCGGGATGATGGGTGCACTCGAGCTGCAGACGCCGGCAGGCCAGCGGTTTCGGCTCGGCACCGGCTTCTCCGATGCGCTGCGGCGCGATCCGCCGCCGCTGGGCAGCACGGTCACCTACACCTACCGCGACCTCACGCCCAGCGGTCTTCCGCGGTTCGCGAGCTATTCGAGGATGGGTGGCGAGTTGTAGCGGCGACCCGATCGGTCAGCGCTTGGCGATGTTCCCTCGCACCCAGGCGGCGAACTCGCTTTCGCCGAGTTCGCCCGCGGCAACGCGAAGCATCGTGAGCGTGGCGTCGGCCTGAGACGCGATCAGGCGATGCCCATTGAGGCGCACGAACAAGCCGACCGCAAGGAACGCGCAGCGCTTGTTGCCATCGACGAACGGGTGGTTCTTCGCCAGCCCGACGCCGTAGGCTGCAGCCAGATCAGGCAAGTCCGGGGCACCGTAGGCGACGAGATTCAACGGCCGCGCCAGCGCCGAGTCGAGCAGACCTTCATCGCGCAGGCCCGGGGCACCGCCGTGCTCTGCCAAGCTTTCGTCGTGAAGCATCAACAGCAGACGCTTGTCGATCCAGTGCCATGTCATTTGGCCAGCGCGCGGAAGGTGTCACGATATTCGCGCATGAACTCACGGCCAAGTTCCAGTTGCTCTTCGAAGCTCGGGTCATAAGGCGTCAGCGCGACGCCGCCTGGCGTTTCTGTGATGTACAAGGTGTCGCCCTTCTCGACCTTCAGCCGAGCCAGGACTTCCTTGGGCAGGATTACGCCGACGGAGTTGCCAATCTGGGTCAGTTTGAGGGTGTGCACGGAAGGCCTCGAACGTTATAACGATTGTTATATTAGCTCGGCAGGGCCCCGTTGGCAAGGGTCGCTGGCCTACCAATACGCCCAGTTCCCGGTGATCACCACCCACCCGCCCAGGACCCCGTTCGTCACGGCATGCGCAATCACCGGCACCCACAGCTTGCCGGTGCGCACATACAGCCACGCATAGGCCAGGCCCGCCACGACCGCCGCGAGCCACAGCGTGTGGGCGAGCGTGAAGACGAAGGTCGACAGCACAACGGCCCCGATGCCCACTCGCGCCGGCACCACCGACTCGAACTGAGCCCGCTCGATCCAGCGCATCAGAAACGAGCGCCAGAACAGCTCCTCCATCACCGGCACCATCAGCACCGCACCGGCCCAGCGCACGGCGACCAGCGGCCACTGCATCTGGCCTTGCGAATCGATCGGCCGGAACGATGCGCCCGCATCGCCCAACTTCATCCACGGCGCGTCGAGCACGATCCAGAGCCCGAACACCAGCGCGCCGACGGCCACGCCGAGCAGCGCTTCCTTGGCGTCGGGCAGCAATTGCGCCGACAACTCGCCGTACTCGCGCCGAAAGCGCCACAGCAGCGCGCCGACCAGCAGCACCGTCCAGCCGTAGACCCAGCGCGCGTCGATGTCGTCCCCCAGCCGACCCGGCAGTTCGCTGCGCAGCGCGAGCAGCGCCATGAACACGGCGAACGGGGCGATACGAACGAGCGCGGCGCGGCTCAGCGGCTGGGCCATCGGGGTCTTTCTCCACGGTTGGCCGCCATTGTCCATTGTGTCCGAGCGCGGCGGGGCTCGCCGATCGAAGCCGCGCTCAACCGGCGAGGAGTGCACCGACCCGATCGCGCAGCAGCGCCGGCGTCACCGCCGCCGCGGGCAGGGGGTCGCCGGCGACCACACCGACCGGGCTGAACAGCCCGCGACGAAACGGCCGGGTCATCGCGGCGCCATCGACGCGCGAGAAGAACGAGCCCCAGAGGTTGCGCAGCGCCAGCGGCACGACGGGCACCGGATTCGTTTCCAGCACTTTCATGATCCCGCCCTTGAACTCGCCGAGCCGGCCGTCGTGGGTGATCGCGCCTTCGGGGAAGATGCACAGCAGGTCGCCGTCGCTCAGCACCTGGCGCGCCTGCGCGAACGCCCGCTCGTAGACCCGCGGGTCATCGCGTTGCGGTGCGATCGGGATGGCCTTGCCGAGCCTGAAGAGCCAGCCGAGCACCGGGACCTGGAAGATGCGGTGGTCCATGATGAAGCGGATCGGCCGCGGGCTCGCGGCCATCAGCAGCACCGCGTCGACGTAGCTGACGTGATTGCAGACCAGGATCGCCGCTCCCTCGGTCGGGATGTGCTCGTCGCCGCGCACCTCGAAGCGGTAGATCAGTCGCGTCGCGATGAAGGCGACGAAACGCAGCAGGTACTCGGGCACCAGCAGGAAGATGTAGCCCGCGACCAGCGCGTTGAGCAGGGCGACGACGAGGAACACCTGCGGGATGGTCAGGCCGAGCTTCAACAGCACGCTCACGCCGATCGCGCTGGCGATCATGAACAGCGCGTTGAGGATGTTGTTGGCCGCGATGATGCGGGCGCGATGGCTCGGCTGCGAGCGCAGCTGGATCAGCGCGTACATCGGCACGCTGTACAGCCCGGCGAACAGCGACAGCAGCGCAAGGTCGGCCATCACCCGCCAGTGCGCCGGCTGGGCGAGGAACTCGCCGAGCGCGAGGCTGGCCACGCCCGGCAGGGCGCGCGACGCGAAGTACAGGTCGACGCTGAACACGCTCATGCCGATCGCGCCCAGCGGCACCAGGCCGATCTCGACATGGCGGCGCGACAGCACCTCGCACAGCAGTGAGCCGGTGCCGATGCCGATCGAGAACACCACCAGCAGCAGCGACGCCACCTGCTCGTTGCCGTGCAGCACTTCTTTCGCGAACGACGGGAACTGCGACAGGAACACCGCGCCGAAGAACCACATCCACGAGATGCCGAGCAGCGAGCGGAACACGACGATGCTGTCGTGCGCGAGCCGCAGGTTGCGCCAGGTCTCGCTGACCGGGTTCCAGTTGATGCGCAGCCGCGGGTCGGTCGACGGCGACACCGGCACCCACTGCGACAGCACCCGGCCGAGCACCGCCAGGCCGACGCAGGCGACGGCCGCCGCGCGCGCGCCGACCTCGGGCAGGGCGATCAGCAGGCCGCCGGCCACGTTGCCGAGCAGGATCGCGACGAAGGTGCCCATCTCGACCATGCCGTTGCCGCCGGTCAGCTCGCGCTCGTTCAGGTGCTGCGGCAGGTAGGCGAACTTGACCGGTCCGAACAGCGTCGAGTGCAGCCCCATCAGGAACACGCAGGCGAGCAGCACCGGCACCTGCTGCGTCATGAAGCCCCAGGCAGCGAGCGCCATGATCGCGATCTCGAGCGACTTCACCAAGCGGATCAGCACCGCCTTGTCGAACTTGTCGGCAAGCTGGCCGCTGGTGGCGGAAAACAGCAGGAACGGCAGGATGAACAGCGCGCCGATCGCGAGCCCAGCGTGCGAAGGCGGCAGCCAGTCGACTTCGAGCTGGTAGGTCACCAGCACGGTGAACGCGAACTTGAACAGGTTGTCGTTGCCGGCGCCGAGGAACTGGGTCCAGAAGAACGGCGCGAAACGGCGCTGCCGCAGCAGGTCGAACTGGTTGGGATGTTCGGGGGTGCTCAAGCGCGCTCCTCGCGGTGGCGGTGGAGATGGAATTTAACGGATGACCCGGCTCCTGCCATCCCCCGCGGGAGGGTTGCACCGCATTCCCTCGCGGGTACCCGCTCGCGATACTCGCCGCCAGCGCATGAGACATCCAGTGTCAACCTGTTCGCCGCGGGCCGCCGCGCCGGGCCGCCCCAAGCAAGGCCCGACCCTCAAGGGGCCACGAAGGGGCCTCTTCGTGGCCCCTGAGGGTCGATCGCCGTACTCGGCGGGCGGGGTGTCGTCATGAGCACCACCCACGACCTCGTCACCGCACTCAAGGCCGAGCTGAAGGCCGCGAACATCACCTATGCCGAGCTGGCCGGGCAGCTGGGCATGTCGGAGTCGAGCATCAAGCGCGTGTTCGCCAAGGCCGACATGCCGCTGTCGCGGATCGACGACGTGCTGCGCGTGCTGAAGATGGATTTCGCCGAACTCGCGCGCCAAGTCGCCGACGCGCAGCCGCTGCGCCACGAGCTGACGCTCGAGCAGGAAAAGGCGGTGGTCGCCGACCGGCGGCTGCTGCTGCTGGCGATCTGCTGCCTCAGCCAATGGACCTTCGAGCAGATGGTCGGCACCTACACCTTCAGCGACGCCGAGTGCGTGGCCTATCTGGTCGTGCTCGACCGCCTCGGCATCATCGAGTTGCGGCCGCTGAACCGCTACCGGCTGAAGGTGGCGAAGGGGTTTCGCTGGCGGCCGCACGGGCCGGTGATGGCGTATTTCCGCGAGCATGTCGCGGGCGACTACTACAGCGGCGGCTTCGACGGCGAGGGCGAGCTGCTGATGCTGGTGCACGGCCAGATCAGCAGCGCGCAGGCGTCGACCTTCGTCGAGCGGCTGCAGCGCGTCGGCCAGGACTTCGCCCAGCAGCACCTCGCCGACCAGAAACTCGCGCCCGAACAGAAGCGGCCCTACACGCTGGTCGTCGGCATGCGCTCGTGGCTGTTCGCGGCGTTTCGCGACCTGAAGCGGCAGGCCGCGGCGGCGGGCTGATGCGATCAGGCGATGCCGCGCCGTTTCAGCTCAGCGAGTTGCTGCGGCGTGACGCCGATCTCGCGCAGCACCGCCTCGGTGTCTTCACCCAGCGCCGGCGCCCGACGGGTGATCGCGCCCGGCGTCGCGCTGAGCTTGGGCACGATGCCCGGCACGTCGAGCGCGAGGCCATCGGCGGTGGTGATGCGCTCGATCATGCCGCGCGCGCGGTAGTGCGGGTCCTCGGCAATGTCGCGCGCGGTGTAGATGCGCCCGGCCGGCACCTGCGCGTCGTTGAGCGCGGCGAGCACGTCGCTTACCGTGCGCGGCAGCGTCCAGGCGCCGATCGCCGCGTCGATCTCGGCGACGCGCGCGACGCGGCCGGCGTTGCCGGCGAGCGCCGGGTCGGCGCCGAGGTCGGTGCGACCGATCGCGCCCATCAGCCGCTTGAAGATCGAGTCGCCATTGCCGGCCACCAGCACCCAGCCGTCGGCGCAGGCGTAGGCATTGCTCGGGGCGATGCCGGGCAGCGCCGAGCCGGCGGGCTCGCGCACCGCGCCGAAGGCGCTGTATTCGGGCAGCAGGCTTTCCATGCAGTTGAAGACCGCTTCATAGAGCGCGACGTCGACCACCTGGCCGCGCCCGCACTGGTGCCGGTGCTGCAGCGCCATCAGCACACCGATCACGCCGTGCAGCGACGCCAGCGTGTCGCCGATGCTGACGCCCACACGCACCGGGACGCGGCCCGGCTCGGCAGTCAGGTGGCGCAGTCCGCCCATCGCCTCGGCCACGACGCCGAAGCCCGGCCGGTCCTTGTACGGTCCGCTCTGCCCGTAGCCGCTGATGCGCAGCATCACGAGGCCCGGGTTGCTGCGGGCGAGCTCGTCGTAGCCGAAGCCCCAGCCTTCCATCACGCCGGGCTTGAAGTTCTCGATCAGCACGTCCGACTCGTCGATCAGCCGGCGCACGATGCCGCGCGCCTCGCTCTGGCGCAGGTCCAGCGCCACGCTCTTCTTGTTGCGCGACTGCACCTGCCACCACACGCTGGTGCCGTTGTGCAGCAGCCGCCATTGGCGCAGCGGGTCGCCACCGCCGGGCGGCTCGATCTTGATGACTTCGGCGCCGAAGTCGGCCAGCGTCTTGGCGGCAAACGGGCCGGCGATCAGCTGGCCGAGTTCGAGCACTTTCAGGCCCGCGAGCGGGCCCTGGGAAGCAGCGGCTTGAGCAGGCATGGACGCGATGGTAGTGTGTCTCTCGCTTCGGTTCAGGAGTCCTCTGCGATGCGTGCCTTGCTTGCCTGCGTGATGCTGCTTTGGGGTTCGATGGCGACAGCGCAGGAACGCGCCATCGACAAGGAAGTGACGGTCGCGGCGCCCGTCACCGCGGTCTGGCAAAGCTGGACCACGAAGGCCGGCATCGAGTCGTTCTTCGCACCGCAGGCCGAGGTCGATGCGCGCGTCGGCGGCGCCTTCCACATCCACTTCGACCCGTTGGCCGAGCCGGGCATGAAGGGCGCCGACGAGATGCGCTTCATGGCCTTGCAGCCGATGAAGATGCTCAGCTTCGACTGGAACGCGCCGCCCTCGCTGCCCGAGGCGCGGGCGCAGCGCACCTTCGTCGTCGTGCGCCTGCACGACATCGACGGCCAATCGACCCGCGTGACGTTGCACCACACCGGCTGGGGCGATGGCGGCGAATGGGACAAGACCTACGCCTATTTCGACCGCGCCTGGGGTGCGGTGCTCGCCAACCTGAAGAAGCGATTCGAGTCGGGTCCGGTCGACTGGACTGACTGGATGGCGCAATTGAAGAAGGGAAGAAGGCGCATGCCGCGCCGGCGGCGAAGTAGTCGCTCAGGCCCTTCGACAGGGTCAGGCTGCGCGCTGCTCTAGCAGGTAGTTCGCGCCGTCGTATTGCCCGAGCACATCCACCAGGTAGGGCAGCACCGCCAGCAACTGGTCGTGCAGCGTGAACGGCGGGTTGATGATGAACACGCCGCTGCCGGCCAGCCCGAAGCCCTGCGAGTCGGGTTCCTGCACCGTCAGCCGCGCATGCAGCCAGCCTTTGGGCGCCAGCGCTTCGAGGCGGCGCGGCAGTTGCGCCGCCTCGAGCTTTTGCACCTGCGGGTACCAGACCATGTAGACGCCCTCGGCGAAGCGGCCGAGCGCCTCGCGCAGCGAGGCGATCACGCGGCCGTAGTCGCCATGGCCCTCGTAGCTCGGGTCCATCAACACCACCGCACGCCGCGTCGACGGCGGCAACTGGCTCTTCAGGCCCTCGAAGCCGTCGGCGTTCTTCACCTCGGCGCCTTTGACGCTGCCGAGGTAGGACTCGAGGATGCGGTGGTCGGTGGGGTGCAGTTCGTACAGGCGCAACTGGTCCTGCGCGCGCAGCAGCATCTGCGCGAACGCCGGCGAGCCGGGGTATTGCTCGAGCGGGCCCTGCGGGTTGAAGCGGCGCACCAGGTCGACGTAGTCGGCCACCGCTTCGGGCAGGTCGTCGCGCGACCACAGCCGGGCGATGCCCTGCTCGAACTCGCCCTTCTTCTGCGCGTAGCGGCCTTCCAGCGAGTAGCCGCCCGCGCCGGCGTGGGTGTCGACCAGCCGGTAGGGCTTGTCCTTCTGATTCATGTAGCGCAGCAGCAGCGTCAGCGTGGTGTGCTTGAGCACATCGGCGTGGTTGCCCGCGTGAAAGGCGTGTCGGTAGGCGAGCATGGGTTCGGCCGGTTGGGGGAGCCGCACTGTAGCTCGCGCCGCAACGAGGCACCTGCGCAGTTGTGCAGTGAAGGCGCGAGTATGAGCCGCCTACGCTGCACACTTGCAGAGGCGCTTCGCTCCGGCGGCTCAGAGCTTGGCGCGGCTCATCTTCGAGCGGAACAGCTCGCTGATGCCGACCTCGCGCGGGCCGGGAATCAGCTCGAAGGCTTCACCTGGTTGCAGGCGGCCGGGCTTGCGCACCGCGAGGTAGAAGCCGCACCAGGCGTTGGCCGCCATCAGCTTGGCGGCGTGCTTGAAGCCCATCGCCGCGTTGAACTTGAAGCACGGAAAACGCGGCTCGCTGATCGCGAGTTCGCAGTCGGCAAAGCGCAGCACGTCGCCGACCCAGGCCTGGGTTTCGAGCAGCCCCGCCAGCGTGAGGTTCTCGCCCAGCAAGCCGTGCGGCAGCGCCTCGTCCCACAGCGAAACCCGCGCCTGGGCGCGCACCGTTTGCCAGAACGGATAGTGCTCGCTCGGATAGGCGTAGACCGCCTTGCTCAGCCCGCCGTGCACCGACAGGTCGGCCTGCTCGTCGCCCGCCAGGCCCATCGGCTGGACCTGCACCGGCCCGTCGACGCGGCACTTGCCGATCGCGCTCAGCACTTCGCGGCCTTCGATCTCGACCGGTCGGGCCAGCGCGGCGCAGATGCTGAGGAGACGGCGCGTCATGGGCGCCATCATGCCGAAAAGTTCAGCCGGCGTCGGCCTCGGTCTCGGTGAACTGCGCCACCGAGCGGCCTTCGACCGCGACCGCCTTGAAGCTCGCCACCACCGGCTGTCCCGGCGCGAGGCCCAGCGCGTGGACCGAGCGGCGCGTCACCAGCGCCCACAGGCTCTCGCCGGCATGCGCGCCCGGGCGCAGCGCGAGCTCGACCGCGCTGTACGCGCCATCGCGGTCGAGCACGCGGGTGACGGTGCCGGCGAGCTGGTTACTGGCGCTCGATGCGAGCACCTCGCGCTGCAAGGCCACGTCGCGCGAGCGCACGCGCAGGCGCACATGCGCGCCGACCGGCGCTTCGAGGCGCGGCACGGTGATGCGCTGGCCGGCGACGTCGACGCGCGTGAGCTGCCAGTCGGCGAGCTGCTCGCTGACGACGCCGGCGAGCACGCTGCCGGCTTCGAAGCGGCCGACCAGCGGCTGCAGGCTCAAGTCGCTGAGGATCGCGAGCGCCGGACCGGCGGCGACGGTGCGGCCTTCGCTCATCACCACCACCTGGTCGGCGAGGCGCAGCACCTCGTCGATCTGGTGCGTGACATAGAGCACCGGCAGGTCGAAGTGGTGCGGCAGCTCGGCCAGGTAGCCGAGCAGCTCGTGGCGGCGGGCCGGGTCGAGCGAGGCGAGCGGCTCGTCCATCAGCAGCGCGCGCGGCCGGCACAGCAGCGCGCGGCCGATCGCGACGCGCTGACGTTCGCCACCCGACAGCGTGTGCGGCCGGCGGCCGAGCAGCGCGCCGATGCCGAGCAGCTGCACCACGTCATCGAAGGCCGGGCCGTGACGCTGGCGTGAAAGATGGGCGCCGTACAAGAGGTTGTGGCGCACGCTCAGGTGCGGAAACAGCCGGCCCTCCTGGAACACCACCCCGAAGTCGCGCCGGTGCGGCGGCACGTCGATGCCTCGGTCGGCGTCGAACAACGCCCGTCCGGCCAGCGTGATGCGCCCGCGCGCCGGGCGCAGCAGGCCGGCCACCGCATGCAGCAAGGTGGACTTGCCGGCGCCGCTGCGGCCGATCACCGCGGTCACGCCCCGGGCCGGCACAGCGAGTTGCGCCTGCACCGTGAGGGCGGGCCGGACGATGCTCAGATCGATCTCGATCACGCGGCCTGCCCCAGCCAGTGCTGTACCCGGCGGTGGCACCACTGCGCG
The DNA here is from genome assembly GCA_036507085.1 of Piscinibacter sp. Lineage (GTDB taxonomy): Bacteria > Pseudomonadota > Gammaproteobacteria > Burkholderiales > Burkholderiaceae_C > Albitalea. The sequence goes on along the minus strand of DASXQQ010000039.1, from coordinate 35,140 downwards.
ATGCCGAGTGCCGCCACGGCCAGCAGCACCGACCACATCACCAGGCGCGCCGCGGCGCGGTCGCCACCGGGCTGCTGCAGCGCGCTGTAGATCGCGAGCGGCAGGGTTTGGGTCTGGCCCGGCACGTTGGAGACGAAGGTGATGGTCGCGCCGAACTCGCCCAGCGACGCGGCGAAGCCGAGCACCGCGCCGGAGAGCAGGCCCGGCGCCATCAGCGGCAGCGTGATGGTGGCGAAGACGCGGGCGCGGCTCGCGCCGAGCGTGCGGGCGGCGGCTTCGAGGCCGCGGTCGACCGCCTCCAGCGCCTGGCGCACCGCGCGCACCATCAGCGGCAGCGACATCACCGCGGCGGCGAGGACCGCGCCGCGAAAGGTGAAGACGAACTGCAGGCCCAGCGTGTCGTGCAGCCAGCGCCCGAGCGGGCCCTCGCGGCCGAAGGTGACCAGCAGTGCATAGCCGATGACCACCGGCGGCAGCACCAGCGGCAGGTTGACGATGGCCTCGACGACTGCCTTGCCGTGAAAGCGTCCGCGCGCCAGCGTCCAGGCCAGCGCGACGGCGAGCGGCAGCATCAGCAGCACCGCAGCGAGCGCGACCTGCAGGCTCAGCAGCAGGGCCTGGCGCTCGATCTCGGAGATCGTCATTTCAGCGCCCGCGCGGCCGCCCGAAGGGCGCTGAGCGCCCCCTCGGGGGGCAGAAGCGAAGCGACGTGGGGGTCGTCATCTCAATTGCTCCACCGCGCTTCGCGCGGCCCGCGGCGCATGAACCAGCCGCAGCCAAGCGGACACCGCGGATCCGGCTCCGCCGGTCCGCTGGTGTCGCCCCCTTGAGGGGGAGCGCCGAAGGCGCTTCGGGGGTGGTTCATTTCAGCGCGCTGGCGCGCGGTAGCCGCGCACCGAGGCGACGATGCGCTCGCCCGCCTTCCCCGCCACCCAATTAACAAACAAGCGGGCTCCCGGGTGCTTGGCATGGAACGAGCGCATCACGTGCACCGGCAACGTGAGGCGCGGGTCGCCAGCCACCAGCACGCCATAGCCCTTGGTCGCGGCCTCGGCGGCCCAAACGCCGTGCTCGACCAGCGCGCAGGCCTGGGCGGCGCGCGCCTGCGCCGGCACGCTGGATCCCGGGGCCGCGTCGCGATACCACGGCGCGGCCGGGGCGAGCTGGGCGGCGCGCCACAGTGCTTGCTCGGTCAGGTGCGTGCCGGAGCCGTCGCCGGCGCTGATGAACGTCGCCTGCGCCCGCGCCAAGCGGGTGATCGCGAGTACCGCGTCGGCGCCGGCGGCCAGCGGCTTGAGCAGCGCGAGCGGGCCGACCAGAACGCAGTCGGTCGTCGCGACCGGGCGCCGGTCGTGCGCCAGGCCCTTTTTTTCCAGCGCGAGCTCGAGGCTGGGCGCGTTGGCGAGTGCGATGTCATGCTCTCCGCGCTCCAGCGCCGCCAGCAGCGCCGTCACCGGGCTGCGCAGCAGCTGCACCGCGACGCCGGTGTCGTAGGCGAAGGCGCGCTGCAGCTGGCCGGCGAAGCCCGAATCGACCAGCGCGACATCGGCGGCGAGCCGCAGCGGGTCGTCGAGCGAGCGCAGCGGCGCGGCCCCGGCGCCGCGGGCGAGCCCGGGGCAAGCCAGCGACGCGGCGGCGACCGACAGGCAGCTCAGGGCGTCGCGGCGGGTTGTCATGCGGCGGCATCTTACCGGCCGAGGCCGCGCGAGGGCGGATGGCCTCGCTCAGCGTGCATAGGGTCATGCCGAAATGACATGACCCCCCGAAATCCGGTGGTTACCACCCAATTACACTGGCGAGACAATTCCGTCACTGGTGTGCCCGGCGACCCCGAAGGCGCCGCCGTCGTAACCCGCCGTAACCCATACGAAAGCGGGTACCCATGCCAGCGGCATTGGGCAAGTCTTGCGAGAGCCACCAAGCTTTGCCCAATCCCGCTTTGTTGACTTTGAAGATTGGAAAAGCCATGAACCGTCCCGTGCTGGAAGGGCTGCGCCTGAACACGCCCGCTTACGTTCGCCATCCCCACCTGATCGAATGGGTCGCGCAGATTGCGGCGCTGACCGAAGCCCGCGAGGTCCACTGGTGCGACGGCAGTGCCGCCGAGTACGACCGCCTGTGCGCCCAGCTCGTCGCGAGCGGCACCTTCAAGAAGCTCAACCCCGAGCTGCGCCCGAACAGCTTCCTTGCCTGCAGCAGCCCGAGCGACGTGGCACGGGTCGAAGACCGGACCTTCATCTGCAGCCAGAAGAAGGAAGATGCCGGCCCGACCAACAACTGGATGGCGCCGGCCGAGATGCGTGAATTGTTGCAAACCGGCCAACCCGACGGAACCCCGGCGCTGTTTCGCGGCGCGATGCGCGGCCGCACGCTCTATGTCGTGCCGTTCAGCATGGGGCCGCTGGGCTCGCCGATCGCCCACATCGGCGTCGAGCTGACCGACAGCCCGTATGTGGCGGTCAACATGAAGATCATGACCCGCATGGGCAAGCCGGTGCTCGACGTGCTCGGCAGCGACGGCGAGTTCGTGCCCTGCGTGCACACGGTGGGCGCGCCGCTCGAAGCCGGCCAGAAGGACGTCACCTGGCCGTGCAACGCCACCAAGTACATCGTCCACTATCCCGAGACGCATGAGATCTGGAGCTACGGCTCGGGCTACGGCGGCAACGCGCTGCTCGGCAAGAAGTGCTTCGCGCTGCGCATCGCCAGCACGATGGGGCGCGAGCAGGGCTGGTTCGCCGAGCACATGCTGCTGCTGGGCGTAACCTCGCCCGAAGGCAAGAAGCACCATGTCGCGGCGGCGTTCCCGAGCGCCTGCGGCAAGACCAACTTCGCGATGCTGATACCGCCGGCCGGCTTCGAGGGCTGGAAGGTGACGACCATCGGCGACGACATTGCCTGGATCAAGCCGGGTGCCGACGGCCGGCTCTATGCGATCAACCCCGAGGCGGGCTATTTCGGCGTCGCCCCGGGCACCAACCGGAAGACCAACTTCAACTGCATGGCGAGCCTCGAGCGCGACGTGATCTTCACCAATGTCGCGCTGACCGACGACGGCGACGTCTGGTGGGAAGGCATGACCGACACGCCGCCGGCGCACCTCCTCGACTGGCAGGGAAAGGACTGGACCCCTGCGCTGGCCAAGGAAACCGGCGCGAAAGCGGCGCACCCGAACGCGCGCTTCACCGTCTCGGCGGTCAACAACCCGGCGCTCGACCCCGAGTGGGACAACCCGGCCGGCGTGGCGATCGACGCCTTCATCTTCGGCGGCCGTCGCTCGACGACGGTGCCGCTCGTGACCGAGGCGCGCAACTGGACCGAAGGCGTCTACATGGCCGCGACGATGGGCAGTGAAACCACCGCCGCCGCCGCCGGCGCCCAGGGCGTGGTGCGCCGTGACCCGTTCGCGATGCTGCCGTTCACCGGCTACAACATGAGCGACTACTTCCAGCACTGGCTCGACATCGGCGAGCAGCTGCGCGCGAAGGGCACCCCACTGCCGAAGATCTACTGCGTGAACTGGTTCCGCAAGGGCGCCGACGGCAAGTTCGTCTGGCCCGGCTACGGCGAGAACATGCGGGTGCTGAAGTGGATGCTCCAACGCGTCGAAGGCACGGCGCAGGGCCGCGACAACGTCTTCGGCGTGACCCCGCGCTACGAGGACCTGACCTGGAAGGGCCTGGACTTCACGCGGGCGCAGTTCGACCAGGTGACGAGCATCGATCCGCTGGCCTGGAAGGCCGAACTCGGCCTGCATGCCGAACTGTTCCAGCAGCTCGCCTACCACCTGCCGGCCGAGCTCGAGCAGACCAAGGCAAAGATCGAGGCCCGGCTCTCCGCCTGACCGAAACGCCCGCAGCGCTCAAGGCCCGCCTCGCGCGGGCCTTTTGCTGTGAGCGCTTGCTCTCTTCAGACTCTTCAGCCTTCGCCGAAGTTGTTGTGGCGATCGGCGGCTGCGCGCAGGTCGGCGGCGTAGCTCGGCTGGTTGCGGTACTGGTCGGCGAGACTGCGCAGCCGGGCGGCCGCCTCGGCCGGGCTTTCCGTGCGCGGCCGCAGCCACGACGCCAGCAGCGCCACCGCGTGGGCGTACGCGCCGGCCGCGGCGCGGCCGATCGGTCCGGCGATCCGGGGGGCGCGATTGCGCGGACTGCCTTGCAACGTGAACGAGGTGATGGCCATTTGGGGCTCCTTCTGAGTGGCGGGGCCAGTATAGGGTTAACCCTAAGTCATTGCCCTTCGCAGGGTGGGCTCAGCCCACGCGTCTCGCGCGACGAAGGCGAATCACGTGGGCTGAGCCGCCGAAGCGAAGCGCCTCTGCAAGTGCGCAGCGCAGGCGGCTCAGATTCGCGCCTGCACTGCACAACTGCGCAGGTGCTTCGTTCCGGCGCGAAGCCCACCCTACAAACCAAGGCAAGTGCCCGCCGCCTCGCTTGACGGGCCTGGTGTCTTCCCGCATGCTCGAGCAAAGTGGTCTAGACCACTTTGTTTTTTCGAGGTACAGCGCATGAATTCCCCCACCGACATCGACCGCATCGCCAGCGCCGCCACGCGCGCTGCGCGCAGCGCCCCCGGCCGCGTCGTTCGCGCGCCGCGCGGCACGCAGCTGCACTGCAAGTCGTGGCTCACCGAGGCAGCGTTTCGCATGCTGCAGAACAACCTCGATCCCGACGTCGCCGAGCGTCCCGAGGAGCTGGTGGTTTACGGCGGCATCGGCCGCGCCGCGCGCGACTGGGCCTGCTTCGACAAGATCCTCGAGACTCTGCGCACGCTCGAAGACGACGAATCGCTGCTGATCCAGTCGGGCAAGCCGGTGGGCGTGTTCAAGACGCACACCGATGCGCCGCGCGTGCTGTTGGCGAATTCGAACCTGGTGCCGAAATGGGCGACCTGGGAACACTTCAACGCGCTCGATCGTCAGGGCCTGTTCATGTACGGCCAAATGACCGCGGGCTCGTGGATCTACATCGGCACCCAGGGCATCGTGCAAGGCACCTACGAGACCTTCGCCGAAGCGGGCCGCCAGCATTACGGCGGCGACCTGGCCGGGCGCTGGATTCTCACCGCGGGGCTCGGCGGCATGGGCGGCGCCCAGCCGCTGGCCGCGACGTTCGCCGGCGCGGTGTCGCTGACCATCGAATGCCAGAGCGCGAGCATCGACTTTCGGCTGCGCACGCGCTACCTCGACAAGGTGGCGGCGAACCTCGACGATGCGCTGGCGTTCGTCAAGCAGCACACGGCGCGGCGCGAGGCGGTGTCGATCGGCCTGCTCGGCAACGCGGCCGACATCCTGCCCGAGCTCGCGCGGCGCACGAAGGCGGGCGGGCCGCGGCCCGACCTCGTCACCGACCAGACCTCGGCGCACGACCTCATCAACGGCTACCTGCCCGCGGGCTGGAGCGTCGCGCAGTGGCGGGAGGCGCAGCGCGACCCGGCGCAGCACGCCCGGCTGGCCGAGGCGGCCGCGGCATCTTGCGCGACGCATGTGCAAGCCATGCTCGACTTCCACGCGATGGGCGTGCCCACCGTCGACTATGGCAACAACATCCGCCAGGTCGCCCTCGACCGCGGCGTGAAGAACGCATTCGACTTTCCCGGCTTCGTGCCGGCCTACATCCGCCCCTTGTTCTGCGAGGGCAAGGGGCCGTTCCGCTGGGTCGCGCTGTCGGGCGACCCCGACGACATCCGCCGGACCGACGCGAAGATCAAGCAACTCTTCCCGCACAACGCGCATGTGCACCGCTGGCTCGACATGGCCGGCGAGCGCATTGCGTTCCAGGGCCTGCCGGCGCGCATTTGCTGGCTCGGCCTGGGTGAGCGGCATCTGGCCGGGCTCGCCTTCAACGAGATGGTCAAGCGCGGCGAGCTGAAGGCGCCGATCGTCATCGGCCGCGACCACCTGGACACCGGCTCGGTCGCCAGCCCGAACCGCGAGACCGAGGGCATGAAGGACGGCACCGACGCAGTGTCCGACTGGCCGCTGCTCAACGCCTTGCTCAACGTGGCGGGCGGCGCGACATGGGTCTCGCTGCACCACGGCGGCGGCGTCGGGATGGGCTACTCGCAGCACGCCGGCATGGTGATCGTCGCCGATGGCAGCGACGCCGCAGCAAAGCGGCTCGCCCGCGTGCTGGTCAACGACAGCGGCTCGGGCGTGATGCGCCACGCCGACGCGGGCTACGAGCTCGCGCTGCAGACGGCGCGCGCGCAGGGCCTGAAGCTGCCGATGCTCGCGTGAGCACGCCCTTCGAAGCCATCGACTGGCGCGCCATCGCGCCGCAGCGCTGGAAGAACGGCGCCGGGTTGACGCGCGAGCTCGCGATCAGCCCGCCGGGCGCGACCAGCGACAGCTTCGACTGGCGCATCAGCGTGGCCGAAATCGCCCGCGACGCGCCGTTCTCCGCCTACCCCGGCGTCGACCGCTGCATGGTCTTGCTGCAGGGTGACGGCATGCGCCTGCACTCGGTCGCGGCGGGCATCGACCAGCGGCTGGACCGACCGAGCGAGCCATTCCACTTTGCCGGCGACGATGCGCTGCAAGCGAGCCTGCTCGGTGGCGCCTGCGAAGACCTGAACGTGATGGTGCGCCGCGGCCGCTACCAGGCCGAGGTGACGAGCCACAGCGAGACCGTCGACGTCGCGCCCGCCGACGCCGGCCTGCTGTTGTGCAGCGAAGGCGTCTGGTTCGTCGATGGAGCCAGTGCTGCAACGGCCTCGGTCTTGCAGCCATTGCACGCGCTGCTGTGGCGCCATCAGATGCCACCGCTGCAGGCCCGACCCGCCGCGGCGCATGGCGGCCTGCTGGTCGTGCGGCTCGACGCACTGGGTCAGGAGGGGCGGGCATGAACGAATCCGCCGCTGCCGACACGCGTCGCGCCCTGCTGGCGCCGCATGCGCTGCTGCCATCGGGCTGGGCGCGCGACGTGCGGTTGAGCTGGGACGAGCGAGGCATGCTGACGGCCGTCGCCGCGGACACGCCGCACGCCGACGGCGTCGAGCGCAGCGCCGGCATCGTGATCCCCGGCATGCCCAACCTGCACTCGCATGCGTTCCAGCGCGCCTTCGCCGGCCTCACCGAAATGCGCAGCGCGAGCGACGACAGTTTCTGGAGCTGGCGCGATCACATGTACCGCTTCGCCGCCGCGCTGACGCCCGACGCGCTCGAAGACATCGCGACCCAGCTCTACATCGAGATGCTGCGCGCCGGCTACACCTCCGTGTGCGAGTTCCACTACCTGCACCACGACCCGCAAGGCCGGCCCTACGCCGAGCCGGCCGAGATGTCGCTGCGGCTGGCGAGCGCCGCGCAGCGTGCCGGCATCGGCCTGACGCTGTTGCCGGTGCTGTACCAGGCGAGCGGCTTCGGCGCGGCGCCGCCGCTGCCGCAGCAGCAGCGCTTCGTTACGAGCGTCGATGCGCTGCTCGCCATCGTGCAGCGGCTGCGCTCGAACGGCATTCGCGCCGGTGTCGCGCCGCATTCGTTGCGCGCTGTGCCGCCGGCGGCGTTGAACGAGGTGGTGCAGGGCCTGCACGCGATCGACGCCCGCGCGCCGGTGCACATCCACATCGCCGAGCAGCAGCGCGAAGTCGACGATTGCGTCGCCTGGAGCGGGCAGCGCCCGGTGCAATGGTTGCTCGCCAACGCCCGCGTCGACGCCCGCTGGTGCCTGGTCCATGCCACCCACATGAGCGACGACGAGTCGCGCGCGCTGGCCGCCTCGGGCGCGGTCGCCGGTCTGTGCCCGAGTACCGAAGCGAACCTCGGCGACGGGGTGTTCGACGCATCCGCCTATGTCGGCGCCGGCGGGCACTGGGGCATCGGCTCCGACAGCCACGCCACGCTCAGCGTGGCCGAGGAGTTGCGGTGGCTCGAATACACCCAGCGCCTCGCGCTGCGCCGGCGCAATGTGCTCGCGACAGCGGCCCGGCCCGGGGTCGCGGAGAACCTGTGGCTGGGGGCGGTTGACGGCGGCGCGCGCGCGAGTGGCGCGGCAATCGCTGGACTCGTCGCCGGTCAATCGGCGGACTTCGTCGTGCTCGATGCGGGACGCGCGATGCAGGGGCTCGCGCCGGCGCAGCGGCTCGCGAGCCACGTCTTTGCGAGCCATCCCGATGCCGCGGTGCGCCAAGTCTGGGTCGGCGGCCGCTGCCGGGTGAGCGACGGCGACCACGCGCTGGGTGCGCAGGCCTGCGAGCGTTTCGTCGCGGCACGCGATCGCCTGCTGAATGAAGCCTGAGACTATGGCCACGCCGTTCGATCTGCTGCTTCACAACGTGCGCATCGCCGCCTGTGCCGACGACACTTGCGCGGTCTCAGCGCCTGGTTTTGTCGCGATCCGTGAGGGTCGCATCGCCCGCGTCGGCACGATGGACGAGGTCGCCGCCGGCACCACCGCCCGCGCCGAGCGCGACGGCGGCGGCGCCCTGCTCACCCCCGGCCTGATCGACTGCCACACCCACCTCGTCTACGCCGGCCACCGCGCACGCGAATTCGAGCTGCGGCTGCAGGGCGCGAGCTACGAAGCGATCAGCCGCGCCGGTGGCGGCATCCGCGCCACCGTGCGCGAGACGCGCGCCGCCGACGACGCCACGCTGTTCGCGCAATCGGCATGCCGGCTGCAAAGCCTGATGCGCCACGGCGTGACCACGGTCGAGATCAAGTCCGGCTACGGTCTCTCGCTCGATGCGGAGCTGAAGTGCCTGAAGGTCGCGCGCGAGCTCGGCCGGCGCTTCGCCGTCGATGTGCGCACGACGCTGCTCGCCGCCCATGCGTTGCCGCCCGAGTACGACGGCCGCCCCGACGACTACATCGCCGAGATCGCGCAGCGCATCCTGCCCGAGGCCGTGCGGCTCGGGCTGGCCGACGCGGTCGATGCGTTCTGCGAGACGATCGGCTTCACGCCGGCGCAGGTGAGGCGTGTGTTCGAGGCGGCGCGCGCCCACGGCCTGCCGGTGAAGCTGCACGCCGAGCAGCTGTCGAACCAGCACGGCGCGGCGCTCGCCGCCGAATTCGACGCCCTCTCGGCCGACCACCTCGAGCATGTCGACGAGGCCGGCGTGGCCGCGCTCGCGCGTGCCGGGACGGTGGCGGTGCTGCTGCCCGGCGCGTACTACTTTCTGCGCGACACGACGCCGCCGCCGATCGAGCTGTTTCGCCGCCACCGCGTGCCGATGGCGATCGCCACCGATTGCAACCCCGGCACCAGCCCGACCACCCATTTGCCGCTGATGCTGAACATGGCCTGCACGCTGTTTCGGCTCACTCCGGCCGAGGCGCTGCTGGGCGCCACCTGTCACGCGGCGCAGGCGCTCGGGCTGCAAGCCAGCCACGGCAGCATCGAAGTGGGCAAGCAGGCCGACCTCTGCCTGTGGGACGCCGAGGCGCCGGCCGAGCTGGCGTATGCCGTCGGCGCAAGCCCGCTACGCGCTCGCCTGCACCACGGCGTCGAGCAGCCGCTTCAATAGCGGTTGCAGCCGCAGCGCCCGTTCGGGCCGGTAGGCGAACGGGGAAGCCTCGTCCATGTAGGTGGCGTGGCAGATCTCCAACTGCAGCGCGTGGACGCCGTCGCCCGGCCGGCCGTACTCGCGGGTGATGTAGCCGCCTTTGAAGCGGCCGTTGGTGACGTGGGTGAAAGCCGTCTGCGCGGCCAGCACCGCCTCGGCCGCGGCTTGCACCGCGCTCGCGCAAGAGCCGCCGTCGGCGGTGCCGAGGTTGAGGTCGGGCAGCCGGCCTTCGAAGAAGCGCGGCAGCACGCTCGAGATCGAATGCGCGTCCCACAGCAGCGCCACCCCATGCGCGGCGCGCAGCCGCGCCAGCTCCGCGCGCAGCGCGTCGTGGTAAGGCTGCCAGTAGGTCGCGCGGCGCTGGTCGGCCTCGATGAGGTCGGGCTCCTCGCCGTGCAGGTACAGGGGCTCCTTGCGAAAGCTGTCCAGCGGCAGCAGGCCGGTGCTGTCCTGCCCGGGGTAGAGGTTGCTGTCCTCGGGCGGCCGGTTCAGGTCGATCACGTAGCGCGAGTACGCGGGCACCAGGGTGCTCGCCCCCATCTCGCGCACGAACTCGTAGAGGCGCGGCAGGTGCCAGTCGGTGTCGGCGCGCAGCAGCGCGGCCGGCGTCATGCGCTGCGCGATGCTCTGCGGGATGTCGGTCCCGGCATGCGGGAACGACACCAGCAGCGGGATGTCGCCCGGGGTCAGCGTGCAGGCGTCGGCGGCCATGGCGAAGTGGTCTAGACAGGCGAAGTCGCAGTGTAGACTGGCCGGCGCCGTTTTCGCACGCTTGACCCCATCAGGAGCCACGATGAATCCGCTGCGCCGCACCACGACAACCCTCTTCGTCACCCTCGCCGCGCTGCTCGCCGCAGGCCAGGCGGGAGCGCAGGAAACGCCGGTCGCGATCGGCCTGTCCGGCTGGACCGGTTTCGCGCCGCTCACGCTCGCCAAGGAGTCCGGCATCTTCAAGAAGAACGGCCTCGACGTCACGCTGCGCAAGATTCCGCAGAAGGACCGGCACCTCGCGATCGCCTCCGGCGACATCCAGTGCGCCGCGACGACGGTGGAGACCTGGGTGGTCTGGAACGCCAACGGCGTGGCGACGACGCAGATCTTCCAGCTCGACAAGAGCTACGGCGCCGACGGCATGGTGGTGCGCAACGGCATCACGAAGATCGCCGACCTGAAAGGCAAGACGGTGGCCGCCTCGGCGCCCGGCACCGCGCCGTATTTCGGCCTGGCCTGGATGCTGAAGAAGAACGGCCTGTCGGTGAAGGACGTGAAGGTCGTGACGCTCGAGCCGCAGGCGGCGGCGAACGCCTTCGTCGCCGGCGCCGGCGAGCTCGACGCGGCGATGACCTACGAGCCCTACCTGTCGACGGTGCGCAGCAACCCGACCGCCGGCAAGATCATCGCGACCACCCTCGACTACCCGATGGTGATGGACACCTTCGGCTGCACCCCGAAGTTCCTGAAGGACAACCCGAAGGCCGCCAAGGCGCTGGCCGACAGCTACTTCGAGGCGGTGGAGCTGATCAAGCGCGAGCCGAAGAAGTCGTTCGAGGTCATGGGCGCCGACGTCAAGCAAAGCGGCGAGGCGTTCGAGAAGTCGGCGGCCTACCTGCGCTGGCAGGACAAGGCGGCGAACCAGAAGTTCTTCGCCGGCGAACTGCAGCAGTTCAGCAAGGAAGCCGCCGACCTGCTGCTGGAGATCGGCATCATCAAGCAGATCCCCGATCTGAAGAGCCTGCAAGACACTCGCTTCATCCAATAGCTTGAAGCCGCTGCGACCCGTCGCTCCCGGCCCGCGTCTCGGGTTGGGCGTGCTGTTCTTCGTCTTATTCGTCGCGCTGTGGGCGCTCGCAACCCTCGGCGGCTTCGTCTCCAAGACTTTCCTCGCCGACCCGATCACGATGGTCCGATCCGGCTGGACGCTGCTCGCCGAGCAGGGCTTTGCCAAGGACATCGGCATGACGGTGTGGCGCGTCGTCGGCGGCTTCGTGCTCGCCGCGCTGCTCGCCGTGCCTCTGGGCGTCGCGATGGGCGCCTACAAGCCGGTCGAGGCCTTCTTCGAACCCTTCGTCTCGTTCGCGCGCTACCTGCCGGCGTCGGCCTTCATTCCGCTGCTGATTCTCTGGGCCGGCATCGGCGAGGCGCAAAAGCTCGCGGTGATCTTCATCGGCGCGTTCTTCCAGCTGGTGCTGATGGTCGCGGTGAGCGTGGGCAACACCCGCCGCGACCTGGTCGAAGCGGCTTACACCCTGGGCGCGAGCGACTGGGGCATCGTCCAGCGGGTGCTGCTGCCGGCGGCGGCGCCTGCCATCGCCGAGACGCTGCGCCTCGTGCTCGGCTGGGCCTGGACCTATGTGATCGTCGCCGAGCTGATCGGCGCGTCCAACGGCATCGGCCACATGATCACCGACAGCCAGGCGCTGCTGGCCACCGACCAGATCATCTTCGGCATCCTGACGATCGGCGTCATCGGGCTGGTGTCGGACCTGGCGTTCAAGGCGATGAATAGGTCGCTGTTTCGCTGGGCCTCGCTGTGAGCCGGCTGTCGCTTCGCGGGGTCGGTCGCAGCTTCGACGGCGTGCGCGGCGGCGCGCCGACCGTCGCGCTGCAGCCGTCGACGCTGGACGTCGCGAGCAACGACTTCATCACCATCCTCGGCCCCTCGGGCTGCGGCAAGTCGACGCTGTTGCGCATCGTCGCCGGCCTCGACGCGCCGAGCACGGGTGAGGTCCTGCTCGACGGCGAGGCGGTGCGCGGCCCGGGCGCCGAGCGCGGCATGGTGTTCCAGAGCTACACGCTGTTCCCCTGGCTGACGGTGCGCGAGAACATCTGCTTCGGCCTGCGCGAAAAAGGCCTGCCGGCGGCGCAGCAGGCGGAGATCGCCCAGCGCTTCATCGCCGAGGTCGGCCTCGCCGGCTTCGAGTCGCACCACCCGAAGCAGCTGTCGGGCGGCATGCAGCAACGCGTCGCGCTCGCGCGTGCGCTCGCCAACGACCCGAAGATCCTGCTGCTCGACGAGCCCTTCGGCGCGCTCGACAACCAGACCCGCGCGTTGATGCAGGAGCTGCTGCTGTCGATCTGGGAGCTGCACAAGAAGACGGTCCTGTTCGTCACCCACGACATCGACGAAGCGATCTTCATGGCCAACCGCTGCATCGTGTTCAGCGCGCGGCCCGGGCGGATCAAGCGCGAGCTGGCGATCGACCTTGCGTACCCGCGCCACTACACGCTGAAGACCACGCCGCGGTTTTCGGAGCTGAAGGCCCAGCTTACCGAGGACATCCGCACGGAAAGTCTGAAGACCGCACAAATGGAGCGTTGAACGGGTTGCGACGGTAACCCGGCGATACGCTTGCGGCATTTTTTTGAACGTTCACGTCAAGCGCAGTGAACTGGCGGGTGCGCGGCGGCATCTACAGTGCGTCCGTCCTCGCCACGGGCCCGTATGTCCGTGCATGCCGCTTGACCGACCCGCCATGACCGCTTCCGCACCTTCCCGCTACACCGCCACGGCCATCGTGCTGCACTGGCTGCTCGCGCTGGCGATCACCGGCTCGTTCATCGTCGGCCTGTACATGGTCGACTTGCCGCTGTCGCCGCAGCGCCTGAAGCTCTACAACTGGCACAAGTGGGCCGGCACGGTGATCCTCGCGCTGTCGGCTTGGCGCCTGCTGTGGCGCCTGACCCACCGCCCGCCCGACGACTTGCCGATGCCGGCCTGGCAGCGCTTCGCGGCGCACGGTACCCACAACCTGCTGTACCTGCTGTTCTTCGCGGTACCGCTGGTCGGCTGGGCCTACACCTCGGCGGCCGGCTTCCCGGTGGTGCTGTTCGGCGTGCTGCCGCTGCCCGACTTCGTGCCGGTCGACAAGGCGCTGGCCGAAGCGATCAAGCCCTGGCACGAACGCCTCGCCTGGGTGATGGCGCTGCTGGTGCTCGCCCACACCGGCGCCGCGCTGAAGCACCACCTGGTCGATCGCGACGCCTCGCTGTCGCGGATGTGGCCGAGCCGCGCCTGACACGTTTCCCTGACCTCCACGACACCCCGATGAAAGCTCGCATGAAAACCACCTTCGCCGCCGCCGCCCTCGCGCTGCTCGTATCGACCGCGCTGCCGGCCTCGGCCCAGCAACTGGTCGCCGCGAAAAGCGAGATCGCTTTCACCAGCAAGCAAATGGGCGTGCCGGTCGACGGGCGCTTTCGCAGGTTCGACGCTCAGCTCGCGTTCGACCCGAAGAAGCCCGAAGCGGCGACGGTCGCGCTGACCATCGATCTCGCGAGTGTCGCCCTCGGCGTCGCCGAGGCCGAGGCCGAGCTCGCCAAGCCCGACTGGTTCGGCATCAAGCAGTTCCCGCAGGCCACGTTCCAGTCGACCAGCGTGAAGCCGGCCGGCCCCGGCCGCTTCGACGTGGCCGGCAAGCTCGCGATCAAGGGCGCCGCCCGCGACGTGGTCGTGCCGGTGGTCCTCGCGCAGGCCGGCGGCACCACCACCGCGACCGGCAGCTTCGTCATCAAGCGGCTCGATTACCGGATCGGCGACGGCGACTGGAAAGACACCTCGATGGTCGCCAACGACGTGCAGGTCAAGTTCAAGCTCACGCTGACCGGCGTGGCCGCGCTCTGATTTCCATCCCCCTTCCACCCAACCGACGACCCGACCATGAACAAGACCCTCATCGCCCTTGCCGCCCTCGCCAGCGCCGGCCTCGCGCAGGCGGAGATCGCCACCTACAGCATCGACCCGACGCACACCTTCGTGACCTTCGAGGCGAGCCACTTCAACACCTCGACCCTGCGCGGCCGCTTCGACCGCAAGGAAGGCGCGGTCACGCTCGACCGCAGCGCCAAGACCGGCAAGGCCGAGATCACCATTGACGCGAGCTCGGTCAGCACCGGCGTCGGCCCGCTCGACGGCCACCTGAAGAGCAAGGACTTCTTCAACGCCGCCGAAACGCCCAGCGTGAAGTTCGTCGGCGACCAGTTCAGCTTCGACGGCAACAAGATCACCGCGGTGGCCGGCAGCCTGACGATGCTCGGCAAGACGCTGCCGGTCACGCTGAATGCGCGCCACTTCAACTGCTACACCAACCCCTTGCTCAAGCGCGAGGTCTGCGGCGGTGACTTCGAGACCACCATCGCGCGCAGCCAGTGGGGCATGAACTACGGCCTGAACTTCGGCCTGCCCGACAGCATCCGCCTGCTGATCCAGATCGAGGCGGTCAAGCAATAAGCCGCGAGCCGACACCATGAAGCGCCGCCCACTGGTCGCCCTCCTCGGCGCTGCCGGCGTGTTCATGGCCGGCCTGGCCGCGGCCGAGCCCGTGACCTACAGCCTCGACCCGGTTCACACGCGCGTGCACTGGGAGACACGCCACTTCGGCACCTCGACCCAGCGCGGTCGCTTCGACCGCGTCGAAGGGAGCGTCCGCCTGGACCGCAGCGCCGGCCGCGGCGACGTGTCGATCAGCATCGACACTGGCTCGGTCAGCAGCGGCGTGCCGGTGCTCGACCGGGTGCTGCGCGGCCAGGATTTCCTCGCGAGCGACGCGCACCCGCAGGCCTATTTCGTCGCCAGCCAGTGGCGCTTCGACGGCGAGCGCCTGCGCGAGGTGCGCGGCGAATTCAGCTGGCGCGGCGTGTCGCAGCCGCTGAGCCTGCACGCGCTGCGCTTCGCCTGCCGCACCGATGCCGCGCTGCAGCGCGAGGTCTGCGGCGGTGACTTTGAGGCCGTTCTGCTGCGCAGCGACTTCGGCAGCACCTTCGGCCTGCCCTTCGTCGGCGACACGGTGCGCCTGCTGATCGCCGTCGAAGGCGTGCGCCAGTAGGCGCGTGCGAGCAGCGGGCGCGGCGGGGGTTACACCTAGTTGTCCCGTCGCGGAGCGAGGCAGACAGTGGTTGCGGCGCACGCAACGCGGGCGTGATGTGCGTCGAGTCAGCGAGCCCGCCCACTCTCACTGAAGGAGACCAGGATGAGCACCACCTCCCCGGTCCAGCGTCGTCGCTTCCTGAAGAGGGCCGCCACCGCCGCAGGTGCCGCGGGCGCACTCGCCGCGCCGATGGTCGTGCGCGCCCAACCGATCAGCCTGCGCTTCCAGAGCGCATGGCCGACGAAGGACATCTTCCACGAGTACGCGAACGACTTCGCGAAGAAGGTCAACGACATGGCGGGCGGCCGCCTGAAGCTCGAGGTGCTGCCCGCCGGCGCCGTTGCCGGCGCGTTCCAGCTGCTCGACGCGGTGAACAAGGGCACGCTCGACGGCTGCCACGGCGTGATTGCCTACCACTACGGCAAGAACACCGCGCTTGCGCTATGGGGCTCGGGGCCGGCGTTCGGCATGGACCAGAACATGGTGCTGGCGTGGCACTACTACGGCGGCGGCAAGGCCCTGGTCGAGGAAATCTACAAGGCGCTGAACATGGACGTCGTGTCCTTCCTCACCGGCCCGATGCCGACCCAGCCGCTGGGCTGGTTCAAGAAGCCGGTCGCGCGGGTCGAGGACATGAAGGGCCTGAAGTTCCGCACCGTCGGCCTGTCGGTCGACATCTTCTCCGCGATGGGCACCTCGGTGAACCCGCTGCCCGGCGGCGACATCGTGCCGGCGCTCGACCGCGGCCTGATCGACGCGGCGGAGTTCAACAACGCGTCGAGCGACCGCGCACTCGGCTTTCAGGACGTGGCGAAGATCTGCATGCTGCAAAGCTTCCACCAGAGCGGCGAGCAGTTCGAGATCCTGTTCAACGGGCCGAAGTACAGGGCGCTGCCGGCCGATCTCAGGGCGATCATCGACTACGCGGTGCAGGCCGCCAGCGCCGACATGAGCTGGAAGGCGATCGATCGCAACACGAAGGACTACGAAGAGCTGAAGAAGGCCGGCGTCAAGTTCTACAAGACGCCCGACACGATCCTGCGCGCCCAGCTCGCCGCGTGGGACAAGATCATCGCCACCAAGGGCACGGAGAACCCGCTGTTCAAGAAGGTGCTCGATTCGCAGAAGGCGTTCGCCCAGAGTGCCGGCCAGTGGCAGAACGACTACACGGTCGACTTCAGGATGGCGTACAACCACTTCTTCGGCAAGGCGCCGGCGAAGAAGGTGTAAGGCCGACAAGAACGAAGGGGCGCCTCGAACGGCGCCCCCTTTTTCGTCGAGGCAACTCCATGCAGAAGATGCTTCTCGCGGTCGACCGCTTTTCCACCTGGTTCGGAAAGGCTTGTGCGTGGACCGTGGTCGGCCTCACGGTGCTGATCTCGCTCGAGGTGTTCTCGCGCTACGTGCTGAATGTCCCGCACGGGTGGGTGCTGGACGCCCAGATCATGCTCTACGGCACCCTGTTCATGACCGCCGGCGCCTACACGCTGGCCAAGAACGGCCATGTGCGAGGCGACGTGCTGTACGGCTTCTTCCGCCCGCGCACGCAGGCGACGATCGACCTGGTGCTCTACATCGTGTTCTTCCTGCCCGGCATCGTCGCGCTCACCTGGGCCGGCTGGACCTACGCCAACGAGTCGCTCGCGATCCGCGAGCAGACCTTCAACGCCGACCCGCTGCCGCTGTACCCGTTCAAGTTCGTGATCCCGGTCGCCGGCGCGGCGCTGCTGCTGCAGGGCGTGGTCGAGATCATTCGCTGCGTCATTTGCCTGCGCGAAGGCGACTGGCCTTCGCGCGAGCAGGACGTCGAAGAGGTCGACGTCGACAAGCTCAAGGAGATGGTCCACGTGAAGGACGAGGACATCGACAAGCTCGACAAGATCGTCGTCGCGCGGAGCGCCGAGTGAAGATCCGCAAGGAACTGTGGTTCGGCTTCTCGCTGATGGCGGTGATCCTCGCGGTGCTGATCACGGTCACGCCCTGGGGCCACATCACCAACGGCCACCTCGGCCTGATCATGCTCGGGCTGGTGGTCGTGGCGATCATGCTCGGCTTTCCGACCGCGTTCACGCTGATGGGCATGGGCATGTTCTTCGGCTGGCTCGCCTACCGCAGCGTCAACCCCGAGATCGCCGCTCGCCAGATCCTCGACCTGATGGTGCAGCGCGCCTACTCGGTGATGTCTAACGACGTGCTGATCGCGATCCCGCTGTTCGTCTTCATGGGCTACCTGGTCGAGCGCGCGGCGCTGATCGAGCGGCTGTTCAAGAGCCTGCACCTCGCGATGGCGCGCGTGCCGGGGTCGCTCGCGGTCGCGACCGTCGTCACCTGCGCGATCTTCGCCACCGCCACCGGCATCGTCGGCGCCGTGGTGACCCTGATGGGGCTGCTGGCCTTTCCCGCGATGCTGCGCGCCGGCTACAACGTCAAGCTGGCGGCGGGGGCCGTCACCGCCGGCGGCTGCCTCGGCATCCTGATCCCGCCGTCGGTGCTGCTGATCGTCTACGGCGCGACTGCCGGCGTGTCGGTGGTGCAGCTGTACGCCGGCGCCTTCTTCCCCGGCATCATGCTGGCCGCGCTGTACGTCGCCTATGTGATCGTGCTTGCCAAGTGGAAGCCGCATCTGGCGCCGCCACTGCCCCAGAGCGAGCGCCAGATCGCGCTGCCGCCGCTGTCGGCCGCGCTCGTGCCGCGGGCGCGCAACGCGCTGGCCGGCCTCGCCGCCGGCCTGCGTGAGACCTCGCTGCCGCGCCGCGCGGTGATGGGCCAGCTGTTCATTGCGTTGCTGCCCGCGATCGCGATCGCCGCGCTGCTGAGCGCGACCTACTCCCTCGCGACCGCACCGCTGGCCGCGACCGACACCGCGGGGCTGGTCGAAGCGGGTGGCGCCATCGCGGCCGACGTCAACGAGAGGCCGGCGGAGTCGTCCGACCTGCAGGAGCCGCCGAAGGACGAGGGCGCTCTGCAAGAGCCGCCCGCCGACAGTGCCGCCTCCGCCGCCCCGGCCGTCGAAGCGGAGAAAGGGGTCACCGCGGCCGCGTCACCCACGCCCGTGCCGGCCGGCGAGCGCGTCGCGGCACCGACCTGGATCTGGGTCGTGCTGGCGCTCGGGGTGGCCGCCGCGCTGTCGATCAGCTGGCTGATGAACTGGCAGCGGCTGGAAATCTTCAAGATGCTGCTGGCCTCGTTCTTCCCGCTCGCGCTGATGATCGTCGCGGTGCTCGGCTCGATCGTGTTCGGGCTGGCCACGCCGACCGAGGCTGCGGCGGTCGGCGCGTTCGGCGGCGTGCTGCTCGCGGCGGTGTATCGCTACATCGCCGTGCGGCGCGAGAACAAGGCCAACGGCGGCCCCGCGCTCGCGACCACGCTGCGCCAGCTCGGCGGCATCGTCAAGGAATCGTCCTTCCTCACCGCCAAGACCAGCGCGATGGTGTGCTGGCTGTTCGTCGGCTCGTCGATCTTCTCAGCGTCGTTCGCGCTGCTCGGCGGGCAGGAAGTCGTCGAGCACTGGGTGCTCTCGCTCGGCCTGAACCCGCTTCAGTTCATGCTGCTCGCCCAGTTCATCATCTTCATCCTCGGCTGGCCGCTGGAATGGACCGAGATCATCGTCATCTTCATGCCGATCTTCATTCCGCTGCTGGCCAAGTTCCATGTCGATCCGCTGTTCTTCGGCCTGCTGGTGGCGCTGAACCTGCAGACCGCGTTCCTCTCGCCGCCGGTCGCGATGGCGGCGTTCTACCTGAAGGGCGTGGCGCCGCGGCATGTGACGCTGAACCAGATCTTCGCGGGCATGATGCCGTTCATGGGCATCCAGGTGGTGGCGCTGGCGCTGCTCTACGTGTTTCCGCAAATCGGTTTGTGGCTGCCGCATCTCTTGTACAAGTAGTCACGCGTCGGTGCTGCTGTCGCGCTCCGCCATCTCGGCTTCGACCGATCGCATCAGGTCGGCCAATGTCTTGCCCGGCTCGTCGCGGAACCCCTCGTCGAGCACCTGCATCTGCACGATGCGGTCGATGCGGAAATTGCGAAAGTGCTCGCGCACCTCGCACCACGCGGCCAGCGTCCACACCGCACCCCAGTAGAAGCAGCCGAGAGGGCGCACGGTGCGCTCGCTGGTCTTGTCCTTCAGGTCGCGGTAGCTCAGGTGCACCTTGCGCCGCGATTCGGCGGCCAGTCGCAGCGCCTCGAGCCGGGCGCGCGTCGCCTCGTCGGGCCCGACCGGCGGTGCGTAGACGGGCAAGCTTTCGGCCGCGACGCGTGCGGCCACCGGCAGCACCGCGAGGATCTTCGACATTGCGCCTTCGGCCTGTGCCGCCAGCGCCGCGTCGAGCTGCGGCTGGGCGATGCGCACGGCGGCGACCAGGGCCTGCGCTTCTTCGCGGGTGAACATCAGCGGTGGCAGGTCGTAGCCCGCACGCATGCGGTAGCCGACGCCCGCCTCGCCCTCGATCGGCACGCCTTGCGCTTGCAGGTCGGCCACGTCGCGGTAAATCGTGCGCACCGAGACCTCGAGCCGCTGTGCGATGAACTCGGCGGTGGACAGGCGCCGCCCGCGGATGAGCTGCACCAGCTGGAACAAGCGGTCGGCACGGCGCGTCACGCCTCGCCTTCCCAGGGGTCGTCGATGTCGAGAGTCGGGTGGTCCATGCGCGGTCTCCGTGGCGGGCTCCACAGCTGCGAGCAAACGCGGTGCCTGCGCTCGGGTCGCGGTTCACGACCCGGTCTGCGGGGTCCGACGATGCTACGCCTGCGAATGCAGGCCGACGCGGTTGCCCTCGCTGTCGGTGATGTGGGCGAAGCAGCCCATGTCGCCGGGCAGCTGGACCTTCGGCGTGGCGACGCGCCCGCCGGCCGACTCGACGCGCGCCAGCGCCGCGTCGAGCGAAGGCTGGGCGTCGAGGTAGACCAGCGTGCCCTGGCTCGCCGGCTGCGGCGCGCTGTCGCCGGCCAGCAGGCAGCCGCCGACGCCGGCTTCGCCGCAGGGGAACACCGCGAGCGTCTGCGGCCCCATCGCCTCGCGACGCAGGCTCGTGCCGAGCAGGGTCTCGTAGAAGGTTTGCGCGCGGTCGATGTCGCGCACCGGGATTTCGAACCAGTTCAATGCATGGCGGGGGGTGGTGGACTGGGGCATGCCGCTCTCCGTATCGGGTTGTGGAGAGGGCATGCTGCGCGGGCTCTGCTGACAGCGTGGTGGCAGTAGCCTGCCCCGCATGATGGCTGAGGACTTCGCCTCGAAACCATGAGCGCATCGGCCCGCTGGCCGCGCCGTCACGGGTCGTGGTGGCGGGCAGGTCGGCAGCGCACAAGGCTGGCACGAAGTGCCCTACCTCGACACCGGCGTGCCGCTGGACGCGCTCGGCGGCCGCCTGTTTCGCCTGAGCGACGGCCCGGCGGGTGTCGACTGCCACGTGCGCGCGGCCGCGCTGCTCGGCGTTGCGGCGACGGCGCTCGACGCGCGCGTCGTCCAGCACGCGGCGTGGTCGTGGCTGCAGCGCGCGGCCGCGGATTGACGCGCTGCGAGTCGAAACGAGCGGTGTGCAACGGCAACCGGACCCGCGACCGAGGGGGCGCACCGCTCCACTCCCCGCTTGCCCCTGATCGCGAACGGGTGTAGAAATCGTCTACGGTTCGCCCCGCCCATCGCGACGGGACGCAAGGAGGGCTTCATGCGCAGACGCATTTATTGGCTATTGCCCGATCTGGCCAGCGCCAGACGGACCATGAATGACTTGTTGCTCGCGCGAATATCCGAGTCGCACATTCACTTCGTGGCCCGCGAGGACGCTGACATGTCCGGGCTGCACGAAGCCAACATCCTGCAAACCTCGGACGTCATTCGCGCCGCCCAGCTCGGGCTCGTGATCGGCGGTGCGGTCGGGGTGGCGGCCGGCGTGGTGGCGGCAATGTTCCCCATCGTCGGCGATACGCCGCAATGGGGCGTGGCCGCGGTGCTCGCGGTGCTGGGCGGCCTGTTCGGCGCCTGGTCGTCGAGCATGATCGGCTCGTCCACGCCGAGCAGCCGGCTCAAGCGCTTCCAGGCCGCCATCGAGCAGGGGCAGATCCTGCTGATGGTCGACGTGCCGCGCTCGCGCATCGAGGAAATCGAGGCGGTGCTCGAGACCGCGCACCCCGAAGGCCATTTCGAAGGCGTCGAGCCGGACATTCCGGCGTTCCCCTGAACGCCTGACGGCGCCAGGGGTCGAAGTTCGCAGTTGAATCGCCTGCCTTGTGCGGGCGGTCAGGTTCATTGCATCCGCATTGTCGGAGGTCGCTATGGAACTACGCATGCAGTCGCACCACTGGGAGCATCGCGCGCCCGATTGGGCCGCCGCGGCGGTCTGCGGTTTCGCCGCGGGTGCCGCCGTGATGGTGCTCGAATTGTTCTGGTCGACCATGGTCAGCGGCGGCAGCCCGTGGCGCACCTCGCACATGGTTGCCGCCCTGGTGCTCGGCCCCGACGCACTGCAGTCGATGAAATTCAGCATCGGCATCGTCGCGCTGGCGCTGGCCACCCACTACCTGCTCGGCGTCGTGTTCGGCCTCGTGCTCGCCGCGCTGATCGCGCCGTTCAAGCTCGACTCGAGTGCGGCGATGGTGTTGCTCACCGGTGCGCTGTTCGGCCTGGTGCTGTACCTCTTCAACTTCTACGGCATGGTGCGTTTGTTCGCGTGGTTCGCCGAATTGCGCGGCGGCCCGACGCTGGTGGCGCACCTCATCTTCGGGATGGCCGCGGCCCTGATGTACTGGCAGCTCGAACGGCGCGCGGCGGATCAGTGAGCCATGGACTGCGCGCGCGCGGCCCGCGACGAAGAGGCTTGATATGGGCATCGCGATCGTCCTGATCGTCATCGTCGCAGCCTCGCTGCTGTTCCACTTCGTGAGCCCCTGGTGGCTGACGCCGATTGCCTCGAACTGGGGGCAGATGGACGACATGCTCACGCTCACGCTGGTGATCACCGGCGGCTTCTTCGTCGTCCTCAATCTGTTCCTGGTCTACACGCTGCTGCGCTATCGCCACCGCGACGGCCATCGCGCGGCCTACCAGCCGGACAACCGGAAACTCGAACGACGCCTGATCGTCGCCACGACTTTCGGCATCGTTGCGCTGCTGGCGCCGGGGCTGTTTGTCTACGCGGAGTACGTGCGGCCGCCGTCCGACGCAATGGTGATCGAAGTGCTGGGCCAGCAGTGGCAATGGCGCTACCGTTTTCCTGGGGAGAATGGCAAGCTTGGTTTCGTCGACCCGCGCTTCGTCACCGGCGCCAATCCGTTCGGGCTCGACCCCGCCGACGCGGCCGGCGAGGACGACATCCTCGTCACGCCCAGCGAAGTGCATCTGCCGCTGGGACGGTCGGTCAAGGTGCTGCTGCGGTCCCACGACGTGCTGCACGACTTCTACGTGCCACCGTTTCGCGCCCGGATGAACATCGTGCCCGGCATGGTCACCTCGTTCTGGTTCACGCCGACCAAGACGGGCCGCTACGAGGTGCTGTGCGCCCAGCTGTGCGGCGTGGGCCACTACAACATGCGCGGCTACGTGGTGGTCGAGGAACCCGCCGCCTTCGAGTCCTGGCTGAAAGCGCAGCCGACCTTCGCGGCGTCGATGCGACCGGCGCCCGCGAGCTCCGCCGGCGGGGCCGAGACGCTGGTGGCCCGCGGCCAGGCGCTCGCCCAATCCAGGGGCTGCGTGGCCTGCCACTCGGTGGACGGCAGCGCCGGTGTGGGGCCGACGTGGAAGGGGCTGTTCGGCAAGACCGAAACGCTGGCCGATGGCTCCACCGCGCGGGTCGACGAGGCCTTCCTGAAAGGCGAGATCCGCGAACCCCAGACACGCCTGGTCAAGGGCTTCCCGCCGGTCATGCCCAAGCTCGACCTGAGCGACGAGGACGTGGCCGCGCTCGTGGACTACATCCGGTCGAAGGCGCAGTGATTTGCGCCCCGTACGAGGAACACCATGGCTCACGCTGACACCGCCCAGGTCGACGACGCTGCGCATCACGCGCCGCAGAGCTTCCTGACCAAGTACGTCTGGAGCCAGGACCACAAGGTGATCGCGGTGCAGTACAGCTGCATCGCCATCTTCACCGGCCTGGTCGGACTGATCCTGTCCGACCTGATGCGGCTGCAGCTTGGGTTTCCCGGCCGCTTTGCCTTCATCGACGCCGAGCACTACTACCAGTTCGTGACCATGCACGGGATGATCATGGTGATCTACCTGCTCACCGCGCTGTTCCTCGGCGGCTTCGGCAACTACCTGATTCCGCTGATGGTGGGCGCGCGCGACATGGTGTTCCCCTACCTGAACATGCTGAGCGTGTGGGTGTTCCTGCTCTCGGTGATCGTGCTGATGGCGAGCTTCTTCGCGCCGGGCGGCCCCACCGGCGCCGGCTGGACGCTGTACCCGCCGCAGGTCATCCTGCGCGGCACCCCGGGTTACGACTGGGGCATCATCCTGATGCTGGTGTCGCTGGTGATCTTCATCGTCGCGACGACGATGGGCGGGCTCAACTACGTGACCACCGTGCTGCAGGCGCGCTGCGAGGGCATGACCTTGATGCGCATGCCGCTGAGCGTGTGGGGCATCTTCATCGCCACCATCCTCGCCCTGCTCGCCTTCCCGGCGCTGTTCGTCAGCGGCATCATGCTGCTGCTCGACCGCACGCTGGGCACCAGCTTCTTCATGCCGGCGCTGGTGTCGATGGGGCAGATCACCGGCTACAAGGGCGGCAGCCCGCTGCTGTTCCAGCACCTGTTCTGGTTCTTCGGTCACCCCGAGGTCTACATCATCGCGTTGCCGGCCTTCGGCGTGGTGTCCGACCTGATCAGCGTGCATGCGCGCAAGAGCATCTTCGGCTACCGCATGATGGTCTGGGCGATCCTCGCGATCGGCGTGCTGAGCTTCGTGGTGTGGGCCCACCACATGTTCGTCAGCGGCATGAACCCGTATTTCGGCTTCTTCTTCGCCACCAGCACGCTGATCATCGCGGTGCCCACGGCGATCAAGGTCTACAACTGGCTGCTCACGCTGTGGCGCGGCGACATCCATCTGTCGGTGCCGATGCTGTTTGCGCTTGCCTTCATCAGCACCTTCATCATCGGCGGGCTGACCGGCCTGTTCCTCGGCAACGTGAGCGTGGACATTCCATTGTCCGGCACCTACTTTGTCGTCGCGCACTTCCACATGGTGATGGCGGTGTCGCCGATCCTGGTCGTCTTCGGCGGCATCTACCACTGGTACCCCAAGGTCACCGGCCGCATGCTCGACGACCGGATGGGCAAGCTGCATTTCTGGATCACCTTCATCGGAACCTACGCGATCTACTTTCCGATGCACTACCTCGGCTTCCTCGGCATGCCGCGGCGCTACTACGCCTACGACAACTATCAGTTCATCCCGCCTTCGGCGCAGTCGCTGAACGTTTTCATCACCGTGGTCGCGCTGATCGTCGGCGTGGCCCAGCTGCTGTTCGTCGCGAACCTGCTCTGGAGCTATTTCCGTGGCCAGAAGGCCGGCGCCAATCCCTGGCGCGCCGCCTCGCTCGAGTGGCTGACGCCGCAGACGCCGCCGGTACACCTCAACTGGGGACCCGAGCTGCCGGTGGTCCACCGCTGGGCTTACGCCTACAGCGTGCCCGGCGCGCCGGAAGACTTCATCGCACAGACCGCCCCGGTGCGCGCCGGGGGCGACGAGCCTGAACAGACTCACATGAAGGAAACCGTGGCATGAACGCGAGCGCGATTCTGCGAGCCACCACCGGTGCCGGCGACCACCCCGACGTGCCGGGCCTGGTGAATGTCGTCCAGCGCCATCGCCGGCCGCGCCGCTCGGCGACCGGCATCGGGCTGTGGGTCTTCATCGGCGTGGCGACCACGCTGTTCTCGCTGTTCCTCGCCGCCTATGTGATGCGCATGGACGGCAGCGACTGGTCGCCGATCGCGACGCCGTGGCAGCTGTGGCTCAGCACGGCGCTGCTGGTGGCCGGCAGCGTCACGCTGCAGCAGGCGAGCGGTGCCGCGCGTGAAGCGCGCTGGCGTCGCGCGCGCGTGCTGCTGCTGGTGGGCGGCGCGTGCGCGGTGGCGTTCATCGGCGTGCAGCTGTGGGCCTGGCAGGCGCTGCAGGCGATTCGCGTCGTTGCGGTGGGCAACCCGGCGGCGAGCTTCTTCTACCTGCTCACCGCGATGCACGGCTTGCATGTGATCGGTGGCCTGGTCGGCTGGACGGTGACGGCGCGCGGCGCCCTGCGCGGGGGCGGCACGGCGCGCGTGGCCGAGCTCATTGCGCTGTGCGCGCGCTACTGGCACTTCCTGCTGGCGGTCTGGATCGTGCTGTTCGCGGCGGTCGGCTGGCTCACGCCGGAACTGGTGCGCCTGATCTGCGGCATCTCGGGGGTGGCTCGATGAGCGCAACGACGATCCCGGTTCCTGTCTCTCCCGTGTCGCCCGCCACGGCCGTGCCGGTGCGCATCACCGCCGGCTGGCGCGGGCTGATCTCCGACTGGTCGTCCGATCGCGAAGCCTTCCACGTATCGTGGGGCAAGGCGATGATGTGGATCTTCCTGCTCAGCGACACCTTCATCTTCAGCTGCTTCCTCACCAGCTACATGACGGTGCGCGTCTCGTCGACGGTGCCGTGGCCCAACCCCAGCCAGGTGTTCGCGCTGAACATCGGCGGCAGCGAGGTGCCGCTGATCCTGATCGCGATCATGACCTTCATCCTGATCAGCAGCAGCGGCACGATGGCGATGGCGGTCAACTGCGCCTACCGGCGCGACCGCATCAACGCCGCCGCGCTGATGCTCGTCACCGCGGCGTTCGGCGAGACCTTCGTCTTCATGCAGGCTTTCGAGTGGTCCAAGCTGATCCTCCATGACGGCGTGCGGCCCTGGGGCAACCCGATGGGCGCGGCGCAGTTCGGATCGTCCTTCTTCATGATCACCGGCTTCCACGGCCTGCACGTGACCGCCGGCGTGATCTACCTGATCGTCATCGCGGTGCGCCTGCTGCGCGGCCACTACGAGAAAACCGGCAACTACCAGATCGTCGAGATCGCCGGCCTGTACTGGCACTTCGTCGACCTGGTCTGGGTGTTCATCTTCGCGCTGTTCTATCTCTGGTGAGGAATGCCATGTCGACCGCCACCGGCCAGCAACATCCGATCGGGCTGTACCTCAAGGTCTGGGCGCTGCTGTTCGTGCTCAGCACCTTTTCCTACCTGGTCGACTACTTCCACTTCCACGGCTACTTGCGCTGGGGCCTGATCCTGATCTTCATGTTGTTGAAGGCCGGGCTCATCGTGGCTGTCTTCATGCACATGGCGTGGGAGCGGCTGGCACTGATCGTCGCCATTCTGTTGCCGCCCATGTGCCTGCTGGTGCTCGTCGGGCTGATGGCGGCCGAGGCCGACTACACCTTCCTCACCCGGCTAGTGTTTTTCCGCTGAGTTCGGCCGCCGGGTGCGACTCGTCGGCGACCCACCGCAAGCCGAGCAATTCGCCGATCAGCGCCAGCAGCCGGCCCATGTCCACCGGCTTGGTGACGAAGGCGTCGGCCCCGGCGGCCAGCGCAGCCCGCCGGCTGCTTTCGGCGGCATTGGCCGAGATGCAGATCACCCGGATCTGACTCAGCTCGGGCGTGCGTCGCAGGCGCCACGTCGTCTCCAATCCGTCGAGCACCGGCATCGCCATGTCCATCAGCACCAGATCGGGCCGCAGCGACTGCATCGCCGCGAGTGCCTGTTCGCCGTCGGCGGCCTCGCGAACCTCGAAGCCGCGCCCGGCCACCAGCTCGACCAGCAGCTCGCGATTGAGTGCTTCGTTGTCGACCACCAGGATGCTGCGGCGCGGCCCGGCATAGCCGGTGGGCAGCGTCTGTGACGGGCCGGGCTCGCTGCGGCTGTCTTCGATGACGGCCAGCTCCACCTCGAAGCCGAAGCGGCTGCCCGCCCCCGGCTCGCTTTCGACCTCGATGTGCCCGCCCATCTGCTGCACGATCTGCTGGCTGATCGCGAGCCCGAGGCCGGTGCCGCCAGCGTGGCGCCGCGCGTCGCCGACCTGCTCGAAGGCCTGGAACAGGCGCGCCACGTCCTCGCGCGCCATGCCGATGCCGGTGTCGCTGACGTCGAAGCGAAGCCGCACGCATCCGCCGCTCGCGGGCGTTGCCTGCACGCGCAGCCGCACCTCGCCCGCGTCAGTGAACTTCATCGCGTTGCCTAGCAGGTTGAGCAGCACCTGGCGCAGCCTCAGCTCGTCGCAGCGCAGCTGGCGCGGCAGGCCGCTCGCGATCTCGGTGACGAAGTGCAGCGACCTCTGCTGCGCGCGCATGCCGATGATTTCGCGCACGCCGGTCAGCAGATGCTCCAGGTTCATCGGCTGCGGGTCGAGCGAAAAGCGGCCGGCCTCGATGCGCGCCATGTCGAGCAGGTCGACGATCAGCTGCAGCAGATGCTCGCTGCCTTGCTGGATCGCCGCGAGCCCGGCGCGGCTGCGCTCGTTCAGCCCGGGTTCCCACTTCAGCAGCTGCGTGAAGCCGAGGATCGCGTTCAGCGGCGTGCGCAGCTCGTGACTCATGCGGGCGAGGAAATCGCTCTTCGCGCGGTTGGCGGTCTCGGCGACGAGGCGCGCCTGGCGATCGGCCTCGGCCTGCTTGCGCGCGGTCTGGTCCAGCACGAAGACCACCGCCTGGTCCCGGGCCGCGTCGACCAGCGTGATCCCGATCAGCACCTGCACCCGGCTGCCGTCCTTGCGCACGTATTCCTTCTCGTAAGGGGCGCACGCGCCGCGCGCGCGAGCTTCGGCGATCGCCTGAGCCGTGACCTCGCGGTACTCGGGCGGGGTCATCTCGTCGGGGATCACCCGCCCGGCGCGCAAGTCGTCGCGGTCGTAGCCGGCGATGCGCAGGAAGGCGTCGTTGGCTTCGACGATCGTGCCGGAGAGATCGACGAACAGCATGCCGGCCAGGTTGTTGTCGATCATCTGGCGCAGGCGCCGGTCACCGGCGCGCAAGGCGGCGTCGCTGCGCTCGAGTTCGGCGACACGCTGCTGCAGCGTGCCGACCAGCGAGCGTACGCGCTCGACCATCTGGGCAAAGGCCCGCGTCAGCACGCCCACCTCGTCGGGCCGGTCAGCCGCGGGCAGCGACGCATCGAGCTCGCCGCGGCGGATCGCCTCGGCGGCGCGAGCGAGCGCGCCGATCGGGCGCACGATGCCGCGCGTGATCGCCAGCGCCGCGGCGACGGCGGTGGCCAGCGACAGCGCCGCCACCAGCAGGATCACGCGGCGCGCGTGGCGCACGTCGGCGAGGATCGTGTCGAGCGACTGCTCGTCGATCAGCGTCCACACGACGTTGCTCTGGCCCGGCGGGCGCACGCGGGCGAACACCTGCAGCGAATCGGGTCGGTCGGCGGAGGCGTACAACGTGCCGGAGAACTGGTCGAGGATGACTGCGGCGTCGCGCGGGCGCTCCGAACGCAGCGAGCCGGCGGCGCCGCGCAAGTGCGCGAAACTGCGCGCCGGATCGGGGTGCAGCAAGTAGCGCCCTTCGCGGTCGACGACGATGGTGACGCCGCCGCCGCCGTCGGCGGGCGACTGCAGCGCGCTGAGGATCGGTGCGACCAGCGCATCGAACACGATCACGCCGTCGAGCAAGCCGCTGTCGGTCTGCAAGGCCGTCGCGCAGCGCAACACCGGCGTCGCGTCGCGATCGTCCGACGAACCGGGTGGGTCCACCTCGACCTCGGACACGTAGACCGACTGCTCGCCCGGAATCGCGCGCAAGGACATCGCGCCGGCGAAGAAAGGCTGCGCCGATCGGTTTGCCAGCTCGGCTGGCGGCGCGGGGGCTGGCGTGCCGTTGGCCATGCGCACGCAGCTGACCTCCTGGCCGGCGCTGTCGAGCAGGCACAGCCGCTTGTACTTCTCGCCCCAGCGCGCGAGAAACGCGGCGAAGACCCGCTCGACCTCGCGCAGCGCGAGCCCACGCTCGGGCTCGGACCCCGCATTCAGATAGCGCCGAAGCGAAAAGGAATGGCTCGCGAACTCGAGGTCGGCGCGCACGTCGGTGAGCAGGCGAACGGCGGTGGTGGCGCGCGCACTCACGCCGCGCAGGCGCTCCAGCCGCGCCATGTCGATCAGGATCTCGCTGCTGCGTTCGAGGCTGTAGACCGCGATGATCGCGGTCGGAAACACGATCACCGCGACGAACGCCGCGATCAGCTGGCGATGCAAGCGGGAGCGGAGCCAGCGCATCACTTGCCGGCGAGCGCGAACAGCGTCTCGGCTTGTTCCTGCGCCCGGCCGGCGGCCTGCTCCGGCGTCAACTCGCCGCGCAGCATGTCGTGGTAGACGGTGCCCAGGATATCGGCGAGCGCCGACCATTGCGGCACCGCCGGGCGCATCCAGTCGTCGAGCTGCCCGCTGCTGCCCAGCCGCGCCACCGTCTGCAAGGCCGGATAGCGCTGCGCGATTGCGGTCGCGCGCATTACCGAGTAGCGCGGCACGCCGCCGTTGCCGCGTTCGGCGAGCCAGCGCTCGATCTCGCCACTGGTCAGCCAGCCGAGGAACTGCAGCGCCAGGTCGCGCCGGCTGCCGATGTTGGCCGGAACGCCCAGGCTCCAGGTGCCGATCGGCGTGACCGGCTTGGCGCCGCTCGCGTGCGGGGCGGCTTCGTAGCCGACGCGGCCGGCGACCTTCGAGCTCGCATCCTCCTCGACCAGGTAGGCACGCGCCGCCCACTCGTAGGTCATCACGCAGCCGCCCTGGGCGAAGCGCACCGGGCGCTGGTCCCAGGCCATGTTGAGCACGTCGGGCGGCGAGTACGGCAGCAGGCTTTGCGCAAAGCGCGCCGCCGCGACGCCGCGTGGCGTGTCGAGCGTCGGGCGGCCGGCCGCATTCAGCAGCGGCTGACCGAAGGCGGCGTAGAAGTGCGCCATCTGCTGGCCCAGCGCCTGGCCGCGCTGGCCGTTCCAGCAAATGCCGAACTGCTTTTGCGTCGGCTGGGTGAAGCGCTTCGCTGCCGCGAGCAGCTCGTCGGTCGTCGCCGGCGCGGCGAGCCGCGCGGCCTGGAACAGGTCGCGGCGAATCCACAGCAGCTCCGGATGCGACTGGATCGGCAGGCCGAGCTGCCGGCCCTTGAACTGCGCCTGCTTGTAGGCGACCTCGAGAAAGTCGTCGGGCTGGATTGTCCGGGCCGATGCCGCGACGAAGTCATCGAGCGGAAGCAGCACCTGGGCATCCGCATACTCGGCGACCCAGACGCTGTCGAAGCTGACGATGTCGTAGCCGGAGCGCGCGTCGCGCGCGTTCAGCAGCGTCAGGCGCCGCACGTCGTCGTAGCCCACCACCTCGAGCTCGACCGTGCCGCCGGCGCGTCGCCCCAGTTCACGCGCTCCCGCTCGCAACGCGATCGAGAACGGATCGCCGACCACGAGCATGCGGATCGACTGGCCATGCAGGAAGCCGCCCTCGACCGGCGCGCTCGCCGGCGTGTCATGTGGTTGGCGCGCGAAAAACCACAACGCCACGGCTGCCACGCAGACGACGCCGATCACGATCGGGAATCGATACCGCTTCCACATCGTGGGCGAATTTTGCGCCGATCGCACCGGCGCGACCAGCGCATTAGCCGGTCGCCAAGCCGCGATCACGCCGTGGTGGTCTGCCGCACCGCGCGCTCCCAGCGATGCATCAGTTCCGCCGCCCGTTCGCGCGACAGCGTCGGGTGGAAGCGGCGCTCGACCTGCCACTGCGCCGCCAGTTCGCCCAGCCCCGCGTAGACGCCGCAGCTCAAGCCAGCGAGGTAGGCCGCGCCGAGCGCGGTGGTCTCGATGACGCGCGGGCGCACGACCGGAATGCCCAGCAGGTCGGCCTGGAACTGCATCAGCAAGTCGTTGACGCAGGCGCCGCCGTCGACGCGCAGTTCGGTCACCGGCGTGCCACCGGCGGCGACCGCGTCGCGGCTCATCGCCTGCAACAGCGCGGCGCTCTGGAACGCGATGCTTTCCAGCGCGGCGCGCGCAATGTGCGCCACCGTGCTGCCACGCGTGAGGCCGACGATCGCGCCGCGCGCGTCGGCCTGCCAGTACGGCGCGCCGAGTCCGGTGAAGGCCGGCACGAACATCACGCCGCCGCTGTCGGGCACCGTTTCGGCAAGGTTCTGCACCTCGGCGCTGCCCTTGATGGCGTTCAGCCCGTCGCGCAGCCACTGCACGACCGCGCCGCCGATGAACACGCTGCCTTCGAGCGCGAACTCGGGCGTTGCCGTGGGCTGCGCCGCGCTGGTGGTGATCAGGCCGTTGGCCGAGGTCTGGAAGCGCTCGCCGGTGTGCATCAGCATGAAGCAGCCGGTGCCGTAGGTGTTCTTCGCGAGGCCCGCGTCGAAGCAGGCCTGGCCGAACAGCGCCGCCTGCTGGTCGCCGGCGACGCCGCCGATCGGGAGGGCGGCGCCGAGCAGATCGCCGCGCGCCGTGCCGTAGACATGGCTCGACGGATGCACCGCCGGCAAGACCTCGCGCGGGATGTCGAGCAGCGCCAGCAGCTCTTCGTCCCAGGCGTTCGTGTGCACGTTGAACAGCAGCGTGCGCGAGGCGTTGCTGACGTCGGTCGCGTGCACCGTGCCGCCCGTCAGGTGCCACATCAGCCAGCTGTCAACAG
This sequence comes from Piscinibacter sp., assembly GCA_036507085.1. Classification (GTDB taxonomy): domain Bacteria; phylum Pseudomonadota; class Gammaproteobacteria; order Burkholderiales; family Burkholderiaceae_C; genus Albitalea. Next base: position 3,129 of record DASXQQ010000039.1, on the reverse strand, counting down.
TGCCGAATGCCAGTTCGCCGCGCGTCGCCGCGGAGCGCGCTCCCCCCACGTTGTCGAGAATCCACTTCAGCTTGGTGCCGGAGAAGTAGGCGTCGACGATCAGCCCGGTCTTGTCGCGGAACACCGCTTCGAGCCCGCGCGCGCGCAGCGCGGCGCAGGTGGGCTCGGCGCGCCGGTCCTGCCAGACGATGGCGTTGTGGATCGGCTCGCCGGTCAAGCGATCCCACACCAGCGTCGTCTCGCGCTGGTTGGTGATGCCGATCGAGGCGACCTGGTCCGCGCGAATGCCGGCCTTCGCCAGTGCCTCCTGCGCGGTGGCGAGTTGCGTGGCCCAGATCTCTTTCGGATCGTGCTCGACCCAGCCCGGCTGCGGATAGATCTGGCGGAACTCGTGCTGCGCCATCGCGATGATGCGGCCGCCGTCGTCGAAGACGATGCTGCGCGAGCTCGAGGTGCCCTGGTCGAGGGCGAGCAGGTGGGTCATTGGAGCCCCTCGCCCGACGAGTACGTCGGCCGGTCCCCCGAGGGGACGCGGGCCGGCTTGGGAGCGGCCCGGCGCTCGGCCCGCGGAAATTGGAGCCCCTCGCCCGACGAGTACGTCGGCCGGTCCCCCGAGGGGACGCGGGCCGGCCCTTCCACCAGGCTCAGGACAGGCTTGGGAGCGGCCCGGCGCTCGGCCCGCGGAAGACGGATTGACACCGAATGTCTCATCGGGCGCTCCTTGCGATTCACGAATCGCTGATCGTCATCTGCACGCCGGCCTCCGCCAGCAAGGCCGGAAACGGCGGCGGCGGCAGCGCGTCGGTGAAGATCATGTCGATCTGGTCCAGCCGCGCCAGCTCCACCATCGCCGGCCGGTTGAACTTGCTGTGGTCGGCGGCGAGCCAGACCTCGCGCGAGTGCTCGATGATCGCGCGCGCCACGTTCACCTCGCGGTAGTCGAAGTCGCGCAGCGTCCCGTCGGCCTCGATGCCCGAAATGCCGATCAGGCCGATGTCGACTTTGAACTGCTTGATGAAGTCGATCGTGACCTCGCCGACGATGCCGCGGTCGCGCGCGCGCACCACGCCGCCGGCGACGATCACTTCGCACTCGGGGTTGTCCGACAGGATCGCCGCGACGTTGAGGTTGTTGGTGATCACGCGCAGACCCTTGTGGCGCAGCAGCTCGCGCGCGATCGCTTCGGTGGTGGTGCCGATGTTGATGATCAGCGAGCAGTCGTTGGGCACCGCTTTCGCCACCGTGCGGGCGATGCGCTGCTTGGCTGTTTCATTGAGCTGCTGGCGCTGCCGGTAGGCGATGTTTTCGGTGGTCGAACTCGGCAGCCGCACGCCGCCGTGAAAGCGAGCCAGCAGCCCGGCGTCCTGCAGCAGCTTCACGTCGCGCCGCACCGTTTGCAAGGTCACGCCGAACTGGTCCGAGAGCGCTTCGACCGACACCGAGCCACGCGCACGTACCTCGTCGAGCAGCAGGGACTGGCGCGGGTTCGGGGTCATGCGGGCGAGGCGGGGCGTTGGCTCATGGCCGCGCAGCTTAACCAAGGCCTCGCCGCACCGCCATGCTCGATTTCGCGCTTGCATTCCTTTCGGGTTTAGAATAAAACGAAAGAAGAAACAAACAAACGAACAAAGACGAACATCAAACGATGGTTCGTTTTTTTGTGCCAGGAGCCCGCTTGAACCACCCTCAGCCCCCGGGCTGGCCGACCGGCCGGCCGACGCCCAATGCACCTGACCACGCCACCGCGCAAGCGGTCGACGTGCTGGTGGTCGGCGGCGGCATCAACGGCGCGGGCATCGCGCGCGAGCTCGCCGGCCGCGGCGTCTCGGTGCTGCTGTGCGAGAAGGACGACCTGGCACAGCACACCTCGTCGTCGTCGACCAAGCTGATCCACGGCGGGCTGCGCTACCTCGAGTACTACGAGTTCTCGCTGGTGCGCAAGGCACTGGCCGAGCGCGAGGTGCTGCTGAAAAGCGCCCCGCACATCATCCGCCCGCTGCGCTTCGTGATGCCGCACGACCCCGGCATGCGCCCGGTGTGGATGATCCGCGCCGGCTTGTTCCTCTACGACCACCTGGCGCGGCGCGAGGTGCTCGCCGCGTCGCGCACCGTGAACCTGCGCCGCCATCCGGCCGGTGCGCCGCTGAAGCCCGGCTACACGCGCGGCTTCGTCTATTCCGACGGCTGGGTCGACGACGCGCGGCTCGTCGTGCTCAACGCGATCGACGCGGCCGAGCGCGGCGCGACCATCCTCACCCGCTGGCGCTGTGTCGACGCGCAGCGCGGCGCCGATCGCTGGCAGGTGCGGCTGCAAAGCGCCGCCGGCGAGGAGCGGCGCGTCGTTGCGCGCGCGCTGGTCAATGCGGCCGGTCCGTGGGCCGGCCAGTTCTTGAGCGACTGCGCCCATGCGAGCGCGCCGAAGTCGCTACGTCTCGTGAAGGGCAGCCACATCGTCGTGCCGAAACTCTTCGACCACGACCACGCCTACATCTTCCAGAACCCCGACCGGCGGATCATTTTCGCGATTCCGTACGAAGGCGAGTTCACGCTGATCGGCACCACCGACGTCGAGCACCATGGCGCGGTCGGTGCGGCCCGCATCGACGCCGCCGAAACCGCCTACCTGTGCGAGCAGGCGAGCCGTTATTTCGTGCGTGCGGTGAAACCGGCCGACGTGGTCTGGAGCTACTCCGGCGTGCGCCCGCTGCTCGACGACGAGTCGGGCGATCCGTCGGCGGTGACGCGCGACTACCTGCTCGACCTCGATGGGTCCCATGCGGCGCCGCTGCTTTCGGTCTGGGGCGGCAAGATCACGACCTTCCGCAAGCTCGCCGAAGAGGCGGCCGAGCTGCTCGCCGCGCCGCTGCATATCCCCCGTGGCGCGTGGACGCGCCACGCCGCGTTGCCGGGCGGCGACCTCAGCGAATGGGCCGGCCGCGCCAAGCGACCGGACGCTGACTTCGCGCGTTTCGAGCAGGCGCTGGGGGCGCGCCACCCCGAGCTGCCCGCGCCGCTGCGGCATCGGCTCGCGCGCGCCTACGGCTCGCGCGTGGCGATGCTGCTCGCGCCCGGTCTTGGCCGCGAAGTCGCGCCCGGCTTGTTCGAAGCCGAGCTGAACTACCTGCACCA
>DASXQQ010000038.1:0-4151 GCA_036507085.1 Piscinibacter sp. | reverse complement strand
CGCCTACGCCAAGACCGGCAAGAAGGTCAGCGGCTACACCGACACCGGCGTCACGCTGATCGCCGCCAAGCCCTTGCCCGGCGTCGACAGCAAGGACGTCAAGACCGGCACCGATCTGTGCTGGGGCAAGAAGTGATGGCGACGGCCTCTCGTTGCCCCCAACCTCCAAGGACCACCGTGAACACCACCACCCCAGCCATGCTGCCCCCACGCGCATGGAAAGAAAAGCTCCCGCCGATCGGCACGCTCGGGCCCTTCTTTGCCCTGCTGCTCGCCTGCCTCTTCTTCGCGACCCAGAACGACCGGTTCCTGACCAGCGAGAACTTCTCGCTGGTGCTGCAGCAGGTCATGGTGGTGGGTGTCATCGCCATCGGGCAGACCCTGATCATCCTGACCGCCGGCATCGACCTGTCTTGCGGCATGGTCATGGCGCTGGGCGGCATCGTGATGACCAAGCTGGCGGTCGAACTGGGACTGCCCGCGCCGCTGGCCATCGGGTGCGGCATCGGCGTGACGGCGCTGTTCGGCCTGGCCAACGGCCTGCTGGTCACCAAGATCAAGCTGCCGCCCTTCATCGTCACGCTGGGCACGCTGAACATCGCATTCGCCATCACGCAGCTGTACTCCAACGCGCAGACGGTCACCGACCTGCCGCCGGCCATGACCTGGCTGGGCAGCACCTTCAGGCTCGGCGGCACCTCGGTCGCCTACGGCGTGGTGCTGATGCTGCTGATGTATCTCGGCGTGTGGTTCTGGCTGCGTGAAACCGCCGCCGGCCGTCACGTCTACGCGGTGGGCAACAACCCCGAGGCCACGCGCCTCACCGGCATCGCGACCGAACGTGTGCTGCTTGGCGTGTATGTGCTGGCGGGCGTGTTCTACGGCATCGCGGCCCTGCTGTCGGTGGCCCGCACCGGGGTGGGCGACCCGAACGCCGGCCAGACCGAGAACCTCGACGCCATCACGGCGGTGGTGCTTGGCGGCACCAGCCTGTTCGGCGGCCGTGGCGTCATCCTCGGCTCGCTGATCGGCGCGGTGATCGTCGGCGTGTTGCGAAACGGGCTCACGCTGATGGGCACGCCATCGGTCTACCAGGTCCTGATCACCGGCATCCTGGTGATTTTGGCGGTGGCCATCGACCAACTCTCACGCAAGGGAGGCCGCTGATGAGCGCCAACCCAAAGCTGGTCATGCAGGCCAAGGGCCTGGTGAAACGATACGGCCATGTCGTCGCGCTCGACGGCGCCGACTTCGAGTTGCGCGCCGGCGAGATCCTCGCGGTGATCGGCGACAACGGCGCCGGCAAGTCCTCGCTGATCAAGGCGCTGTCGGGCGCCACCATCCCCGACGAGGGCGAGATCCTGCTCGACGGCAAGACCATCCACTTCAGAAGCCCGATGGACGCGCGCCGCGCCGGCATCGAGACCGTTTATCAGGACCTGGCGGTCGCTGCGGCGATGAGCATCTCCGAGAACCTGTTCCTCGGCCGCGAGTTGCGCCGACCCGGCTTCCTCGGCAACGTGCTGCGCATGCTGGACAAGAAGAAGATGCTCCAGGAAAGCATCGCCCGCATGCAGGAGTTGAAGGTCGGCATCCGCTCGATGACGCAGCCGGTGGAAACGCTGTCCGGCGGGCAGCGCCAGTGCGTCGCGGTGGGTCGCGCGGCGGCCTTCGCGCAGCACGTCGTGATCATGGACGAACCGACGGCCGCGCTCGGCGTGAAGGAAGGCAACATGGTGCTGGAGTTGATCCGGCGCGTGCGCGACCGGGGGCTGCCGGTGGTGCTGATCTCGCACAACATGCCGCATGTGTTCGAGGTGGCCGACCGCATCCACGTGGCCCGCCTGGGCAAGCGTGCCGCCGTGCTGAACCCGAAGAAGATCAGCATGAGCGACACCGTCGCGGTGATGACCGGCGCGATGCCTGCGGACAGGATCCCCGCCGAATGCTTGGCCCATTGAGGAGGCGGCCATGCTGAAGGGCATCAACCCGCTGCTCTCGCCCGAGCTTCTGAAGCTGCTGTGCGAGATGGGTCACGGCGACGAGATCGTGCTGGCCGACGCCAACTTCACGGCCGAGTCGCTCGGGCGCGGCAAGGCCGTGCTGCGGCTGCCCGGCGTGAGCATGCGCGAGGCCTGTGCCGCGGTGCTGTCGGTGTTCCCGCTGGACGACTTCGTGGCGCAGCCGGTGGCCTACATGCAGGTCGGCGGCACGGCGCCGGGCTACCGCTCGGCATTGCAGCGCGAGGTGATCGCGGACATGAACGCCGGCGGCAGCGGCCGCAGCGAACAATGCGAGCCGCTCGAGCGCTTCGCCTTCTACGAGCGTGTGACCCGCGCCTATGCCATCGTGCAGACGGGCGAGCTGCAGGCCTGGTCGAACTTCGTGTTCAAGAAGGGCGTCATCGCCGAGGAGCTGCGGCCATGAACGGCGAGCAACTGCCCGACCCGCTGCCCGAAACGCGGCTGCGCCCGCGTGGCTCCAACCAGGGCGGCATGCGGCAGTTCAACGAGCGTGTGGTGCTGCAGGCGATCCGCCTTCAGGGGAGTTGTCCCAAGGCCGAGATCGCGCGCCTGACGCACCTGACTGCGCAAACGGTGCAGATCATCATCGCCCGCCTGGAAGCGGACGAACTGGTGCGCAAGCTCGCGCCGGTGCGCGGCAAGGTCGGTCAGCCCTCGGTGCCGATGGCGCTCAACCCCGATGGCGCCTTCTCCATCGGCGTGAAGATCGGCCGGCGCAGCATGGACATGCTGCTGGTGGACTTCACCGGCCAGGTGCGCGAACGCCTGTCGCTGGACTACCCGTTTCCGGACCCCGACACGCTGTTCAGCGAGATCGGCACGCGACTGCGGCAACTGCGCAAGGCGCTCAAGCCGAGCTTTCGCGAACGGCTGCACGGCATCGGCGTCGCCGCGCCGCTGTCGCTCGGCGGCTGGAACGAGTTGCTCGGCATTGCGCCGGGGCTCGCCGCGAAGTGGCACGGCATCGACATGCGCGAGCGCATGGCGGCCCTGGGCGCCACCGCGGGGCTGCCCGTCGAGTTCGTCAAGGACACGGCGGCCGCCTGCGTGGCCGAGCTGGTGGCCGGCCGCGGCCGCAGCATCCGCAGCTTCCTGTACGTGTTCGTCGACACCTTCATCGGAGGCGGCCTGGTGCTCGACAGCCACTTGTCCGGCGGCGTCACCGGCAATGCCGGCGCGGTGGGCTCGCTGCCGATGGGCCTGAGCAACCGCGCGGTCAATCCACCCGAGCAACTGCTCAACATCGCCTCGCTGTGGAACCTGGAGGCGCTGTACGCCCAGGCCGGCGTCGACGTGAACGCCTGGACGGACGCGCGCGCGCTGGCCGAACCGTGGCTGCCAAGCACACGAGCCTGGTTGGGGGAGGCCTGCCCCGCCATCGCACTGGCCATCAACAGCGCTGCCTGTCTGCTCGATCTCGAAGGCGTGATCATCGACGGTTCATTCGGCCGCGAGTTGCTGGGCTCGCTGATCCCCGAGGTCGAGAGCGCGCTCGATCGCTACAGCTGGCAAGGCGTGGCACGCCCGCGTGTGCTGGCCGGCACCATCGGCAGCGATGCGCGCGCCATCGGCGGGGCGCTGCTGCCGCTGTATGCGAATTTCGCGCCGGATCGGGACCTGTTCCTGAAGATCGACAAGATGAATGGAGCAGCGCGATGACCTCGCCCCGCTGCGACCGGACCGGCGCGTGGAGCGCGCTGAAGAACCACTACGACGCCCACGGCCGCGGGTTCGACCTGCGAGACGCCTTCGCGCGGCATGCGGATCGGTTCGAGGCCATGAGCGTGCAGGCGCCGGAGGTCTATGCCGACCTGTCGAAGAACCTGCTCGATCCGGCGACGCTGCAACTGCTGCTCGATCTTGCACGCGAGTGCGGTGTCGAAAGCCGGCGCGACGCTATGTTCGACGGCCAGGCCATCAACATCACCGAAGGCCGCGCGGTGCTGCACACCGCGCTGCGCGCGCCCAGGGGGCAGGGGCCCCACGGCGACGACGTCCATCGCGTGCTCGATGCGATGCTGGCCTACGCGGAAACGGTGCGCGACACGGCAGCCAGCGGCATCCGGCACGTCGTCAACATCGGCATCGGCGGCAGCGATCTCGGGCCCCAGATGGTGGTGCCGGCGC
>DASXQQ010000037.1:0-6234 GCA_036507085.1 Piscinibacter sp. | reverse complement strand
CGCACCGAGTCGATGCGCTCCACGTAGCCGTACTGGACTTGCTGGCCGTAGCCATATGCCGGCGGCGGTGCCGCCCGCTGTGCGCAGCCGGTGGCCAGCGCCACCCACAGCGCGACCGCGCCGAATCGTGCGAGTGATGTCATGCGATGCTCCTTCGAAGCCCCGCCATGGGGCCCTGCATCCACAACGGCCGCACGCGCCATCGGTTGAACGGAGCAACAACCCTTTACAGAGGCAACAGCGACAGGTTGGTCGTTCGCTCGATGAACCACAGCGCGCCGACCGACATCGCCGCCAGCGAGCCGCCGCGGATCACCCAAGCCGGGTAGCGCGGCCGCCCGCGCAGCAGGAACAGCAGCCCGGTCGCGCCGGCGACGATCGCGATCTGTCCCAATTCCAGGCCGAGGTTGAACTGCAGCAGCGCCCACGCGAACTGCACCGGCGGCAGGTTCAGCTCGGCGAGCACGCCGGCGAAGCCGAAGCCGTGGATCAGGCCGAAGGCGAAGGTGACCAGCGCGCGTGGCCCGCGGAAGATCGGCCGCACGTTGTCGAGCGCGGCGAGCACGATGGTGGCGGCAATCGCCGGCTCGATGAACCACGGCGGCAGCGACGCGAGTTTCAGCGCCGCGAGTGCGAGCGTGATCGAGTGCGCGAGCGTGAACGCGGTGACGATCGCGAGCACCGGCAGCACCGCCTGCCCGAGCCGCTGCACCGGTTGCCAGCCGAGCGGCGTGCGCCGCATCACCGACGGCAGCAGCAGGCACATCAGGAACAACACGTGGTCGTAGCCGGTCAGGACGTGATGGATGCCTTCGCGCAGGAACTCGCCGGCGGATGCAGAGCTGGCCGGCGCGGGAGTCGACGCAATCGACGGGGTCTCGGCGGCGGAAGCGCGGGGCGCCGCCGTTGGAACCGGCGCGGGCTCGCGGGTGGCGAGCGTCGCCGGCCGCGCCGGATCGAGCACGCGCAGCACCGACGGCGCGCCACCCACATCGATCCGCGCAATGCCGCGGTGCGTCGGATCGAGTTCGCGCATCAGCGTGTAGCGGATCGCCGGCTGCGCCGCCAGCACGCAATCCGATGTGAGCGTCAGCGCGGCGTAAACGCCGTCGGCGCGCCGCTCCAGCGCCTGCCCACCGGCCTGCAGCGCGCAGCCATCGACCTGCACACGCGAACTCACATAGGCCTCCAGCGCCGGCCATGCGGTGCGAATCTCACCCCAGGTGAGCCGGCCATCGCCGTTCGCGTCGAGGTCCAGCGCGACATCGAGGTCGCGCAGCGCGACGTCGACGCGCAGCGTGGTGCCGGTGCTCGCTCCGGTCAATTGAAGGTACGCGTCGCTCGCCTTGTGCGCCGCCGCGTGACCGCTGCACAGCGCGAGGGCGAGCCAGGCCACGAACCTAAGGCAATGCTTCCAGACGCTGGTCATGGAGTCCGATCTCCTTGGTGAGTTGCAGGGCCTCGTGCAACGCGCCGGCGTCCCCGGCCGCGCGCGCCGCACGCGCGAGCACCAGCAGGTCGATCGGCTCGCGTTGTTGGCGCACGTTGGTGCGCGCCAGGTCGAGCGCGCGCCGGGGCTGGCCGTCGATCCACAGGGCAAACATCGCCTGCTCGCGGGCATGCGTCGTGCGCGCATCGGGGCGCAAATTCGCCAGCGCAATCCGTTCGCGCATTTCGCGCGCGTCGCGTCGCGCATCGGCCGATCGCGCGCGCGTCCCGGCGATCGCCAGGCGCAGCAGCACAGCGTCGGTGCGGGGCTGGTTCTTCAATTGCTGCAAGGCGTCGGCGTCGCGGCGTTGATCGATGAGGAAGTCGGCATACGACAGTGTCGTGTACGCGTCGCTTTGCGCCGCCAGCGCGGCGATGTAGGCCGCTTCGGCCTCGGCCGCGCGACCGGCGCGCGCCTCGGCTTCAGCCACCGTCGTCAGCAGCCAGTTGCGCGCACCGTCGGGCAGACGCGGCGTGGCCAGCAGTCGACGCAGCGCCCCGAGCGCCGGCTCGACGGCACCGCGCAGGCTGTCGTTCTCGGCCTGGCAGGCCTGTGCGTACAAGGCCGCTCCGGTCGACGCGAGGCCCGCACAGGCGCGATCCGATTCGCCGTAGCGACCCTGCACCCGCCGCACCGTCGCCAGCGTGAGCCAGGCCTGCGCGTGTTGCGGCTGTCGCTTCAGCAGCCGCTCGAGCTGCGCCGCCGACGCGTCGAAGGCGTGCAGGTATTGCTCCACCGTCGCTCGCATCAGCAGCACCTCGTCGGGCGCGGTCGCCGCATCGGGCCAGGCCTGCAGCACCGCGAGCGCCTGGCCGGCGTAGCGCGGGTCGCCCTGGTCGCGCGCGCGCTCCATGTAGCGGCGCGACAGCGCCACGGCGGTGCCTGCGTCGCGTGGGTTGGCCGCCCATTGGCGGCGCAGCATCCGATCCTCGCCACGGCCGTTGCCGGCCGGCAGCGTTTCGATGACCTGGTCATCGCTCTTGGCGACAACGACTTCCGCACCTGCGCTCAGCACTGCGCCGGCGCAGGCCAGCGTGCAGGCGATCGATGCAATCCAATGGTGCATGGCAGTGTGTCCTTGCGAGACGGATCCCGCCGTGACCTCGCGAACAGCGAGGTCACGGCGGGCTTGCCCTAGATCAGCGGCTCAGGCTCCGTGTCCTCGGGCTGGACCGGGTTGAACGTGCTCAGGTCCAGCGGATCCTTGTCCTCCGGCGTCGCCTTCGACAGCGCGCTGAGGTAGGTCACGAGACCGGCCGAGCTCTGGCTCGCGGTGTCGGGGATCGCGTCGGTGACCGCGGGTGCCGGTTCGGAGCGGCCGCCGCAAGCGGCGAGCAGCACCGCCGCCGCGCAACACAACATCAAGGTTGGCTTGTTCATGGCGGTCGTCCTTACCTGGCGCTCAGAGGAACGCCCTCGGAACCTGGGCCTGCGCCAGGAATCGGCGTGTTCAGGTACGGGAACTTCGGCAGCAGCGGAATCACGGCCTGGTCGACCCCGTCGTGCAGTTTGAACGTCGTCGCACCCAGCGGCACGGCCGAGGGCTTGCACGCCGCGCCGAATTGGAACGCGTTGTTGTCTCCGTTGGCCATGCACAGGCCGCCCATCGCCGCCACCAGGGTGATGTCGACTATGTCGTCCTTCGGGCGACGCCCGTTCGGGAAGCCGGCGTTGTCGTTCCCGCCCGCGAGGATGTTGCCGACGATGCCGAGCCGGTTCTGCTGTGCCTCGGGCACCGCCGGGATGGCGGTGTTCAGCCGCAGCATTTCCGAAGGAACGACGTTGGCGGGCTGGTTGACGCCCTGGATGCCGGTCAGGAACGCCGTCACCAGGTCGGTGCGCGGAATGTTCGTCGGGGCAAAGGCGCCCGCCGACTGGCCGAACGCGATTTCGAGCAGGCGCGGGAAGGTCGGGTTGGTGACGTAGACGCCGAACTGCGCATCGTCCTTGGGCCGCGAGCTGTTGAAACGGTCCTTCACCGGCAGGCCGATCACGACTTCATTGACCAGCGGCATGCCGACGCGCGAGACCTGGGTCCATGCGCCGCCGCTGCGGATCGAACTCGTCTGGTGGCCCGCGGCGGGGGTGGGGTCGAGCAGGCTGCCCTGACGGGCGCTTGCCGTCGTCCAGGCGCCGATCACGGGTTCGGTGCCAGACGTCAGGCAGCTCTTGTGAACCTCCATCGCCAGCGTCGTCACGTTGCTGCCGTCGATGACGTTGACGCCGGCGTTGATCAGCGTGGGGTCGGTGATGACGCTCAAGGGCGCGTTGACCAGGTCGAACACCACGCCCAGGCCGATGGCGAACGGGTCCTGGCGCTGGCCGACGAACAGCTTGCCCGGCATGTCGCAGCCGGGAATGTTGACGTTGTAGATGTGCTGGTCGGCGTAGGCCACATAGTCGGGAATCGTCTTGGTGCCGATGTTGTCGACCGGCTTGTCGAAGGTGGCCGAGCCGCCCGCGGCATTGGTGACCGCAGCGCGCGTGCCCTTGCGACGATCGCCGCGCATCACGTCCACCGTGAAGGTTTCGTTGACGTTGAGGCTCGGCGAGTTCGGACCCGAGACGGAGCCCGCCTGGGTCAGCGGGATCGCGACGTCGACGCCGCCGATGGACAGCGCAATGCTGTTGAGCTTGTTCTTGAAGCGGAACTGGAAGGTGACGTCTTCCTTCGCGTCGCCGTTGTTGTCGATGTGAATCTCGTACAGGCCGTTGGGGTCCATCTTGAAGTAGTTCGGCCCGCCGTAGGGGGATTGCAGCGGCTGGTAGTTGGCCAGCAGCGTGACGTAGCCGGCGCGTCCGGTCTCGTAGCTCGAGAACATGTAGAAGTCGGTGCCGTCGAGCTTGGGCGCGGTCGTGATGAACGGCGCCTCGCGGTGACTCGACGCCTGCGCAGGCGTTGCGTAAACACCCGCGACGGTAGCGGCGATCGCCGCCGCGATGGGCAACAGGCGGCCCGGGGGAACTCGATGATGGGTCATGGTGTGTCTTCCTTCCGGCTTGATCCAAGGGGGTGGCCCCGGTGTGCCGGAGCCGCTCGAAGGCACCATCGCTGGTGTCTGTGCGGCTTTACGCAGACTTGTTCAAACCGGATGCAAACCCACCGCGCCTTCGATGCGGGTCACGGCGTCGTGGATACGCGCATCGCCTGCAGGCGCTGCTCGAACTCCTGGCGCAACTGGCGGCGCGCCTTCGCCGCTTCGAAGCGGCGCAGCTGGTCCGGCGTCGCCGGCGCAAGTGCCGGCACCGGCACCGGTTTGCGCTGGTCGTCGGTGGCCACCATCGTGAAGAAGCAGCTGTTGGCGTGGCGCACCGTCTGGGTCTGGATGTTCTCGGCCACCACCTTGATGCCGATCTCCATCGACGTGCTGCCGGTGTAGTTGACGCTTGCGAGGAAGGTGACCAGCTCGCCCACATGGATCGGCTGGCGGAACATCACCTGGTCGACCGACAGCGTCACCACATAGCGAGCGCAATAGCGGCTCGCGCAGGCGTAGGCCACCTGGTCGAGGAACTTGAGGATCGTTCCGCCGTGCACATTGCCGCTGAAGTTGGCCATGTCCGGCGTCATCAGCACCGTCATCGTGAGTTCGTGGTTGGGCACATTCATGCGTTCAGTATGACGCCGCCACCCTGCATCCAATGCACGGGGTCATGCGTATACCGGCCACAACAAGAAGACAAGCCGCCCGAGCGCGACAGGAGTGCCCCATGACCGAGGCTGTCGATCGCCATGCCCGTGATGCCAGCGAAGACGCGCTGCTGTGCGCGCTGGTGCAACGCGTCGGCCGCGCCGAGCAGAAGGCGCTGGCCGAGCTCTACGACGCCACGGTGAGCCGGGTCTTCGGCCTCGCCCGCGGCATCACGCGCAACCCGCAAGCCGCCGAAGAGGTGACCGAAGACGTCTACTGGCAGGCTTGGCGCCAGGCCCTGCGCTTCGACCGCCAGCGCGGCCCGGTGATGGCCTGGCTGTTCGCGCTGACGCGCAGCCGCGCGCTCGATCACCTGCGCCGCGTCGACCCGGCCACCTCGCACCCCGAACCCGAGACGCTGATGCCCGAGCCGGTCGATGCGCACGCAAACCCGAGCCAGCTGATCGCCACCGCCGAACGCGACCGCTCGCTGCGCGCGGCGATCGACCGGCTCGATCCCCTGCCCCGCCAGCTGCTGGGCCTGGCTTTCTTCCGCGGACTCACGCACGACGAGATCGCGCAGCAGACACGGTTGCCGCTGGGCACGGTGAAGTCGCACATCCGCCGCGCGCTGGCGAGCTTGCGCAGTGCCTTGTCGACGCCGGCGGCGCGCGACAGCGACGTTCGCGAGGCCATCGCGCCATGAGCTCGAGCCCTTCGACTCCGCTCGACCCGGGCGCCGCATTGCGCCTGCGCCTGATGATGCGGGTGCAGGCCAGCCATGCGCACGAAAGCCAGTTCCTGACGATCCGCCGCGACGCCGGGCCGTGGCACACGCTGGCGGGCGGGGTGCGCGTTCGGCCCCTGGTTCAGACGGCGCGGGTCTCGTCATCGCTGGTCGAGCTGCCTGCCGGTGAGTGTCTGCCGGTGGACCCGGCCTATAACCAGTGCGAGATGGTGCTGCTGGTCGGCGACGCCATCTGTGGCGACCTGCCGCTGCGCGAGGGCGACGCCTGCGTCACGGCGCGACCCGATGTTCGCGCCGGCCGCATCGGCGCGCGGTTCTACCTGCGCCGCGTCGACCCGGCCACCTCGCACCCCGAACCCGAGACG
>DASXQQ010000036.1:0-2270 GCA_036507085.1 Piscinibacter sp. | reverse complement strand
CCGCCACCGATTCGAGATCGAGCCGGGAAACGCCGGCAGCGGGCTCGCGCGCGGCTTCGATGTAGTCGGCGAAGCGCACCTCGAAGAACTCGTCGAGATTGGACGAGACTATGCAGATGTAGCGCAGCCGCTCGAGCAGCGGCACATCGGGCCGGCGCGCCTGCGCCAGCACCCGGCGGTTGAACTCGAGGATGGCACGTTCGCGGTTCAGCAGCGCCGGCAAGGCGCTGGTCGCAGCGATGTCAGGGCTCATGACACGAGTTTATGAATCTTTTGCGACGCTTTGGTGACAGTCGCACTGCCTTCGTGTCGGGCAGGGACCAGGTGGGCGATGAACTGCTCGCACACCGGCGCCCAGTCGAACTCGAGCGCGCGTGCCCGCGCCCGCTCGCGCGGCACCTGCAGCGCCTGCAGTGCCGCGTTGCCGAGGTCGTGGTCGAGCACGCCGCCATCGGAGCGGCCGACGACATCGAGCGGCCCGGGGACCGGGAACGCGGCCACCGGGGTGCCGCACGCCATCGCCTCGAGCATCACCAGGCCGAAGGTCTCGCTGTGGCTCGGGAACACGAACACGTCGGCAGCGCTGTAGACCCGGACCAGGTCGACGCGCGGCACCACGCCGCGCCAGTGCACCTGCGGGTACTGTCGCTGCAGCCGCTCGAGCAGTGGGCCGACACCGTAGACCACTTTCGAGCCGGGCAGGTCGAGCTTCAGGAACGCGTCCAGGTTCTTCTCGTACGACACCCGCCCGACGAAGAGGAACAGCGGCCGCGGCAGACCGAGGTTGGCGCCGTCCACCGGCTGGAACAGGCTCAGGTCCACGCCATGCGACCAGCGGCGCAGGTTGGCAAAGCCATGGCCGCGAAGAATCTGCAGCATGCCGTCGGTGGGCACCATCACGCCGGACGAGGGCGCGTGAAAGCGCTTGAACCAGGCATAGCTCCAACGCGGCGGAATGTGCAGCGCCTTGGCCAGGATGTCGGGGAAACGGGTGTGGAACGCCGTCGTGAATGCGAGGCCTTGACGCAGGCAATGGGCCCGCGCCGCGCTGCCGAGCGGTCCCTCGGTCGCGATGTGGATCGCGTCCGGCCGGGTCGCGTCGAGCAGTTGCGCGACGCGCCGGGCCGGCCGCCAGGCGAGCTCGATCTCGCGGTAGCCGGGGCAGGCAAAGCGCTTGAAGGCCGACGGCTCGATCGTCACCACCTCGTGGCCGCGGGCCCACAGGCCCTCCTGCAACTCCAGCAGCGTGGTGACCACGCCATTGACCTGCGGCAACCAGGCATCGGTGACCAGGGCGATCTTCATGCGGTTTCGATCTCCACCGGTGCGACCGGCAATGCGACGGCGCGCGTGCGCGACGCGCGGCCCGACCAGTCGATGACTTCGAGCCGGCCATCGGCATGCTCGACCAGCGCGCTCAGGCTCTCGACCCAGTCGCCGTCGTTGGCGTAGGTGATGCCGTCGATCTCGCGCAACTCGGCGTGATGGATGTGCCCGCAGACGACGCCATGCACGCCGCGCCTGCGCGCCTCGCGTGCGACCGCCGCCTCGAAGTCGCCGACATAGCTGACGGCGCGCTTGACCTTGAGCTTGAGGTATTTCGACAGCGACCAGTACGGCAGGCCGAGACGCGCGCGCAGCGAGTTCAGATGCCGGTTGAGCTTGAGCGTGAATTCGTACAGCGTGTCGCCGACGTGGGCGAGCCATTGGGCGCACTGGATGACGCCGTCGAACAGGTCGCCGTGGATGATCCACAGCTTGCGCCCGTCGGCGGTCTCGTGGATCCACTCCTCGGCGACGTCGACGCCGCCGAAGTTGTGGCCCACGTAGCGGCGGGCGAACTCGTCGTGGTTGCCGGGGATGAAGATCACCCGTGTGCCCTTGCGCGCCTTGCGCAAGAGCTTCTGGATCACGTCGTTGTGGGCCTGCGGCCAATACCAGCTGCGCCTGAGCTGCCAGCCGTCGATGATGTCGCCGACGAGGAACAGGTGATCGCTCTCGACATGCTTCAGGAAGTCGAGCAGCGCGTGTGCCTGGCAGCCGGGCGTGCCGAGATGCAGGTCGGAGATCCAGACGCTGCGGTAGCGGTGCTTGGCGTCGCCGGGGCTCGTCGCTTCGTCATCGATGCCTGCGGCCTGGCCAGGGAGTTCTGTCCATGCGCGCAGGAAGGCGGCGTCGCGTTGCATGGACCTGCATGGTCGTTGCCTGTTGTGACACTGGCATGGCTTTGGCGTGAAAGCTTCGTGACTCGTTTGATGTTGCTATGCCCT
>DASXQQ010000035.1:0-9683 GCA_036507085.1 Piscinibacter sp. | reverse complement strand
CGCCGCTGGCGCCGATCGGGTGGCCGAGCGCGCAGGCGCCGCCATGGACGTTGACGATCTCGTGCGGCAGCTTGAACTCGGCCATCGCCGCCATCGTGACCGCGGCGAAGGCTTCGTTGACTTCCCACAGGTCGACATCTTTCGCGGCCCAGCCGGTCTTCTTCAGCACCTTGTCGATCGCGCCGACCGGCGCCGTCGTGAACCAGTTCGGCGCCTGCGCGTGCACTGCGTGCGCCCGGATGCGCGCGATCGGCTTCGCGCCTAACTTCTTCGCCGTTGACTCGCGCATCAGCACCAACGCCGCCGCGCCGTCGGAGATGCTCGACGAGGTGGCCGCGGTGATCGTGCCGTCTTTCTTGAACGCAGGCTTCAAGCCGGGGATCTTGTCGAGCTTGGCCTTGAACGGCTGCTCGTCGAACTTGATCACCGTGTCGCCGCTCTTGCCAGGCAAGGTGACCGGCGCCATTTCCCAGTCGAAGCTGCCATCTTCATTGGCATTCTTCGAACGCTCGGTCGAAGCGATCGCGAACGCGTCCATCGCCTCGCGGCTGAACTGGTACTTGGCGACGCACTCCTCGGCGAACACGCCCATCGCCTTGCCGGTGCCGTTGGGCAGCCGCTCGTAGGCGTCTTCGAGGCCGTCGAGCGCCATGTGGTCGTACAGGCTCGTGAGGCCGTACTTCACGCCCTTGCGCATGAACGTGAGGTGCGGCGCATTGGTCATGCTTTCCATGCCGCCGGCGACGACGATGTCGGCGGTCTCGCTGGCGAGCATGTCGGTGCCGAACATCATCGCGCGCATGCCCGAGCCGCACATCTTCGACAGCGTGACCGCGCCGGCCGAGGGCGGCAGGCCGGCGCCGAGCGCGGCTTGGCGCGCCGGCGCCTGGCCCTGGCCGGCCATCAGGCAGTTGCCCATCAGCACTTCGTCGACCGCGTCGCCGGTGATGCCGGCGCGGGCAACCGCCGCCTTGATCGCGATGGCGCCGAGCTGGTGGCCGGCGAGCGAGGAAAAGTCACCGAGCAATCCGCCGATCGGCGTGCGGGCGGCGGAGACGATGACGATGGGGTCTTGGGTGGCAGACATGGCGAACTCCTTTCGAACGGTCAGACGGGATCAGGCAACAAGGGCAGGTTGCGCCGCCCGCAGGCGACGCTGGTTCTTGAAGCGTTTGGCGGCTTCATACGGAAAAACATCATGCACATGGCCGGCAAGAATGCGCTCCTTGTGGGATTGCCAGAAGGCCGCGTCGAGCAGGTCGGCGTGGTGCTTCATGAACACCTCGCGCACGCTCGGGTTGCCGAGCAGGAAGGGCTCGAAGGTCTCGGGAAACACGTCCTTCGCCGCCACGTGGTACCAGACCTCGGCCGACATTTCGTCTTCCGGCGTGCGCGGCGTGGGCACGCGGCGGAAGTTGCAGTCGGTCAGGTACTCGATCTCGTCGTAGTCGTAGAACACCACCTTGCCGTTGCGGGTGACGCCGAAGTTCTTGAACAGCATGTCGCCGGGGAAGATGTTGGCCGCGACCATGTCCTTGATCGCGTTGCCGTACTCCACCACCACGCGCTCGATCTGCTCGCGCGTCGCATCCTGCAGGTAAATGTTGAGCGGGATCATGCGCCGCTCGATGTAGACGTGGCTGATCACCAGGTCGCTGCCGTCCTCTTCGACCAGGCTCGGGCAGAAGTGCTTCAGCTCGGCCACCAGCTCGTCCTCGAAGCGCGCGCGCGGAAAGGCGACGTTCGAGTACTCCAGCGTGTCGGCCATGCGCCCGACGCGGTCGTGCTGCTTCACGAGCAGGTACTTGCCCTGGATCAGCTCACGCGTGGTTTCTTTCTGCGGCGGGAAGAAGTCCTTGATGACCTTGAACACGAAAGGGAACGACGGCAGGTCGAACACCAGCATCACCATGCCCTTGATGCCGGGCGCGGTGCGGAACTTGTCGCTGGAGTGGCGCAGGTGGTAGAGAAAGTCGCGGTAGAAGAGGTTCTTGCCCTGCTTCTGTAGCCCGATCGCGTTGTAGATCTCCGAGCGCGGCTTGCGCGGCATCAGCGAGCGCAGGAACTGCACATAGGCCGACGGCACCTCCATCACGACCAGGAAGTAGGCACGCGCGAAGCTGAACAGCATCTGCAGCTCGTCCTCGCCGAACAGGATCGTGTCGATCGTCAGCTGACCCCGGGTGGTATGCAGGATCGGCAGCGCGAACGGAATTTCGACGAAGCCGTTGATGATCTTGCCGACGACGTAGGCGCCCTTGTTGCGGAAGAACAGCGACGACAGCACCTGGATCTGGAAGTTGGCGCGCGGGCGAAAGTCGCCGAGCTGGGTGGCGACGGCGTTCAGCACCTGGTCGACGTCGCGCCCCAGGTCCTCGAACTCGCGTTTCAGCTGGTAGTTGTCGATGATGCGCAGCATCGTCTCGCGCATCGTGTCCTTGGTCGGGTAGTAGGCACGGTAGGTCGGCAGCGAGGCCGGCTCGTCGTTCTCGATGTACTCGGTCGAGACCGCCGGGCGCACGAAAATGAAGTCGTTGTTGAAGTAGCTGCGGTGCAGGATCTTCGTCGTCACCGAGTTGAAAAAGGTCTCGGCGAGCTCGGGCTGGTGGTGGTTGGTCAGCAGGCCGATGTAGTGCAGCTTGACCTGCTGCCACACGTCCATCGACAGCGCGCTCGCGTTGAACTCGTGCTGCAGCCGCTCGGCGCCCTCTTCGACCCGCTTGTCGTAGTACTCGATGCGCTCACGCTGGGCGCGCTGCTGGCCGTGCCAGTCGGCCTGCTCGAAGCGCTCCTTCGCCTGCGCGCTCGCCTCGCGGAACAATCGGTAGTGGCGATTGAAGCCGTCGAGCATCGCCTGCGCGATGTCGAAGGCGCGCGAGTCGGTGAGCTCCTGCGGGAACGCGTTCACGGCCGCCCCTGCTTGCGTTGCAGATCGTAGCGGTGCTTGAGCGCGCCGAGCGCGAGGCCGTAGGCCGCGTTCACGTCGTCGGCGCCGGCCACCGTGATCTTCAGGTCTTCGAGCAGGCCGTTTTCCAGCCCGTAGACCCAGCCGTGAATCACCACCGCCTGGCCGCGCGCCCAGGCGTCCTGCACCACGGTCGTCTCGCAGACGTTGAGTGCCTGCTCGAGCACGTTCAGCTCGCACAGCGCCTGCAGGCGCATTGCCTCGTCGGGCATGCCGTCGAGCCAGGCGCGGTGCTTGTTGCGCACATCCTGCACATGGCGCAGCCAGTTGTCGGCCACGCCGACGCGGCGGTTCAGCAGCGCTGCCTTGACGCCGCTGCAGCCGTAGTGGCCGACCACCATGATGTGCTGCACCTTCAGCAGGTCGATGGCGAACTGCATCACGCTCAGGCAGTTGAGGTCGGAGTGGACGACGACGTTGGCGACGTTGCGGTGCACGAACAGCTCGCCCGGCATCAGCCCGACGATCTCGTTGGCCGGCACGCGGCTGTCGGAGCAGCCGATCCACAGGTACTGCGGCGCCTGCTGCTTGAGCAGGCTGGTGAAGAAGCCGGGGCTGCGCGCCTCGGTCGCCTCGGCCCAGCGGCGGTTGCTGTCGAACAGCTCGTGGAGTTGGGTGGTCATGGTGTGGCGGTGCGGCAGTTCTCGCCGAGTTTACGCACCGCGTCGTCCCGCGCACTCAGTCGCCGCCCGCAGGCACGCCCGCACTGCCTGGGCGTCGCTCACGGTGACCCGATGCTCGCGCGCGAACGCGAGCGTCCGGTCGGCCACACGGCGGGCGCCGAGCGAGGTGGCAATCGACGTGATGGCCGGCAGCGTGACCGCCCGGCCCGGCGGTGCGCGCACCAGCGGCGTGGCGATGTGCAGCGAAGCCACGCTCACATCGTTTCCGCAAACAGCTCCCGCCCGATCAGCATGCGGCGGATCTCGCTCGTGCCCGCGCCGATCTCGTACAGCTTCGCGTCGCGCCACAGCCGCCCGAGCGGGTAGTCGTTGATGTAGCCGTTGCCGCCGAAGACCTGGATCCCTTCGCCGGCCATCCAGGTCGCCTTCTCGGCGCACCACAGGATCACGCTCGCGCAGTCCTTGCGCACCTGGCGCACATGCCCGCTGCCCAGCAGGTCGAGGTTCTTGCCGACGGTGTAGCAGAACGCGCGCGCCGCCTGCAGCACGGTGTACATGTCGGCGACCTTGCCCTGGATCAGCTGGAATTCGCCGATGCTCTGGCCGAACTGCTTGCGGTCGTGAATGTAGGGCACCACGTTGTCCATCACCGCCTGCATGATGCCCACCGGCCCGGCGGCGAGCACCGCGCGCTCGTAGTCGAGCCCGCTCATCAGCACCTTGGCGCCGCCGTTCAGCGTGCCCAGCACGTTCTCGGCCGGCACCTCGACGTCGACGAATACCAGCTCGCCGGTGTGGCTGCCGCGCATGCCCAGCTTGTCGAGCTTTTGCGCGATCGAGAAGCCCTTCATCCCCTTCTCGACCAGAAACGCGGTGACGCCGCGCGCGCCGAGCTCGGGCTCGGTCTTCGCATAGACCACCAGCGTGTCGGCGTCGGGGCCGTTGGTGATCCACATCTTGCTGCCGTTGAGCAGGTAGACGCCGCCCTGGTCCTCGGCCTTCAGCTTCATGCCGATCACGTCGCTGCCGGCCCCGGGTTCGCTCATCGCGAGGGCCCCGACATGCTCGCCGCTGATCAGCTTGGGCAGGTATTTCTTCTTCTGCGCCTCGCTGCCGTTGCGCTTGATCTGGTTGACGCACAGGTTGCTGTGCGCGCCGTAGGACAGGCCGACGCTCGCCGATGCGCGGCTGATCTCTTCCATCGCGATCATGTGCGCGAGGTAGCCCATGTTGGCGCCGCCGTATTCCTCGGACACGGTGACGCCGAGCACGCCGAGCTCGCCCATCTTGCGCCACAGGTCCATCGGGAACTGGTCGCTCGCGTCGATCTCGGCAGCGCGCGGCGCGATCTCGGATTGGGCGAAGCCGCGCACCGCGTCGCGCAGCGCGTCGATGTCTTCGCCGAGTTGGAAGTCGAGTCCGGGAAGGTTCATGGGGGTGTCTCCGTTCAGTGGTTCAGCCCGTCACGGCCGACCACCGTCATCACGGTGGCGGTCATCGTGGCGATGAGTTTTTCGTCGCTGCCGTCGGCCTCGGTCTGCATCGCCCGGCCCTCCACGACGCTGATCGTACGCCCGGGTTTCACGACCCGGGCATCGAAGCGAAAGCGCGGACCGCGCGCCGGCGCGAGCAGGTTGACCTTGAATTCGACGGTCAGCACCGCGGCGTCGGACGGCATCAGCGAGAACGCCGCGTAGCCGCAGGCCGAGTCGAGCGCCGCGGCCAGCATGCCGGCGTGGATGAAGCCGTGCTGCTGCGTCAGTTCGTCGCGGTGCGCCATGCCGATGACGACATGGCCGGGCTCGATGCTTTCGAGCGTTGCGCCGAGCGTGCGCATCGCCGCCTGGCGATCGAACGACTGGCGCACGCGTTGCGCGAACTCGGGGTCGGGAGCAGGCATGGGGTTCGGCAGCGATTGACGTTTACGTAAACGTCAATCATACCGAATCACGGACGCCCGCTATCACTTTGCCAGATCGCGCACCGCGCGCGCTCTTGGCCACCCGAGTAAGTATGTAGATATTTAAACTCACACGTTGTATAGTTAACCAATGTCGTCCCAGAACACCTGGCTGCTGCTGATCGCCAGCCTGCCGACCGCGCAGACCGCGGCGCGCATGCGGCTGTGGCGTGCGTTGAAGACCGTCGGGGCGGTGGCGCTGCGCGATGGCGTCTACCTGCTGCCGCAGGCCGAGGGCGCGGCCGAGGCGCTGGCCGCGCAGGCCGACGAGATTCGCGCCGCCGGCGGCGAGGCCTGGCTGCTCGTCGCCGCGCCGCTCGATGCGAGCGAGCACGGCGCGTGGCGCCAGCTGTTCGACCGCAGCGCCGAGTACGCCGAACTGATCGACGAGGTGCGAGTCATCGACCCGTCGGCGTGGCCCTCGTCGCAGGCCACGCGGCGCATGCAGGCGCTGTGGCGGCGTCATGCGCAGATCGTCCAGACCGACCATTTCCCCGGCGAAAGCCAGCGCCAGTCGCAGGCCGCGCTCGAGACCTTGCAGACCGCGCTGCTGCGCCTGACCAGCCCCGACGAGCCCCATCCGCGCGAGGCCGCGATCGAGCCGCTGGCCATCGCCGACCATCGCGGCCGCACCTGGGCCACGCGCGCGCGGCCCTGGGTCGACCGGCTCGCGAGCGCCTGGCTGATCCGCCGCTGCATCGACCCCGAGGCGCGCTTTCGCTGGCTGGCCGACGGCGCCGCCTGCAAGCGCAGCTGGCTCGGCTTCGACTTCGACGGCGCGCGCTTCAGCCACACGCCGTCGCGCGTGACCTACGAAACCCTGCTCGCGAGCTTCGGCCTCGAGGCCGACCCGGCCCTGCTGCGCATCGGCGCGCTCGTGCACTTCCTCGATGTCGGCGGCGTGCCCGTGGCACAGGCGTCCGGCATCGAGGCCGCATTGGCCGGCCTGCGCGAGCACCTGACCGACGACGACGCGCTGCTCGACGCCGCCTGCGCGGTGTTCGACGGGCTGCGCCGTGCGCTCGACAAGAACCCCACGGAGAACACTGCATGAGTGATGTGACCCCGCCTCGACTTGCCGTCCCGCACCGGGTGGCCGTAGGGTGGGCTTCAGCCCACGCGTTCCGGACGCTGCGCAAGACCGCGTGGGCTGAAGCCCACCCTACCAGCGGCGGCGAGGATTCTCGATGACCCCGACCGAGCGCCCACCGACACCGAGCTTCGGCGAAGCCTTCACGTTCTGGCTGAAGCTTGGCTTCATCAGCTTCGGCGGCCCGGCCGGGCAGATCGCGGTGATGCACCAGGAACTGGTCGAGCGCCGGCGCTGGATTTCCGAGCGGCGCTTTCTGCATGCGCTGAACTACTGCATGGTGCTGCCCGGCCCCGAGGCGCAGCAGCTCGCGACCTACATTGGCTGGCTGCTGCATCGCACTTGGGGCGGCATCGTCGCCGGCGGGCTGTTCGTGCTGCCGTCGCTGTTCATCCTGATCGCGCTGTCGTGGGTCTACATGGCCTTCGGCAACACGCCGCTGGTGGCCGGCCTGTTCTACGGCATCAAGCCAGCGGTGACGGCGATCGTGCTGCACGCGGCGCACCGCATCGGCTCACGCGCGCTGAAGAACGGCGCGCTGTGGGCCATCGCGGCGGCGGCCTTCGTCGCGATCTTCGCGCTGAAGCTGCCGTTCCCCTTGATCGTCGTCGGCGCCGGCGTGATCGGCGCGCTCGGCGGCCGCATGGCGCCGCAGCGCTTCGCCACCGGTGGCAACCACGGCGGCGCGAAGGACGGCTACGGCCCCGCGGTGATCGACGACGACACGCCGACGCCGCCGCACGCGCTGCACCGCTGGAGCCGCTTCGCCCGCGTCGCCGCGATCGGCCTGCTGCTGTGGGCGCTCGTGATGGGCGCGCTGCTCGCCACCGGCGGCTGGAACGGCACGCTTGCGCAGCTCGGCTGGTTCTTCACCAAGGCGGCGCTGCTGACCTTCGGCGGCGCCTACGCGGTGCTGCCCTATGTCTATCAGGGCGCGGTCGATCAGCACCAGTGGCTGAGCGCGACACAGATGATCGACGGCCTCGCTTTAGGCGAGACCACGCCCGGCCCGCTGATCATGGTGGTGGCCTTCGTCGGCTTCGTCGGCGGCTGGACCCAGCAGGTGCTGGGGCCGAATGCGCTCGCCGCATCGGGCGCGCTGGCGGCGACGGTGGTGACCTACTTCACCTTCCTGCCGTCCTTCGTCTTCATCCTGCTCGGTGCACCGTTCGTCGAGTCGACCCATCGCAACCTCAAGTTCACCGCGCCGCTGACCGCGATCACCGCGGCCGTCGTCGGCGTGATCGTCAACCTGGCGCTGTTCTTCGCCTACCACGTGCTCTGGCCGCAGGGCTTCGGTGGGCGCTTCGATGCGGTCAGCGCGGTGCTCGCGATCGCGGCGATGGTCGCGCTGTTTCGCTTCAAGCGCGGCGTGATGGAAGTGATCGCCGCCTCGGCGCTGATCGGCCTGGCGGCGTCGTTCGCGCGTTCGTTCCTCTGACCTGGAGACAAGCTCATGGATGCACAGATTCAAGCCTTGCCGTTCGACCCGCGCAGCCTCGCCGGCTTGTCCGAGCGGCTCATCGTCAGCCACCATGCCAACAACTACAGCGGCGCGGTCAAACGCCTGAACGCGATCCGCCGCCAACTGGGCACGCTCGACTGGTCGAGCGCGCCGGGCTTCGTCATCAACGGCCTGAAGCGCGAGGAACTGATCGCCGCCAACTCGATGTTCCTGCACGAGCTGTATTTCGCGACGCTCGGCGGCGACGGCCAGCTCGCGCCGGGCGGCGTGTGGGTGGCGCTGGAGCGCGACTTCGGCTCGGTCGAGCGCTGGCAGGCCGAGTTCACCGCGCTCGCCAAGGCGATGGGCGGCGGTTCGGGCTGGGCCGTGCTCGCCTGGTCGCCACGCGAGGCCCGGCTGGTCAATCAGTGGGCGTCGGACCACACGCAGCTGCTGGCCGGCGCGACGCCGCTGCTCGCGCTGGACATGTACGAGCACGCCTACCACCTCGACTACGGCGCCAACGCCGGCGCCTACGTCGACGCCTTCATGCGCAACATCCGCTGGCAGGTGGTGAGCGAGCTGCATGCCGCCGCGGTCGAGGCGGCCAGCCCCGCCTTCGGCATGCCGGCACAGCATGGCCTGGGCGCCGCGGCGCAAATCGTCGACGTCCGGCGCGCCGGGGTGTTCGCCGGCGCCAGCGAGCTCATCGATGGGGCGGTGTGGCGCGACCCCGCGGCGGTGGCGACCTGGGCCGACGCCATCGACCGCTCGCGCCCGGTGCTCGTGTACTGCGTGTTCGGCCACGAAGTCGGCCGCTCGACCGCGCTCGCGCTGCGTGCGCGGGGCATCGATGCGCGCTATCTCGTCGGCGGCATCGAGGCCTGGAAAGCGAACGGCCTGCCGACGCAAGCCAAAGGAGAGTCGTCATGAAATGGGTCACCCGCGAACGCCCGAAGATCGACCGCATCGCCTGCCCCTGGCTGATCGCCCGCTTCATCGATGCGGCGCCCGAGTTCCTCTATGTGCCGGCCGGCGAGGTGCTGCGCGTCGCCGCCGAGACGGGCGCCACGCCTTACGACGTGCCCGGTGTCGAGATGACGCATGTGGGCGAGCTGTGCAGCTTCGATGCGTTCCTGCGCAAGCATGGCCTGGGCGACGACCCGGCGCTGCAGCAGCTGGCGGCGATCGTGCGCGGCGCCGACACCTCTCGGCTCGATCTGACGCCGCAGTCCGCCGGGCTGCATGCGATCTCGCTGGGCCTGTCGCTGTGCTTCGCCGACGACCACGAGATGCTGCGCCACGGGCTGGTGATGTACGACGCGCTGTACGCGTGGTGCCGCTCGAACCACCGCGACCGACCGGGTCGCGCGATGCTCGCCTGATCAGGCCTTCTTGCGCTCGCCCGCCGCGAGCAGGCGGCGCGCTTCCTTCTCGTGCACGCGCACCTCGTCGAGGTGGGCGTGCAGGTCGGCGAGCTGCTGCTCGAGCTGCTCGCGGTGCGCCGCGAGCACGACCAGGAACTTGCGCAGCTGTGCCTGGGTGTCGCGCGGCGACTCGTACATGTCGACGAGTTCCTTCACCTCCGCGAGCGTCAGGCC
>DASXQQ010000034.1:0-9229 GCA_036507085.1 Piscinibacter sp. | reverse complement strand
GGTGTCACCGTCACGGTGCCGATCTACGCGCTGAACCAGGTCAACGAGGAGCGCTGCGAATGGCTGGTGCCCGGGATGCTGAAGGACAAGGCGCTGGCGCTGGTGAAGAGCCTGCATCAACGGCCGCGTTCACGACTGATGCCGCTGGCGGATTTCGCCGAGGGCTTCGTCGCTGCGGTCAACGAAGTGCATGGCTTCGGATCTGGAAGCCTGGTCGACGCCCTGCTGAAGGCGGTGCGCGACAAGACGCAGCTCGACATCCAGCGCGCGGACTTCAAGCTCGAACAGGTGCCGCCGCATTTGTTCATGAACTTCCGCGTTGTCGACGAGCATGGCCGGCAGTTGGCGATGGGGCGCAATCCGGCGAGTCTGAAGGCGGAGTTGGGGATGCAGGCGCGCTCGGCGTTTCAGGCGCTGGCGGGGATGAAGCGAGTCGGGGTGGCCGGGCCCTCACCCCAGCCCTCTCCCAAAGGGAGAGGGAGCCATGCTGAGCTCGCGGACAAGGAAAAACTCCCTCTCCCTCCGGGAGAGGGCCGGGGTGAGGGCGCATGTGCCACCTACACCGATTGGACCTTCGGCGAACTCCCTGAGTTGATGGAGATTCGCCAGGGCCAGCAGACCTTGGTCGGCTTCCCCGCGCTGATCGATCGTGGTGGCCATGTCGCGATGGAAGTCTTCGACGAGCCCGATGTTGCCGCGACGCGCCATCGTGCCGGCTTGCGCCGACTCGTCGCGCTGCAGATCCGCGATGCGCTGAAGTACCTGGAGAAGAACCTCCCCGAACTGCAGAAGATGTCGGTGCTGTTCATGCCGCTCGGCACTGCCGACGAATTGCGCGAGCAGATCATCGATCTCGCGCTCGACCGCGCCTTCCTCGGCGACCCGCTGCCCAACGATGCGGCGAGCTTTCGCCGCCGCATCGACGAAGGGCGCGGGCGCCTCACGCTGATCGCCAACGAGATCGCCCGCAGCGCGCTGCAGGTGCTCGTCGAGTACGCCGCGGCCGCGCGCAAGCTGAGGGACGCCAGGGCGGGCAAGGAGGTCAACGACGACGTTCAGGCCCAACTCGCACGCCTGGTGCCCAAGCGCTTCGTCACCGCCACGCCATGGGAGCAACTGGCGCACTTGCCGCGTTACCTGAAGGCCGTCACGCTTCGTCTCGACAAATTGCGCAGCGACCCGGCACGCGATGCGGCGCGGCTGGCCGAGTTGCGGCCGATCGAGCAGCGCTTTCTGCGCGCGCTGGCCGAGCGCAAGGGTGTCGTCGATGCGCGGCTCGACGAGTTTCGCTGGCTGCTGGAGGAATTGCGCGTCAGCCTGTTCGTGCAGGAGTTGCGCACGCCGCAGCCGGTGAGCGCCAAGCGCCTCGAGAAGGCCTGGGCGCAGCTGAGCCGTTGAACCTTGCGATCCGCACGGAGTCGACTACGCCATGGCTGAATCCGCAGATTGGGTGCTCGTCCCCGACACGCCCGCCCAGATCGAGGAGGTGGCGCGCCAGTGCCGGCGCCTCGTCAATCGCCGCGCCCTGGTCGCTGCCGGCGTGGCGGTGATTCCCTTGCCGGGGCTCGACTGGCTGACCGATGTCGGCATCCTGGTGAAACTGATCCCCGACATCAACCGCGCCTTTGGACTGACGCCCGAGCAGGTCGAACGCCTCGCGCCCGACCGGCGCGTCGTGTTTTACAAGGCGGTCTCGGCGGGCGGCAGCCTGCTGGTGGGCAAGCTCGTCACGCGTGACCTGGTGCTGCGCATGCTGAGGATGATTGGTGTCCGGCTGACGACCCAACAGGTCGCCAAGTACGTTCCGGTGGCGGGGCAGGCGGTGTCGGCCGCGCTGACGTTCTCGGCCCTCAAGTACGTTTGCGAGCAGCACATCCGCCAGTGCATGGAGGTCTCGCGCCAGCTCATGCTGCCGCCGCCCCGCTGAGTACAATTCGCCAGTTCGGGGTGTAGCGCAGCCTGGTAGCGCAACTGCTTTGGGAGCAGTGGGTCGAAGGTTCGAATCCTTTCACCCCGACCATCGTCTTCGGCCACGTTCCACTGGACCACGGCCCTCGCTGCCCGTAGCTCAACTGGATAGAGCAGTTGCCTTCTAAGCAACAGGTCGGGGGTTCGAGTCCCTCCGGGCAGGCCAATATTGCATCAGTGACGCTGGTACTGCAGGTTCCCGAACAACACGTCGCGCGCGGTGTCGCCCACCAGCGGCTTGCGCCGGCTGGCGAGCACCTCGACGCCGCGTTGCACCGCGGGGCGCGCCGCCATCTCGTCGAACCAGCCCTTGAGCTGCGGGTAGTCGTTCCAGTCGATGCCCTGGTTCTTCCACGAACGCAGCCAGGGGAAGATCGCGATGTCGGCGATCGTGTAGGCGGGCCCGCCGATGTAGCGGCTCTTGCCCAGTCGCTTGTCCATCACGGCGTAGAGCCGCCTGGCTTCGTTGGTGTAGCGGTTGATCGCGTACTCGATCTTCTCCGGCGCGTAGATGCGAAAGTGGTGTGCCTGCCCGAGCATCGGGCCCACACTGCCCATCTGGAACATCAACCACTGCAGCACCTCGTAGCGCGCGGCCGTGGCCTCGGGCATGAAGCGGCCGGTCTTGGCCGCGAGATAAAGCAGGATCGCACCCGATTCGAACAGCGAAATCGGCGCCCCGTCGGGCCCGTCGGGGTCGACGATGGCGGGGATCTTGTTGTTCGGGCTGATCGCCAGGAACTCCGGCGTGAACTGGTCACCGGCGCCGATGTCCACCGGAATCACCCGGTAGGGCAGGCCACACTCTTCGAGCATGATGTGCACCTTGTGCCCATTCGGCGTGGCCCACGAATACACTTCGATCATTGTCCCGCCTCCTTGCGTTGCGCAGCGTGCGCACGGCTCGCACTCTAGTTCAAGTCCTCAAACCATGTTCGACTCGATCAAGCGCTGGATGGCCGGTGAGCCGCACGGGCCCGGCTGGGCCGATGTGGCAGCCTGGGCGCAGGCGCACGGGTTTCGCTTCAAGCGCGCCAAGGACGATGCCGGCTTCGTCATCGAAGGAGCGTTCGGCGACCGGCCATGGCGCCTCGAGTGGGGACCCCCGCAGCGCTCGTACATCGATACGCAGGAACTGCGCATCCGCATGGAGCTGAAGCTGCCGTCGGACCTGCAGATGCTGCTGCTCAGCCGCCCGCTGATGGAAATGCTCGAGCGCGAGACCTTCGAGCACTACACCGAGAACACGCAAACGCACATCGACATTTCCACGCCCGAAGAAATGCGCTGGCTCGCGATGTTTCCGAAGGTCACGCTGGTGCTGCCCAAGTCGATCCGCGGCCGTTTCGGCGCGGTGGGCAGCAACCCGCAGACCGCCGCGGCGTGGGTCGACACCGCGTTGGCACGGCAGCTCGAACAGGCGGCCCAGTCCTGGCTGCGCGTCGAGCCGCCGTTCGTGCTGATGACCTTGCGCGGTCGCGTCTACCTGCGCCTGGAGCTCGACCTGCCCGAGCCGGCCGCGATCGAGCAGGCACTGAGCTTGTTCGAACTCGCCGCGCAGGCGGCGCTGCACGTCAGCGGTGCGACCCAGGAAGGCCAGGTCGATTGGCCGAGCACCGGCACCACGGCCTGGCAAAGCCAGCTCGACGATCCCACCGATCGCCAGCGCTAGTCCTTCGACAGGCTCAGGATGCGCGGCGCCTCCCTTCGACTTGCCTTCAGCCCTGAGCTTGTCGAAGGGTCAGGGCGATCGGGGATTCAGGCTCAGGCGTAGCGGCCGAGCTCCATCTTCGCGATCGCGTTGCGGTGCACTTCGTCCGGTCCGTCGGCGAAGCGCAAGGTGCGGGCCTGCATGTAGAAGCCGGCCAGCGGGAAGTCCTCGCACATGCCGGCGCCGCCGTGCACCTGCATCGCCCAGTCGATGACCTGGCAGGCCATGCTCGGCGCCACCACCTTGATCATCGCGATCTCGGCCTTGGCGGTCTTGTTGCCGGCCACGTCCATCATCCACGCCGACTTCAGCGTCAGCAGCCTCGCCTGCTCGATCATGCAGCGTGCTTCGGCGATGCGTTCCTGGGTGACGCTTTGCGCCGCGATCGGCTTGCCGAAGGCAACGCGCGAACTGGCGCGCCGGCACATCAGCTCGAGCGATCGCTCGGCCAGGCCGATGAGCCGCATGCAGTGGTGAATGCGCCCCGGCCCGAGGCGGCCCTGCGCGATTTCGAAGCCGCGGCCTTCACCCAGCAGGATGTTCGACGCCGGCACGCGCACGTTCTCGAACCGCACCTCCATGTGGCCGTGCGGCGCGTCGTCGTAGCCGAACACCTGCAGCGGCCGCACGACGGTGACGCCCGGCGCATCGGCGGGCACCAGGATCATCGATTGCTGCGAATGGCGCGGCGCGTCGGGGTCGGTCTTGCCCATGAAGATGTAGACCGCACAGCGCGGGTCGCCGGCGCCTGAGGTCCACCATTTGCGGCCGTTGAGCACGTAGTCGTCGCCGTCGCGTTGGATGCGTGCGGTGATGTTGGTCGCATCCGACGAGGCGACGTCGGGCTCGGTCATCGCGAAGGCGCTGCGGATCTTGCCGTCGAGCAGCGGCTCGAGCCAGCGCTTCTTTTGCTCGGCCGTGCCGTAGCGCACCAGGGTTTCCATGTTGCCGGTGTCGGGGGCCGAGCAGTTGAAGACCTCGCTCGCCCACGGTGTGCGGCCCATGATTTCGGCCAGCGGCGCGTATTCCTGGTTCGTCAGTCCGGCACCGTAGTCGCTCTCGGGCAGGAACAGGTTCCACAGGCCTTGGGCGCGCGCCTTTGGCTTGAGCTCCTCGATCAGCGCGAGCGGCGTCCAGCGTTTGCCGGCCCTTGTGTTGGCCTCGATCTCCTGCCAGTAGCGGCCTTCGTTCGGGGTGACATGTTCGTCCATGAACCGTGCCAACCTGGCCTGGAGTTCCTGGGTGCGGGGCGAATAGCTGAAGTCCATGGTTTTCTCCGTCGGGTTCGTGAGCTCAGGCCTGCTGAGCGATCTTCCAGCCCATTTCGGCCAGCGGGCGCGCGCCGGCGCCGGCTTGCCTGGCCTGGGCGCTCGATGCGGTGCCGTCGACCACCCGCTTGGCGATGCCCTGCAGGATGCCGGCCATGCGAAACAGGTTGTAGGCCATGTAGAAATTCCAGTCGGTCATCACCGCATCGGGGTCGGCGCGGCCGGTGCGCTCGCAGTAGCGGCGAACGTAGTCCTTCTCGCTCGGGATCCCGAGTGCCGCGATGTCCAGCCCGCCGATGCCGCGCGACATGCTGGCCGGGATGTGCCACGACATGCAGTGGTAGCTGAAGTCGGCGAGCGGATGGCCGAGGGTCGACAGCTCCCAGTCGAGCACCGCCAGCACGCGCGGCTCGGTCGGATGAAATACCAGGTTGTCGAGGCGATAGTCGCCGTGCACGACCGAGATCTGGCTCTCGTCGCGCGCGCTCGCCGGCATGTGCGCCGGCAGCCACGCCATCAGCTTGTCCATCTCGGGGATCGGGTCGGTGATCGATGCGATGTACTGCTTGCTCCAGCGCGCGATCTGCCGATCGAAGTAGTTGCCCGGCTTGCCGTAGCCCGCGAGCCCCGCGGCCTTCACGTCGACCTGATGCAGGGCGGCGATCACGCGGTTCATCTCGTCATAGATGGCGGCCCGGCCGGCGGTGGCGAAGCCGGGCAGCGACTGGTCCCACAGCACGCGGCCCTGCATGAACTCCATCACGTAGAAGGCGCGGCCGATGACAGCTTCGTCTTCGCACAGCAGCAGCATGCGCGGCACCGGCACGCCGCTGCCGGCGAGCGCGCGCATCACCGTGAACTCGCGCTCGATGGCGTGCGCCGACGGCAGCAGCTTGGCCGCGGGGCCGGGCTTGGAGCGCATGACATATGACGCGCCGGGAGTGACGAGCTTGTAGGTCGGGTTGGACTGTCCGCCCTTGAACTGCTCGACGGTGAGCGGCCCGCTGAAGCCCTCGAGCTTTGCGCCCAGGAAGTCTTGCAGCGCGAGCGTGTCGAACGCGTGTTGTTCGGCGACGGGTTTGGTTCCGGTATAGGCATCCATGCAGCGGTCGATTCAAGGGGTTCGTGGCGCACACGCCGCGCAACCCTGCCGCTGCGTGCTGCCTATTGTTTGGAAGCGATGGCCAGTAGCTTTTCTTTGGACAGCACCACCAGCCGTGTCGGCTCGATGCGCACCGCCGCGTCGCGCTCGAAACCCTTGAGTTCCTGGTTCACCCGCTGGCGCGACGCGCCGAGCATCTGCGCCAGGTCTTCCTGCGCGAGCTGCAGGCCGATGCGGATTTCCTCTCCGTCCTCGATGCCGTAGCTGCGTGCGAGCAGCAGGATCTGCTTGGCCAGGCGCGCGGCGAGCGGCTTGGTGTTGAGGTCCTCGACCACGTCGAACATCAGGCGCAGGCGGCGGCAGTTCAGGCGCAGCAACGCGTCGTACAGCTCGACGTGCTGCGCCAGCAGCTCCTTGAAGTCGGGTTTGCGAACCACCAGCAGCGTGGTCGCGCCATGCGCGTTGGCATCGTGCGTGCGCGGCAGGCCGTCGAACAGCGAGATGTCGCCGAACCACACGCCCGGCTCCACATAGGTCAGCGTGATCTGTTTGCCCGACAGCGACACCGAGCTCACCCGCACCGCGCCCTTGGCCACGCCGCACCATTCGTCGGCCGGCTCGCCGCGCGACGACAGCAGCGCTCCGTCGTTCAGCCTGCGGACGACGGAGCGCGACAGGATGGCGTTGCGCAAGGGGAGGGAGAGTCTGGAAAACCACGAGCCCGATTCGATGTTGGTCCGCTCGGGGATTGTAAGAACGGGGGTGTTCATGTTTTGTCTCTGACGTGACAGCATCATGGCGTTGCGCAGACCTATTGTCCACGAGACAAACCGGAGACAACGATGGACGTTTCGAGCCTGGAAATCAAGAGTCGAAAGAACGACGTCAGCGCCGAGGAATGGCGCACCCGAGTCGACCTCGCGGCGGCCTACCGGCTGGTCGCGCTGTTCAAGTGGGACGACCTTGTCTTCACCCACATCAGCGCGCGCGTGCCGGGTGTTCACGACGAGTTCCTGATCAATCCCTACGGCCTGATGTTCGACGAGATCACCGCGTCGAGCCTGGTCAAGGTCGACGCCGCCGGCAACAAGCTCGACGACTCGCCGTTCCCGGTGAACCCGGCCGGCTTCGTGATCCACAGCGCGGTCCACGCGGCGCGCCACGACGCACAGTGCGTGCTGCACACCCACACGTTGAACGGTGTGGCGGTGTCGGCGCAAAAGGGCGGGGTGCTGCCGCTGTCGCAGCAGTCGATCTTCGTGCTCTCGGGCCTGAGCTACCACGATTACGAAGGCGTGGCGCTGCGCGACGACGAGAAGCCGCGGCTGGTCGCCGACCTCGGCCGCAACGACTTCCTGATGCTGCGCAACCACGGGCTGCTCACGCTCGGCGCGACGGTGGCCGATGCGTTCGTCAACATGTACCTGTTCGAGTCGGTGTGCACCATCCAGGTCCGGGCGATGGCGGGCGGTGCGGAACTGGTGCCGGTGGACCCGCGCATCATCCTCGGTGCGCAGCAGCAGGCCAGGGAGGTCACGAAGGGCGTCGGCGCGGGTGCGCTCGCCTGGCCCGGCTTGTTGCGCCGGCTCGACCGACTCGACGCGAGCTATCGCGCCTAGCGGCAGTTAACCCCGTTCGCCCTGAGCCTGTCGAAGGGCTGCGCGGTCAGCGAGCAGGGCTTCGACAAGCTCAGCCCGAACGGATGGTTGGCTCAGGCTGCTCAATTGAACCGTATTGCGCCTAGCGGGCCGTATCGAGCCGCAGGTACTGTGCGAGCAGCTTTTCCATCGTCGTCAGGCTCTCGTGCTGGTGCAGCCATTGCGTGGGCGCGAGGTTCACCGCGCGCACGACGATGTCGCTCACTCCGACGTCGACGATGTTGATGCAGGCCGGCAATTGCTCGAGCCGGCCGAAGAAGGCGCGGTCTCCGGTCAGCGCGCGACCGAGCAGCGCCCGGTTCACGCCGCCGTGCAGCACCATCAGCAGCTGCTGCCAGTCGTCCCGTGCGAGCACGCGCTCGAACGCGGGCAGTGCGCGGTCGAGCAGCTCACCCACCGATTCGCCGCCGAGAAAGCGCTGCGCCTCGACGCCGGCGCCGGTCTGGAAGGCACCGAGGAATGCGGCCTCCACCGCGTCGGGGGGAATGTCGGCGAGCCGTCCGCCGCGAATCTCTTCGAGCGCGGGTTCGGTTTCCAACGCGAGCGACTGCCTGGCGGCGACGAGCACGCGCTGCGCCGTCTCGACCGTTCTGTTCAGGCCGCTGACGATGACCCGATCGAAGCGCACGCCGCACTGGGCGAACAGCGCGCCGGCCGCATCGGCCTGCGTTCGGCCGGCGGCGTTGAGCGGCACGGTGTGCGGAGGCACCGCGCTGCCGTCGGCGCGGAAGTAGTCGACCGATCCATGGCGCATCAGGTAGATGCGGCGGCGTGGCGCCTTCATCGCGCGAGACGCTCAACGAAATTTCGGCGCACGCTTCTCGAAGAAGGCCTGCAGGCCCTCACCGGCATTGGCATGAAATAGGTTTTCAACGAATTGATCCCGCTCTGCCGCGAGTTGTTGCGTGAGGCTGTGGGACGGCGCCCGATGCAGCAGTTCCTTGGCGCCGGCCAGCGCGTTCGGCGCCATCGCCTCCAGGCGCGCGGCCACCTTCAAAGCTTCGGTGAAGGCCTGCCCGCTGTCTGTCACCCAATTGACAAGGCCCACCGCGTTCAATTGCCGCGCGCTCATCGGTTCGGCGAGCCACACGAGCTGCTGCACGAGCTGGTGCGGCAGGGCGCGGCCGAGATGCCAGGTGGCCCCGCCGTCCGGCGTGAGACCGACGCGGGCATACGACAGGATGAAGCGCGCGTCTTCCGCTGCGACGACCAGATCGCAGGCGAGCGCCAGCGAGAAGCCGGCGCCAGCCGCTGCGCCTTCGACGGCGGCGATCACCGGCTTGGGGAACACGCGCAGCGCCTCGACGAACTGGTGCAGCAGCTCGAGCATGCGCACCTGGGACTCGGGACCCGACTGGCGGCGCGCCTTCAGGCCTTGCAGGTTGCCTCCGGCGCAAAAGTGCATGCCCTCGCCGCGCAGGACCACCGCGCGCAGGTCGGCGTCGGCCTCGGCGACGTTGAGTGCCTCGATGCCCGCTGCAATGAGCTGCTCCGACAAGGTGTTGCGGGTGGCGGGGTCGCT
>DASXQQ010000033.1:0-1517 GCA_036507085.1 Piscinibacter sp. | reverse complement strand
CCGATCGAGGCGGCGGAGACTTAGAACGACCTCACCCTCCCGCGGCGTAGCGCCGCCAACAAGCCCGCTGTGACCACCCTGCGGAACCACAGCCACCCCGGCCTCCGCACAAAGCGCGAGCACCTGGGCAACCTCGACCGCCAGACCTTGTTGAACGTGTCCTCGGCCGCCTCCAGCCGGTGAAAGCTCTGGAGCATCCTCGGATCGGCCTCGTCCTGCCGGTGCTCGAGATAGCTGTTGCGATAGTAGGCGAGCGCGCTGTGGAAGTTCTGTCGGTAGAGCCGCATCAGATCAACAAGGCCGCTGTACTCGGCGTGATCGGAGACCAGAGCGGCCGCGCCGTTCTCGAACTTCGAGTCCTTGTCCCAGAAGAAGCCGAGGTCGGGGCCGAGGATGCGGATCGCCTTCTGGAAGCGGTCTTTGTACGCTGACCAGAGGTAGCCGTACAGGCTCGCGTAGCTCTCGGCGAGCTCAAGTCCCGGCGCGTTGCCGGCGACCTGCTCTCGCAACTTGCGCAACACCTGGAACGCCATCCCAAGCGTCTCGAACACCTCGCCTTCTGCGAGGTGGAATCGATCGCGGGTGGCGCCGAACGCGGGCACGGCGTTGACGACCGATTGCCACTGCAGAAGGACGCGGGCGACCCACGGCTCGCCGCTGCCGAAGTTCGCGTACGGCTCGACCTTGAACTCGCTCGTTGCCACGCGATCAGGATACGCCCGGCGTACGTCAGTTCCGCCGCCGTGTGCGCCCGTCGCCTGGCGGCATCTACGCCGCGAGCGCGGCGTCGGCGGCGAACCCTAGAAGTGCGAGGTCAGCCCGGATCATCTCCTCCGACTGCAGGTTCGAGTGGTGGTAGGGGATCGGCACCGCGAGCCGGTCGAAGTCGAGCTTGCGCGGGCAGAACGAGCAGATCACGAAGTTCTGGCCCTGGAAGGTCTGGTGCGAGGGCGGCGGCTGGTGGATCCGGCCGGTGATCGGCTCGAAGTCGTGGATTGAGAACGTCCGTGGGAACAGGTACCCGTCCCAGCCCACGACGTCGAACGGGTGGTAGTCGAGCACGTAGGTCTGGTAGCCGCTCCGGACACGCACGTTCACCTCGTGCTCGCCCCGGTCGCGGTGCGTGTTCAGCTGCGCCAGGAGATGAATGTCGCGGTGGTAGTACGGCGCGCCCTCGACGATCTGGCCGTGCTCGTTCCGGTAGCGGCGCGGGATCTCGTCAAGGCCGCTGAGCAGCGCGACCGCCGTCCCGTGCGCCAGTTGCGCGCCACCGTGGGCCGCCTCGGGGCCGACTTGAGCGGATCTCAGCGGACGGTTGCGAAGTATGACAGCCTCGCATCAACGAGGCCGGTGCCGCTCAATGGAGTTACCCCGTGTCCGTTGACACCTGATGGTTAAGCCGCGATGGCCTCCTGTTGGTGTTGCTGTTCGTAGTCGATCGGGCTGAGCATGCCGAGGCTGGAATGCCTGCGGCGGGGGTTGTAGAAGCACTCGATGTACCAGAAGATCCGCACCCG
>DASXQQ010000032.1:0-12048 GCA_036507085.1 Piscinibacter sp. | reverse complement strand
GCAAGGCGTTCCAGCCGCGGCTGATGCTGCCGCTGTCGCTGTCGTGGGACCACCGCGTGATCGATGGCGCCTCGGCGGCGCGCTTCAATGCCTATCTCGCGAGCGTGCTGGCGGATTTCCGGCGAGTGATGCTATGACCACCGTGGCCGTCGTCCGCAAGGCCGGCCACGTGGCGATTGCCGCCGACACGCTCGTGACCTTCGGCGACACGCGGCTCGCGCATGGCTACGAGGCGAACGAGAAGCTGTTCCGGGTCGGCGACTCGTGGATCGGCATGTCGGGCACGACGGCGCATTTCCCGGTGCTGCGGCGCGCGCTGAACGGCCTGCCGCCCGACGAGCTGAAGCTGCATTCGCGCGACGAGGTGTTCGACACCTTTCTCAAGCTGCACCCCAAGCTGAAGGAGAACTTCTTTCTCAACCCCAAGGAAGAAGACGCCGACCCCTACGAAAGCTCGCAGTTCACCGCGCTGATCGCCAATGCGGCCGGCATCTTCGGCGTCTACTCGTACCGCGAGGTGTTCGAGTTCGACCGCTTCTGGGGCATCGGCACCGGCCGCGCATTCGCGCTCGGCGCGATGTTTTCCGCCTACGACAAGGTGAAATCCGCGCGCGAACTCGCCGAAATCGGCGTGCGCGCCGGCTGTGAATTCGACAAGAACTCCAACGGACCGA
This sequence comes from Piscinibacter sp., assembly GCA_036507085.1. Classification (GTDB taxonomy): domain Bacteria; phylum Pseudomonadota; class Gammaproteobacteria; order Burkholderiales; family Burkholderiaceae_C; genus Albitalea. The sequence continues at coordinate 11,374 of DASXQQ010000032.1, read as the reverse complement.
TTCGCGTCCACACGATCAAGCTCAAGGAATAGCCCATGCCCCTCATCGACATCAAAGTGCCGGACATCGGCGACTTCAAGGACGTGGCGGTCATCGAGATCCTGGTGAAGCCGGGCGACGCGGTGAAGGCCGAGCAGTCGCTGATCACGGTGGAGAGCGACAAGGCCTCGATGGAGATTCCGTCGTCGCAGGCCGGCGTGGTGAAGGAGCTGAAGGTCAAGCTCGGGGACACGGTCAATGAAGGAACGGTGATCTTGTCCTTGGAGGCCGAAGGTGCCGCAGCGGTACCCGCGCCCGCACCAGCCGCCCCGGCCGCTGCGCCCTCACCCCAACCCTCTCCCGCAGGGAGAGGGAGTGAGGCGGCGCCGGCGCCGGTGGCAGCGACTTACGCCGGCGGTGCCGATCTCGAATGCGACATGCTCGTGCTCGGCGCCGGCCCCGGGGGCTACTCGGCCGCGTTTCGCTCCGCCGACCTCGGCCTGAAGACCGTGCTGGTCGAGCGTTTTGCGACGCTCGGCGGCGTGTGCCTGAACGTCGGCTGCATTCCGTCGAAGGCGCTGCTGCACGTGGCCGCGGTGATGGACGAGGCCAAGCACTTCGATGCGATCGGCATCAGCTTCGGTGCGCCGAGCGTGGACCTCTCCAAACTGCTCAAGCACAAGCAAAAGGTCGTCGGCAAGCTGACCGGCGGCTTGGCCGCGATGGCCAAGATGCGCAAGGTCACGGTGGTGCAGGGCAGCGGTGAATTCGCCGACCCGTTCCACATGAAGGTCGCGATGGCCGACGGCAAGACGCAGACCATCAAGTTCAAGAACGCCATCATCGCCGCCGGCTCCGAGGCGGTGAAGCTGCCGTTCCTGCCGAAGGACGACCCGCGCATCGTCACCTCGACCGGCGCGCTCGAATTGCGCCAGAGCCCGAAGCGCATGCTGGTCATCGGCGGCGGCATCATCGGGCTGGAGATGGGCACGGTCTACTCCACCCTCGGCGCGCGGCTCGACGTGGTCGAGATGCTTGACAGCCTGATGCAAGGCGCCGACCGCGACCTCGTGAAGGTGTGGCAGAAGATGAACGCGCCGCGCTTCGACAAGGTCATGCTGAAGACCAAGACCGTCGGCGGCGAAGCCACGAAGGACGGCATCCTGATCCGCTTCGAGGGCGAGGGCGCGCCGAAGGAGCCGCAACTCTACGACCTGGTACTGCAGGCGGTGGGCCGCATGCCCAACGGCAAACGGATCGGCGCGGAGAAGGCCGGCGTCGCCGTCGGCGAGCGCGGCTTCATCCCTGTGGACATCCAGATGCGCACCAACGTGCCGCACATCTTCGCCATCGGCGACATCGTCGGCCAGCCGATGCTCGCGCACAAGGCGGTGCACGAGGCGCATGTGGCGGCCGAGGTCGCAGCGGGCCACAAGGCGGCGTTCGACGCCCGGGTGATCCCGAGTGTGGCCTACACCGACCCGGAGATCGCCTGGGTCGGCGTCACCGAAGACGAAGCCAAGGCACGCGGGATGAAGATCACGAAGGGTCTGCTGCCGTGGAGCGCCTCGGGCCGCGCGATCGCCAACGGCCGCGACGAGGGTTTCACCAAGCTGCTGTTCGACGAAGACAGCCATGCGATCGTCGGTGGCGGCATCGTCGGCACCCATGCCGGTGACCTGATCGGCGAAATCGCGCTGGCGATCGAGATGGGCGCCGATGCGGTGGACATCGGCAAGACGATCCACCCGCACCCGACGCTCGGCGAGAGCATCGGCTTGGCGGCCGAAGCCGCCGAAGGCGAGTGCACCGACCTGCCGCCGGTCAAGCGTTGATCAGTTGATCAGGGCTTGCGCGGCGGCACCGGCGCGGGCGCCGGCGCGACATTCGCCGCGATGCGCGCGGCGCGCGCATCGAGTTCGGCGCGGTCGGTGCTCGGCGCCTCGGCGGTGATGACCGGGCAGCGGCCTGGCGCATCGTCGCCGGCCGACCATCCTGTCGCTTCGGTTGCAGCCGCGTCGACGCGCGCGATGCCGAGCTGGGTGCTCAGCTGGTTCATGGCCGCATGCGTGCGCGCGTAGGCGATGCCGAGGTCGAACTCGGCGTTGGCGTAGGCGCGCTTGGCGGTGTAGAGCTCGTTCTCCGCGTTCAACAGGTCGAGCAGGCTGCGCTGGCCGATGTCGAACTGCTGCCGGTAGGCATCGCGCGCCTTCTCGATCGCCAGCGTGTTGCGGTCGAGGTACTCCAGCTGCTCGCGCAGCTTGCGGGTGTCGTTGAAGGCGATCGCACTGGTCTGGCGGGTGTCGCGGCAGGTCTTGTCGCGCAGGTCGGCGGCCTGGTTCATCAGGTTGACCTGCTGGCGCACGCGGGCCTGGTCGGCGCCGCCGTTGTAGAGGTTCCAGTTCAGCACGATCTCGGCGGCGCTGTCGCGCCGCTGGTCCTGGATGCCGTCGAAGTTCTTGCCGGCGCCGCTGCGCACGCGCGCTTCCAGGCGCGGTTGGTAGGCGGCTTCGCGTGCCTGTGCCGCGGCGCGCGCGGCGCGCAGGCTCTCGATGCTCGCGCTGACCGCGGCGTTGCGTCGCAGCGCCGCGGTCATCGCCTCTTCGGCTCCGGCGGGCAGCGCCTGGTTCAGTGTCGCCATCGGCGGCAACTGCTTGGGCGGCGCCTCGCCGACGATGCGCTCGTAGCGCGCCGTCACGTCATGCAGGTTGGCGACCTCGGTGCCGAGGTTCGACTCGGCCAGCGCGAGACGCGCATTGGCCTGCTCGAGGTCGACGCCACGGCCCACGCCGGCCTTGAAGCGCGACTGGATCTGCAGCGTGGCGTACTTGTGCTGCACGTAGCTGTCTTCGGCCAGCTGCACCAGGCGGCGCATGCGCTGCACGTCGTAGGTGGCGCGCACGGCTTCGAGCGCGGTCTGCTCGGTCACGTCGAGCAGCTCGAAGTAGCGGGTCAGCTTTTCGTGGCTGGTGCGCTCGATCTCGCGCACCGTGCCCAGGCCGTCCCACAGCAGCTGGGTCAGGCTCAAGGCCGCGCCGTTGCGACTCATCGATTGCGATTCGGGGCTGCGCGTGGTGATGCGGTCGCTGTCGCGGCCGACGCTGGCGCTCAGGTCGAGCCGCGGCCGGTAGGCGGCGCGCGCCACGTCGACCGAATCGACGGCGGCGCGATAGGCGTTGAATCGAGCCGTCACCTCCGGGTTGGTCAGAACGGCCTTCTCGGCCGCTGCCTTCAGCGTGTCGGCGTTCTGCGCTGTGGCCTGCATCACGGTCAGCAGCAAGGCAATCGCGGTGGCGGTGGCATGGGTCTGGAGTCGCATGATTGGTTTGTGCCCTGGATACATTTTGAGATACGGGCGCGAGTGTATTCGGGCGTGTCGCCAGCGCACCCCTCGAGTCGCGGGGTTCGAACCGACATTCCGCCTGCAGCGTGCGCCAGTTCACGGACTCCGCACCGACGATTGCGCCAACGCGTGTTCGAATGCGACGGTGCGCGTGAATGAGGTCACGCGGCGAATGAGGATCAAAGCAACTCAAGTTGGTTCGCACACAGACGACAACAAGGCGTTGCCCCGCCGAAGCTGTGCACAACGCCGCCCTTTCCTCGTCAGCCCTGTCGGAACCGGCCCTTCGATGGGCCGGCGCGACGCATTGGGTCGAGCACGCGTGGCGGGTGTTGCGCCGGTGGATTCCGCGCCTGATCCTCGCCGGCCTGGCGATGGTCGAGCTGCAGCCGCGCGCCTGGGACACCGAGCGCATGCTCGCCGCGGCGCGCAAGCAGGGCCCGCGCGCTGTTGCGGGCGTGCATGCCTTGCAGGCGGCGCTGGCTGCATCGGCCGACCTCGACGATGCCGGCCAGTTGCAGGCGATGAACCAGTTCTTCAACCGCCGCATCGTCTCGCGCGAAGACATCGACGTCTGGGGTCAGGTGGACTACTGGGCGAGTCCGCTGGAAATGCTCGAAAAGGGCGCCGGCGACTGCGAGGACTTCGCGATCGCGAAGTACTTCAGCCTCGTCGCGCTGGGCGTGCCGACGCAGCGCCTGCGGCTGGTCTACGTGCGCGCGCAACTCGGCGGGCCGGGCGGCCCGGTGCAGGCGCACATGGTGCTCGCCTACTACGCGACCGCCAACGCCGAGCCGCTGATCCTCGACAACCTGATCACCGAGGTACGCTCCGCGTCGCGCCGCGCCGACCTGGTGCCGGTGTTCAGCTTCAACAGCGAAGGCTTGTGGCAGGGGGTGGGCAGCCAGAGTGCCGGCGACCCGACTGCGCGCCTGTCGCGTTGGCGCGAATTGCTTGGCAAGGCGCGCGCCGAAGGATTCCAATGAACAACGCCCCGGAGATCTCATGTCGCTGATTCGCCAGATCTGGCTGCTGCTGTTGGGCACCTTGCTGCTCGCGTTCGCGGGCAGCGTGGGTGTCAGCATCGGCTCGGCACGCGAGACGCTGCAGACCCAGCTTCGCCTGAAGAACAGCGACAACGCGGCGGCGCTCGCGCTCGCGCTGTCGCAGCAAAAGGGGGACCCGCAGCTGATGGAACTGCTGATGTCGGCGCAGTTCGACACCGGCTTCTACCGCCGCATTCGCTTGACCACGGTCGAAGGCAAGCTCGCCTTCTCGCGCGAAGCGACGCTCGCGCCGAGCCGCGCGCCCGACTGGTTCGTCTCGATGGTGGCTATCGAGTCGACCCCGGGCATCGCGCAGGTGTCGGATGGATGGCGCGCGCTGGGCTCGGTGCAGGTCGAGAGCCACACTGCGTTCGCCTATGACGATTTGTGGCAAGCCGGGCTGCGCTCGGCGCTTGCCCTCGCGCTGGTCGGCCTGGCCGCAGCGCTGGTGGCCCATGCCGTGGTGGCACGCATCCGCAAGCCGCTGAATCGCGCGGTGGAGCAGGCGCAGTCGCTGGTCGACGGCGAGTTCGTCTCGGTGCCCGAGTCGAACGTGCCCGAGTTGCAGCGCCTGACGCGCGCGATGAACGCGATGGTGGCGCGGCTCAAGCTGATCTTCGAGGCGCAGGCGGCACAGGTCGAATCGCTGCGCCAGCAAGCCCACTCCGACCCGGTGACGGGGCTGGCCAACCGCAAGCACTTCATGGGTCAGCTCGGCGCCGCCCTGCAAAGCGAGGACGGCACCGAAGAGGGCGGCCTGGTGCTGCTGCGCGTGCTCGACCTGGCCGGCATCAACCGCAGCATCGGCCACGGTGCCACCGACCGCATGATCGGCGCGATCGCCCAGGCCCTGCAGGCCTATACGCAGCGCGTCCCGGGCTGCTACATCGGCCGCTTGAACGGCTCGGACTTCGCGCTGTGCCTGCCGGTGGGGGGTGTGACGATGGAAACCGCGCAAGCCGTCAACGAGGCGCTCGCGGTCGTGTTGCCGGCCTTCGGTCCGGGCATCGGCATCGCGGTCGGCGCGGTCGAAATGCGCCGCGACCGCCATGTGGCGCAGGTGATGAGTGCCGCCGACGCGGCGCTCGCGCGCGCCGAGAGCCGCGGCGCCTTTTCGGTGGAGCTCGGGATCGTCGGCGAAGCGGCCGGCGTGGCCGGCGGCACGGCCATGGGCGGCGAAGGCGCATGGCGCAAGCGCATCTACGACGCGCTCACGAACCAGCGGGTGCGCCTGGTCAGCTACCCGGTCATCGATTCGCAGCGCCAGCTGGTGCACCTGGAGTGCCCGCTGCGTCTGCAGCTCGACCCGCAAGGGTCGTTCGAGACGGCGGCGCGCTGGCTGCCGCTGGCCTTGCGCACGCGACTCACGCCGACCATCGACGAGCGCGCGGTCGAGCTCGCGTTGAGCGACATCGGGCACGACGGCCTGGCGCGCTGCGTGAACCTGTCCGCTGCGTCGCTCGCCGACAGCAGCTTTGTCGCGCGGCTGCGCAACCTGCTGCTTGCCTCGCCGGCACACGCGCGTGCGCTGTCGCTGGAGGTGCCGGAGTCGGCAGCGGTCGACCATTTCGCGCAGGTGCAGGAGCTCGCGCGCCAGCTGCGCCCGACCGGCGCGCGCGTCGGGCTCGAGCATGCGGGCGAACGCCTGAGTCGCATCGAGCGCCTGTTCGAAGCGGGACTCGACTATGTCAAGCTCGACGCGGCCGTGGTGCAGGGCGTGGCGGGCGACAGCGGCCGCGCGAACTATCTCAAGAGCGTGGTCGCGATGCTGCACGGGCTGTCGATGAAGGCCTACGCCGAAGGCGTGGCCGACCCGGCCGACGCGCAACTGCTGTGGCAGATCGGCGTCGACGGCTTGACCGGCCCGTGGGCCAGCGCGCTGCGCGGCGACCTGCTCGGTTGAGCCGCCCGAGCCGGCCGCCGTGCCGGCTCATGCTCCCGCGTCGACGATCAGCTTCGACTTGTTCAGCAGATCCTGAATGATCTGCTGGTCGGTGGTGAAGGCACCGGCCGAACTCAGGTCCACGCTTTGCAGCACGATCGTCTGATCGACCGCGCTTGCCTGGAACCCGCCGGAGAACCCGCCCGCCGAGCTGATCTGGATCGTGGTGTCGCCTCCGGCCACGCTGAAGTGCAGGTAGTCGCCAAGGTTGCCGGTGCCGCCCACCGTGGTTTCGCCTTGCAGCAGGTCGCGCAGGTCGAGCTGGTCGCCGCCCGCGGCGGGGCTGGCGATGTCGAAGTCGGTGATGGTGTCGACCGCCGGCGTGCCGGCGCTTCCCTTGTCTGAGAGGCTCCAGGCGAACACGTCGGCGCCGCTGCCGCCGCTGAGGCTGTCGTTGCCGGCACCGCCCACCAGGATGTCGTTGCCGCCACCGGCGCTCAGCGTGTCGTTGCCGGTCCCGCCGTGGAGCGCATCGGTGCCCGAGCCGCTGGTCAGCGTGTCGTTGCCGCCGTTGCCGACGAGGATGTCGTTGCCGCCGTTGCCGGTGATCGCGTTGGCGTTGCCGTCGCCGTTCAGGTGGTCGTTGCCCGCGGTGCCGGTGAGCGAGGTCGACTGCGTGCTCGAACTGCTGCCCGGCGTCACCGTCAGGCTCGAGGCGGCGGTGCTGTTGTCCTCGTCGGCCATTGCATAGCTGAAGCTGTCGATGTGGTTGCCGGGAAGACGGTCGATGCTCAGCGAACTGAGCACGAAGCCTTGGGAGTTGTTGCCGGAAGGCTCCCACGACAGCCTGAAGTAGGCGAAGTTGGTCGTCGTAGTGATGTCCAGCGTGTATTCGGCGCCGTTCGAAGTCGACGTGGCCAGCGCGAAGCTGCCGCTGTCGACGAGCACGCCGCTCGCGTCATAGGCGTACCAGTGTGCGTTGGCCGGATCCTGGTTCGAGTTCAGCTGGGCGATGCCGATGCTCGCGTGGTTCGATGTCTCGAGCAGGTGAACGATCAACTGCTCGCCCTTGCCGATCGGGCCCGAGCCGGTGCTGCCGACGCCGATGCCGTTCTTCGAGCCGGTGACGAACACCGCCTCGTCACCGGCGGACGAGGTCAGCGCCGAGAGATCCAGGTCGCTGCTCCCGCTTTTCCACGCGTTGCCCGAGGTGAAGCCGTAGAGGTCGGTGGAAACTTCCCAGGTCGCCTTCGAGCTGCCGGTCAGCACCGCGGTGCCGCCGATCTGCGAGGTGTAGGTGTACGAACCGTCGGACGACACCACGACCTGGCCGCTGGAGGTGCTGAAGCTGGTCGACCCGCCGCTCGCGATCGCCTGCGTCGTGCTGCCGTAGGTCACCGAGGTCACGCGCAGCGGAGTGTCCACGCCCAGATCGTTGAACAGCAGGTTGCCGCTGACCGTGCTGTTGAAACCCACCGTTGCGGTGTCGGCCACGGCGATCGGCGTGGTCTCGGTCAGGCTGATGTTGACCGTGGTCCAGGCCGAAGCCGCGCTGCCGTCGCTCGCCTTGTAGACGAAGCTGTCGACGTCGGCGACCGCATCCGCGTGGTCGCGCACCGGCGCGATGTAGCGGAACGTGCCGTCGCTGCTCATCACCACCGTGCCGCCGAGCGCGGTGGTGATGGTGGTGACGCCGTCGGCGGTGATGGCCGTGCCGCTCGCGCTGCCGGCAACTTGCGTGACCGTCAGGCTCGCGCTGTCGACGTCGGTGTCGTTGGCCAGCACGCTGCCGCTCAGGCTCGTGATCGAGCCCTCGACCGCGCTGTAGCTGTCGGCCACGCTTACCGGCGCGTCGCTGATGGCGGTGACGTTGAAGGTGAGGGTGTTCGACGCAGTGTCGGTGTCGACGCCACCGTTGGCGGTGCCGCCGTCGTCGCGTACCGTGAAGGTGAAGCTCGCGTAGCCGTTGCCGCTGGCGTTTGCCGCCGGCGTGAATTGCAGCGCTCCGGTGTCGAGTTGCGTGGCGAGCACGGTGGTGGCGGCGGAGACCGTCACGCCGTTGAGCGTGAGCGTGCCGGCGCTCGGCGGATTGACGCTCACCGACAGGAAGTTGTTGCCGTCGGCGGCATCCTGGAAGCCGAAGTCGGAGCGGGCGAAGGTGTAGGGCGTGTCCTCGTCGATCGTGCGCGTCGCGTCCTGACCCGACGGCGCATCGTTGACGGCGTTCACGTCGAAGGTGATGGTGTTGGGCGTGGCGTCGGTGTCGGCGCCGCCATTGGCGGTACCGCCATCGTCATTCACCGCGAAGCTGAAGCTCGCGTAGCCGCTGCCGTTGGCATTGGCGGCCGGCGTGAAGGTCAGCAGGCCGGCGTCGAGCTGGGCGACGGTCACCGTCGTCGATGCCACGATTTCTGTGCCGTTCAGGCGCAGCGTGCCGGCGCTCGACGGGTCGAGCGTGACCGCGGCGAAGTTGTTGGCCGGCGAGTCGGCGCTGTCGGCGAAGCCGAAGTCGGCGCCCGACAGCGTGTAGCTCGTGTCTTCGTCGAGCGTGATCGTCTTGTCGGTGCCGGTGGGCGCGTCGTTGACAGCGACGACGTCGAAGCTCAGCGTGTTGGGTGTCGGGTCGGTGTCGACGCCGCCGTCGGCGGTGCCGCCGTCGTCGCGTACCGTGAAGCTCAAGCTGGCGTAGCCGTTGCCGCTGGCGCCGGCCGCCGGCGTGAATTGCAGCGCTCCGGCGTCGATTTGCGTCGCCAGCACGGTGGTGGCGGCGGAGACCGTCACGCCGTTGAGCGTGAGCGTGCCGGCGCTCGGCGGATTGACACTCACCGACAGGAAGTTGTTGCCGTCGGCGGCATCCTGGAAGCCGAAGTCGGAGCTGGCGAAGGTGTAGGGCGTGTTCTCGTCGATCGTGCGCGTCGCGTCCTGGCCCGTCGGCGCGTCGTTGACCGAGGCCACGCTGATCGGCACCGTGTCGGTGTCGCTGGCGCCCGCTCCGTCGTGGCTCGTGATGACCAGCGTGTCGGGCCCGTTGTAGTTGGCGTTGCCCTGGTATTGCAGGGTCGCGAGCGCCGCGTTCAGGGCGATTTGCGTGCCCGACAGCGTGAACGTGGCCGAGCCGTTGCTGCCGCTGCTGACGGTGGCGCCACCGGCCAGCGACACCAGCAGGCTGCCGTTGGACACGCTCAGGTCGACGCTGACGAGTCGGTGCGCGGCGGGCCCGGTGCTCTGATCGGGGTCACCGACCGACACGCCCGACACCGACGCGAGCGCGTCCTCGACCGCATTGACGGTCACCGGGATCGTGTTGACCGGTGCGTCGTTAACGGCGGTCACGTTGAAGGTGATGGTGTTGGACGTGGCGTCGGTGTCGGCGCCGCCGCTCGCGGTGCCGCCGTCGTCCTTCACCGCGAAGCTGAAACTCGCGTAGCCGGTGCGGTTCGCATTCGCGGCCGGCGTGAACGTCAGCAGCCCGGCGTCGAGTTCGGCCACGGTGACCGTCGTCGATGCCGCGATCGCGGTGCCGTTCAGGCGCAGCGTGCCCGCGCTCGACGCGTTGAGCGTGACCGCGGCGAAGTTGTTGGCCGGCGAGTCGGCACTGTCGGCGAAGCCGAAGTCGGCGCGCGACAGCGTGTAGCTCGTGTCTTCGTCGATCGTGATCGTCTTGTCGGTGCCAGTGGGCGCGTCGTTGACGGCGCTGACGTTGATCGACAGCGTCGCGCTCGTGCTTGCGGTGCCGTCGCTCACCGTGTAGGTGGCCACCGGAACGGCGCCGTTGTAGTCGGCCAGCGGGGTGAAGCTGTAGCTGCCATCGCTCGCGATCTGCAGGCTGCCGACACCGGCGATCGTCGCGGTCGAACCGGCAGCGAAGCTGCCGGCGACGCCGGCGACGCTGAACTGCGTGACCGCCAGCGCGGCACCGGTGTCGACGTCGCTGTCGTTGCCGAGCACGTTGCCGGTGGCGGCGTTGTCCTCGGCGACGGTTTGGCTGTCCGCGTTGGCCACCGGTGCGTCGTTGCTGCCGGTGATCGTGACCGTGACGCTGGACGTGGCCGAGCCATCGACGCTCGCGACCGCGAAGGTCTCGGTGAGGGTCTGCCCGTTGCCCAGGGCCTGGATCGCGGGGCTGGCGTTGGAGGCGGTGTAGGTCCACGTGCCGTCGGCCGCGAGCGTGAAGCTGCCGTAGGCGCCCGCCGTTCCCGGCTGGGCGACGAACGAAGCCTGGCCGGCGTCGACATCGGAGATCGAGACGGTGCCGCCGGTGACGAGGTTGCCCGCGCCATCGACCGCGCTGTCCTCGGTCACCGCGCCGCTGGCGGCGGAGACGACCGCGATGTCGTTCGTGCCGTTGATCGTGACGGTAACGCTGGAGGTGGCCGAGCCATCGACGCTCGCGACCGCGAAGGTCTCGGTGAGGGTCTGCCCGTTGCCCAGGGCCTGGATCGCGGGGCTGGCGTTGGAGGCGGTGTAGGTCCACGTGCCGTCGGCCGCGAGTGTGAAGGTGCCGTAGGCGCCCGCCGTTCCCGGCTGGGCGACGAACGAAGCCTGGCCGGCGTCGACATCGGCGATCGCCACCGTGCCGCCGGTGACGAGGTTGCCCGCGCCGTCGACTGCGACGTCCTCGGTCACCGCGCCGCTGGCGGCAGAGATGACCGCGATGTCGTTTGTGCCGTTGATCGTGACGGTGACGCTGGAGGTGGCCGAGCCATCGACGCTGGCGACCGCGAAGGTCTCGGTGAGCGTCTGGCCGTTACCCAGCGACTGGATCGCAGCGCTGCCGTTGGAGGCGGTGTAGGTCCACGTGCCATCGGCTGCGAGCGTGAAGCTGCCGTAGGCGCCGGCGGTGCCCGGCTGCGCGACGAAGGCGGCCTGGCCGGCGTCGACATCGGAGATCGAGACGGTGCCGCCGGTGACGAGGTTGCCCGCGCCATCGACCGCGCTGTCCTCGGTCACCGCGCCGCTGGCGGCGGAGATGACCGCGATGTCGTTCGTGCCGTTGATCGTGACGGTGACGTTGGAGGTGGCGGAGCCATCGACGCTCGCGACCGCGAAGGTCTCGGTGAGCGTCTGGCCGTTACCCAGCGACTGGATCGCTGCGCTGCTGTTGGAGGCCGTGTAGGTCCACGT
>DASXQQ010000031.1:0-14728 GCA_036507085.1 Piscinibacter sp. | reverse complement strand
TCGCCGACACCAGCTCGGCCACGCCGAGCGTGATCATCGCGAACGGCGTGCCGTGCTTGCGGGTGGTGACGAAACCGAGCAACACCGCAAATCCCATGCCCGCCAGCCCGCCGACCAGCGGCACGAGGCTCACCGGCAGCGACAGCGCGCCGCCGGCGATCGCGTTCAGCGCGTGGATGGCGAGGTAGGAGCCGAGCCCCGTGTACACGGCGTGGCCGAAGCTGAGCATGCCGCCCTGCCCCAGCAGCATGTTGTACGACAGACAGGCGATGATCGCGATGCCCATCTGCGACAGCATCGTCGCCGCCAGGTTGCTGGTGAACAGCAGCGGCGCGCACGCGAGGACGACGGCGAAAAGGCCCCAGACGACGAAGCGGCCGACGTTGTAGGGCTTGAAGCTGAACTGCGGGGTGGCTGCCGCGCGGCTTTCCATGGCTTGGGTCGTCATCAGTCCTCGCGCGTTCCGAGCAGCCCCTTGGGCCGGAAGATCAGCATCAGCACGAGGAAGAGGTAGGGAAGAATCGGCGCCACTTGCGACAGCGTGAGCTTGAGCACCGAGTTGGCTTGCGCCTGCGCGCTCAACTGCAGGCCGAGCTGGCTCGCCAGGCCGGCGAGCGAATAGTCGAGTGCCACCGCGAAGCTCTGGATCACGCCGATGATCAGCGAGGCGAGGAAGGCACCGGTCAGCGACCCCATGCCGCCGACCACGACGACGACGAAGATCACCGGCCCGACCGAGGCGGCCATCGCCGGCTCGGTGACGAAAGTGCTGCCGCCGATCACCCCGGCGAGGCCCGCCAGCGCGGCGCCGGCGCCGAACACCAGCATGAACACGCGCGGCACGTTGTGGCCGAGCGACTCGACCGCGTCGGGGTGGGTCAGCGCGGCCTGGATCACGAGGCCGATGCGCGTGCGCGTGAGCAGCAGCCACAGCGCCACCAGCATCAGCACCGCGACGAACATCATGAAGCTGCGGGTCGCCGGGAACGGCGAGCAGACCACCCGAATGCTCGCGTCGGCCGCCTGGCACAGCGCCGCCGGCGCCGCGCCCCAGACCAGGCGCAAGCCCTCGACCGAGCTGTGCACCAGCGTGAAGGCCGGCCCCTGCAGCGCCGCCGGCGGCTGGAACTCGAGCGCGGTGCGGCCCCAGATCAACTGCACCAGCTCGAGGATCACGAACGACAGGCCGAAGGTCACCAGCAGCTCGGCGACGTGGCCGAACTTGTGGACCTTGCGCAGACACGCGCGCTCGAACAGCGAGCCGAGCACGCCCACCACCAGCGGCGCGATCAGCAGCGCCGGCCAGAAGCCCACCAGCTGGGCCACCGTGTAGCCGGCGTAGGCGCCGAGCATGTAGAAGCTCGCATGGGCGAAGTTGAGCACGCCCATCATGCTGAAGATCAGCGTCAGGCCCGAACTCAGCATGAACAGCAACAGACCGTAGCTCAGCCCGTTGAGCATGGAGATGGTGAAGAACTCCATCGTGGGTCGAATTTAGAAGGGAGAAAGGGCCCGAGCGTCGGGCCCTGCACGGAGAAGATTCGTTGCCGGCGTGCCGGCAACGAAGTTCAGGCTCAGCCCGACGCGGCGCCCGGACGCTTCATCTGGCAGCTCGTCGGCGTGCTCGAGACGTAGGGCGGGTACTCCTTCAGCGGCACCATCGTCATGCCGGTCTTCTCGGCGCTGTACGGATACTTCGCATCGGCCTTCTGCCACACCATCATGTACAGGGGCTGCTGCAACTGGTGGTCGCTCTTGCGCATCTCGACGTCGCCGTTGAAGCTCTTGAACTTGAGCCCTTCCATTGCGAAGGCGACCTTCACCGGGTCGGTCGACTTGGCCTTGGCCATCGCCTCGCCGAGCAGCGTGTAGAGGTGAACGACGGCGCCGGTGGTGAAGTCGTCGTTGAACTTCTGGTTGAACTCCTTCATCCAGGCGTTCATCTGGCCACCCATGTTGTAGTGGCCGTAGGCCACCTGGTAGACGCGGCCGGCGCCGGTCGCGCCCAGCGCCGTCGGCACGCCCACGAAGCCGGCGTAGTAGGTGTAGAACTTGCCGTTGTAGCCGCCTTCGTTGGCCGCCTTCACGAGAAGCGACAGGTCGGAAGCCCAGTTGCCGGTGATCACCGTGTCGGCCCCCGAGGCCTTGATCTTCGCGATGTAGGGTGCGAAGTCGCGCACCTGGGCGAGCGGGTGCAGGTCTTCGCCGACGATCTGGATGTCGGGACGCTTGCGCGCCAGGTTTTCCTTCGCGAAGCGCGCCACCTGCTGGCCGTGCGCATAGTTCTGGTTCAGCAGGTAGACCTTCTGGATGTCCTTCTGGTCCTTCATGAAGGTGGTCATCGCCTCCATCTTCATCGAGGTGTCGGCGTCGAGGCGGAAGTGCCAGAAGCTGCACTTGCTGTTGGTGAAATCGGGGTCGACCGCGGCGTAGTTCAGGAACAGCACTTCCTTGCCCGGGTTGCGCTCGTTGTGCTTGTTGACCGCGTCGATCAGCGCGCCGGCGACCGACGAGCCCGCGCCCTGCGCGATGTAGTGCACGCCCTGGTCGAGCGCCGCCTTCAGCGCGTTCAGGCTTTCGGCGGGACTCAGCTTGTTGTCGAGGTAGATGAGCTCGAACTTCACGCCGGCCGGGTTGCTGGCGTTGAACTTCTCGGCGAAGAACTGGAAGGTCTTGATGAAGTTGTTGCCCACCGGCCCCATCAGGCCGGTCTGCGGGTCGATCCAGGCGATCTTCACCGTCTCCTTCAGGTTCACCGCGGGGGGCGCGGCGTGCGCCAACGGCATTGCGGCGCTCGCGGCGAGGGCCATGCCGAGGACGAAGGTTTTGCGAGTGAGCGTCATGTGGATCTCCATGGTGAATCGGACTGCGCGGACCTTAATGGAAGCCACCGCCGGCGAGGTTCAGGGACTTCCCCCACGGTTTGTCGCGGTCGGGACAAAGCGTCTCCAACGCAGCTCAAGCAGTGGGCAGCTTGTGGTCCTTGAACTGGTCGCGCAGCTTGAGCTTCTGAATCTTTCCGGTGGCGGTGTGAGGAATCTCGCTGACGAACGCCACGTCGTCGGGGATCTGCCACTTGGCGATGCGTCCGTCGAAGAAGCGCAGCAGTTCTTCGGCGGTCAATTCGGCGCCCGGCTTCTTCACGACGACGAGCAGCGGGCGCTCATCCCACTTCGGGTGCTTGCAGGAAATGGCGGCGGCCTCGTGAACCGCCGGGTGCGCCATCGCGATGTTCTCGAGATCGATCGAGCTGATCCATTCGCCGCCGGACTTGATCACGTCCTTGCTGCGGTCGGTGATCTGCATGAAGCCGTCGGCATCGATGGTGGCCACGTCGCCGGTGGGGAACCATTGCTGGCCGTTGACGGTGACGAGCGGCGACTGCTCGTACTGGAAATACTGGCTGATGATCCACGGCCCGCGCACCACCAGGTTGCCGGCGGATTGGCCGTCCCAGGGCAGCGGCTTCTCGTCGTCGTCGAGGATCTGCATGTCCACGCCATAGACCACGCGCCCCTGCTTTTCGAGCAGACGGTGCTTCGCCTCCGGGTCGAGCGCGTCGTGCTTGGTCTTCAGCTTGGACAGGGTTCCGATCGGCGACATCTCGGTCATGCCCCAGGCGTGGATGACCTCGACGCCGAACTCGTCTTCGAGCGTGCGCATCATCGTCGGCGGGCAGGCCGAGCCGCCGATCACCGTGCGCTTGAAGCTGCTGAACTTGAGCTTGTTCTGCTGCACGTAGTTGATGAGGCCCAGCCACACGGTGGGCACGCCGGCGCTGAAGGTGACCTTCTCGCTCTCGAACAACTCGTACAGCGACTTGCCGTCGAGGTGCGGCCCCGGCATCACCAGCTTGGCGCCGACCAGCGGCACCGCGTACGGCAGGCCCCAGGCATTGACGTGGAACATCGGCACCACCGGCAGGATCACGTCCTTCGCCGAGCAGTCGAGCGAGTCGGGCAGCGCCGACGCATAGGCGTGCAGCAGGGTCGAGCGGTGGCTGTAGACGGCGCCCTTGGGGTTGCCGGTGGTGCCCGAGGTGTAGCAGATGCTCGACGCGGTGTTCTCGTCGAACTCGGGCCAGGCGTACTCGCCGCTCTCGTTGTCGAGCAGGTCGTCGTAGCAATGCAGGTTGGGGATCGTGGTGCTCGCCGGCATGTGCGCCCAGTCGGTCATCAGCACGAAGTGCTTCACCGACGTGAGCTGTGAGGCGATCTTTTCGATCAGCGGCACGAAGGTCAGGTCGAAGCACAGGACCTTGTCGGCTGCGTCGTTGGCGATCCAGGCGATCTGCTCGGGAAACAGCCGCGGGTTGATGGTGTGGCACACCAGCTGGGAGCCCGACACGCCGTAATAGATCTCGAGGTGGCGATAGCCGTTCCAGGCCAGCGTGCCGACGCGGTCGCCGGCGCTGCAGCCGAGCCGGGCCAGTGCCTGCGCCAGCTTGCGTGCACGCAGTTCGGTGGCCTTCCAGTGGGTGCGGTGAATGTCGCCTTCGGCGCGCTTGGAAACGATCTCGGTGTCCGCCGAGTGGCGGGCCGCATGGACGATCAGCGACGAGATCATCAACGGCATTTGCATCATCTGACCCATCAAGGCGGGCATGGTCGGTCTCCGGGATGTTGCAACGCAACGATGATAGGAAGCTTGGAAATGGGGCGATGCCTGCGGTTTACCCGTACGGCACGGGTCGATACCTTATGCGCGCGGCCCCGTCGCCGGCCATAGGAAACTTCCGAGAATCGGCTAGGGAAGTTCTGCGCGAAGCGCCGCGCGGCGGCGTGCGACGCCCCCTTTATCATCGAGCCACCGGTCATCCGCGGAACCGCCCCGTTGAGCAGTCGTCCCCCGTCACCGCCGCCTGACATTCCATTTGCGTTTCTCGTCGAGCAATCGCTCGCGGGCATGTACGTGATCCAGGACGAGTGCTTCCAGTACGCCAACGCCACCTGGGCAAGCATGATCGGCTACACGCCCGACGAGCTGGTCGGCGAGCACCTTTCGCGCTTCGTCCCGCCGGCCTTCCTCGGCGAAGTGCTCGACCGCCTCCAGCGCCGCCTCGCCGGCAACCCGCCGACGATGCGCTACATCGCGCACGCCCTGCACCGCGACGGCCGCACGATCCTGATCGAGGTCCACGGCAGCCGCATGCTGTACCACGAGCGCCCGGCCATCGTCGGCGTGGGCATCGACGTCACCGAGCGGGTGCGCGGCGAGGAGGCGCTGCGCCGCTCCAACGCGCAGCTGCAGGAGCTCGCGAGCCACACCAGCCGCCTGCTCGAAGACCAGCGCCTGAAACTCTCGCACGAAGTGCACGACGTGCTCGGCGGCATGCTCACCTCGATGAAGATGGACGTGACGCGCGTGCTGCGCCGCGCCGACACGCCCGAGCTCGTCGACATCACCCAGGGCCTGCTCGCGTTGACGCAGGAAACCATTGCCGCGGTGCGCCGCATCTCGGAGGAGCTGCGCCCCGGCGTGCTCGACCACCTCGATCTGTCGATCGCGATCGACCAGGCGCTGCAAGCCTTCTCGGCGCGCCACGGCGTGGCCTGCACGCTCGACGCGCCGGAGCCGACGCTGCGCCTGTCGCCGAAGGCGGCGACCGCGGTGTATCGCATCGTTCAGGAAGCGCTGACCAACATCGCGCGCCATGCCGAGGCGACGCAAGTGACCTTGCGCCTGCGCTGCGACGACGAGCACCTGCGCCTGGAGGTCACCGACAACGGCAAGGGCTTCGACGCCGAGCAACCCAAGCCGCGCTCGCTCGGCCTGCTGACGATGAGCGAGCGTGCGCGCGAGCTCGGCGGCAGCTTCGCCGTCGACGCGCGCCTCGGCACCGGCACGCGCCTGACCCTGACGGTGCCGCTGCTGTGATCGACGTGCTGCTGGTCGACGACCACACCATCTTCCGCTCCGGGCTGAAGCGCCTGTTCCTCGACGAGCCCGACCTGCGCGTCGCCGACGAGGCGCGCAACGGCATCGAGGCGATGGACAAGCTGCGCGCCAAGCCGTTCAGCATCGTCGTGCTCGACATCAACATGGAAGGCCGCAGCGGCCTCGAAGTGCTGGCCTCGATCCGTGCCGAGCTGCCGCGCCTGCCGGTGCTGATGCTGTCGATGTACCCCGAGCAGCAATACGCGCTGGTGGCGATCCAGGCCGGCGCCAACGGCTACATCTCGAAGGACGCCGAGCCGCTCGAGCTGCTGCAGGCGATCCGCCGGGTGGCCGCCGGCGGCCAGTACCTGAGCCCCCGGGCCGCGCCGGGCGTACGCATGCAGCTGGCCGGCCGCGACGATCGGCCGGCGCACCAGCGCCTGACCGTGCGCGAGCACCAGATCATGCTGATGATCGTCAAGGGCAAGTCGCTGACCGAGATCGGCGAAGAGATGCTGATCAGCGTGAAGACGGTGAGCACGCACCGCACCAACATCCTCGCCAAGCTTGGCCTGAACAGCAATGCCGAGCTGGTGCTCTACGCGGTGCGTCAAGGAATCATTCACTGAGGGGGTTTGGCGGCCGGCACGAGCTGCCACCTACACTCGGGACATGAGTGCCGTCCCGCTGTCCACCGCTGCCTTGCAGGCGCCGCCGCTGCAGTGGCACAACCGTTTCGCCGCGCTGGGAAACCGCTTCTACACCGCGCTGTCGCCGCTGGCCGTGCCCGACCCGGCCTGGGTCGCGGTGAGCGAGCCCTGCGCACGCGAGCTCGGCCTGAGCGACGACTGGTGGCAGCGCGAGGACTGGCATGCGCTCGAGGTGTTCAGCGGCAACGCGCTGTGGCCCGGCATGCAGCCGCTGGCCAGCGTCTACAGCGGCCATCAGTTCGGTGTCTGGGCGGGCCAGCTCGGTGACGGCCGTGCACTGTGGCTGGGCGAGCTGGAGACGCCCGATGGTCCGCGCGAACTGCAGCTCAAAGGCTCGGGCCGCACGCCCTATGCGCGCATGGGCGACGGCCGCGCGGTGCTGCGCTCGTCGATCCGCGAGTTCCTCGGCTCCGAGGCGATGCACGCGCTCGGCATCCCGACGACCCGCGCGCTGTGCGTGACGGCGTCGCCCCTGCCGGTGCGGCGCGAGCAGGTCGAGACCGCCGCGGTGGTGACGCGCGTCGCGCCGAGCTTCATCCGCTTCGGCCACTTCGAGCACTTCTCGCACCAGCTCGGCTCCGATGACGGCCACGACGCGCTGCGCCGGCTCGCCGACTTCGTCATCGATCACCACGCGAGCGAATGCCGCGACGCCGCCAACCCGTATGCGGCACTGCTCGAGCGCACGGCGCGCCGCACCGCCGAGCTGCTGGCGCAGTGGCAGGCGGTGGGCTTTTGCCACGGCGTGATGAACACCGACAACATGTCGATCCTCGGCCTGACGATCGACTACGGGCCCTACGGCTTTCTCGACGCCTTCGACCCCGGGCACATCTGCAACCATTCCGACGAGCAAGGCCGCTACGCCTACGCCCGCCAGCCCAACATCGCGTTCTGGAACCTGCACGCGCTGGCGCAGGCGATGCTGCCGCTGATGCGCGACGACGAGGAAGCGCTGGCCGCGCTCGAACCCTACAAGACGGTGTTCCCGCAGGCGATGGCGTCTCGCATGCGCGCCAAGCTCGGCCTCGCGACCGAGGGCGACGGCGACACCGGGCTGATCGACGGCCTGCTCACGCTGATGGCGCAGGACCAATGCGACTTCAGCATCACCTTCCGCCGCCTCGGCGATTTCAGCACCGCAGCGGACACCGACAACCGCAAGGTCCGCGACATGTTCATCGACCGCGAGGCCTTCGACGCCTGGGCCCTGCGCTACCGCGAACGCCTGCTCGCCGAGGGCAGCGTCGACGCGCAGCGCCGCCTTGCGATGAACCGCGTCAACCCCAAATACGTGCTGCGCAACCACCTCGCCGAAGTCGCGATCCGCGAGGCGCGCGCCGGCGACTACTCGGAAGTGCAGCGGCTGCTGAAAGTTCTGCAGCAGCCCTTCGACGAACAACCCGAGCGGTCGGTCTACGCCGACTTCCCGCCCGACTGGGCGCAACACATCGAGGTGTCCTGTTCATCATGAGCGACTACAAAGTCAAGAAGACCGACGAAGAGTGGCGAGCCCAGCTCGACCCGATGCAATACGAGGTGGCGCGCCATGCCGCCACCGAGCGCGCCTTCAGCGGCAAGTACTGGAACCACTGGAGTGCAGGCCAGTACCACTGCGTCGGCTGCGGCACCCCGCTGTTCGAGTCGAAGACCAAGTTCGACGCCGGCTGCGGCTGGCCGAGCTACTACGAGCCGATCAACAGCGAGGTGATCGAGCGCGTGGTCGACAAGAGCCACGGCAGGGTGCGCGTCGAGGTGCGCTGCAACAACTGCGGCTCGCACCTGGGCCATGTGTTCGAGGACGGCCCACAGCCCACCGGCGAGCGCTTCTGCATCAACTCGGCCGCGATAGACTTCGACCCGACCCCGACCGCTGAATGAAACTGTTCCTCGACTTCCTGCCGCTGTTCCTGTTCTTCGGCACCTTCCAATACGCCGAAGGCCACAAGGAACTGGCCGCCGCCTTCGCCACCGACCACTTCGGCTTCATCGTCTCCGGCGGCGTGGTCGGCGTCGACGAGGCCCCGGTGCTGCTGGCGACGATCGTGATGAGCATCGTCACCATCGTGCAGGTCAGCGCGCTGAAGCTGATGCGCCGCCCCGTGCACCTGATGCTGTGGATCACGCTCGCGCTGGTGATCGTGCTCGGCGGCGCGACGATCTGGTTCCACAGCCCGATCATCATCAAGTGGAAGCCGAGCATCGCGTATTGGGCGCTCGGCCTGTCGTTCTGGCTCAGCCGCGCGCTGTTCCACCGCGACCTGCTGCAGGAAATGCTGGGCGAGGAACTGGTGCTGCCGGCGCAGGTCTGGCAGCGGCTGAACCTCGCCTGGGTCGGCTTTCTCGCCCTGATGGGCCTGCTGAACCTGTACGTGGCGTACAACTTCTCCACCGCCACCTGGGCCAGCTTCAAGGTGTTCGGCGCAACCGGCCTGATGCTCGCGTTCTCGGTCGGCCAGGTCGTCTACCTGAGCCGCTACATCAAGCCCGAGACCGACGAATCGAAGCCGCCCCAGCTTCCAACCTGAGGCTCGCCGTGGCCGTATCCGCCGAAGACATCGAACGCGTGCTGCGTGAGACGCTCGCACCGCTGAACCTCGAGGTGCAGGATGACAGCCACTTGCACGCCGGCCACGCCGGCGCGCGCGAGGGCCGCCACTTCAGCGTGCGGCTGGTGAGCGAGCGTTTCAGCGGCTTGTCGCGCGTGGCGCGGCACCGGCTCGTATATGATTCCCTGCACGATCTGATACCGCGTGGCATCCACGCCCTCGCCATCGACGCCCGCGCTCCGGGCGAACCCTGAACCCCCTTCCCATCTGCTCCGTCGCCCCGATCGCCGCGGTGCTCCCTTCCCGAATTTGAAAGGCTCCTGCCCATGAAGAAGTCGTCCGTTTCCGCACGCGTCACGCTCGCGGTCCTGTCCGCTGCCCTGCTCCTGCCGCTGGCCGCGATGGCGCAGAACGTCACCTTCGTCAACGGCAAGCCGGTGCCGAAGTCGCGCGTCGACGCGCTGCTCGTCCAGGCCACGCGCCAGGGCCAGCCGAAGACGCCGGAGCTCGAGAAGCAGGCGCGCGACGAGGTGGTGCTGCGCGAGATGTTCATGCAGGAAGCCGAGAAGCGCGGCCTGGCCGCGTCGGCCGACTACAAGCAGCAAATGGAGTTCGCGCGCCAGACCATCCTGATCCGCGAGCTGTTCTCCGACTTCCAGAAGAAGAACCCGGTGACCGCCGCCGAAGTCAGCGCCGAATACGACAAGCTCAAGGCCCAGGCGAGCGGCACCGAGTACCGCGCCCGCCACATCCTGGTCGAGAAGGAAGACGACGCCAAGTCCCTGCTCGCGCAGATCAAGGGCGGCGCCAAGTTCGAAGATGTCGCGAAGAAGAACTCGAAGGATCCGGGCTCGGCCGAGAACGGCGGCGACCTCGACTTCGCCAATCCGGGCTCCTACGTTCCCGAGTTTTCGCAGGCGCTGGTGAAGCTGAAGAAGGGTGAGATGACCGACACGCCGGTGAAGTCGCAGTTCGGCTACCACATCATCAAGCTCGAAGACACGCGCGAAGCCAAGTTCCCCGAACTCGCCGAAGTGAAGGGCCAGATCGAGCAGCGCCTGACCCAGCAAAAGCTCGCCAAGTTCCGCGACGACATCCGCGCGAAGGCGAAGACGGACTACAAGTTCGAGAACTGATCAGAGCACCGCGGGGGCCGGGTCGACCCGGCCCGCCTCGATGTGCAATTGCCGGTCGCAACGCGCCGCGATGGCGCGGTCGTGCGTCACCAGCACCAGCGTCGTGCCGGCCTCGCGATTGAGGTCGAACATCAGCTGCATCACCGTCTCGCCGGTGGCGTGATCGAGGCTGCCGGTCGGTTCGTCGGCCAGCAGCACCGCCGGCTTCACGACGAAGGCGCGCGCCAGCGCCACCCGCTGCTGCTCGCCGCCCGACAACAGCTTCGGGTAGTGCCCGAGACGCTCGCTTAAGCCCACGCGCTTGAGCATGTCGGTGGCGAGCGTTCGCGCATCGCGCCGCCCTTGCAGCTCGAGCGGCAGCATCACGTTCTCCAGCGCCGTCAGGTTGCCCAGCAGCTGAAAGCTCTGGAAGACGAAGGCGAGCTTGGCGGCGCGCACCGCCGCGCGCGCGTCTTCGTCGAGGCTGAAGAGATCGGTGCCGGTGAGCCGCACCGTGCCGGTGGTCGGCGTGTCCAGCCCCGCAATGATCGCGAGCAAGGTGCTCTTGCCCGAGCCCGACGCGCCGACGATGGCGGCCGACTGCTGCGGCTGCAGGGTGAAATCGATCTCGTGGAGAATCGTCAGCACACCGGTGGAGTCGCGCACTTGCTTGGTGACGCGCTCCACCTCGATGATGGGTTCGGACATGTTGGATCGGATTGGAATGTTCTTCGCTCGGCGAGCGTGGCTGGCCCACTGTACCGCGCTCGCCGCATCGCTCGCGCTGCTCGCTGCGGCGCCGCAAGTCGTGGCGGCGACCGCGCCGCAACGCACGATCCTCGTCGTCGGCGACAGCCTGTCGGCCGAGTACGGATTGGCGCGCGGCAGCGGCTGGGTCGCGCTGCTCGAAAAGCGCTTGGCGCAAGAGAAGATCAGCGCCAGCGTCGTCAACGCGAGCATCAGTGGCGACACCACTTCGGGCGGCCGTTCGCGCCTGCCCGCGCTGCTGCAGCAGCACCGGCCGACCCACGTGATCCTCGAGCTCGGCGGCAACGACGCCTTGCGCGGCCTGCCGCTCGCCATGACGCAAGCCAACCTCGCCGAGATGGCGCACGCGGCCAAGGCCGCCGGCGCACGCGTGCTGATCGTCGGGATGCAAGTGCCGCCCAACTACGGGCGCAAGTACAGCGACGATTTCGCGGCGCTGTTCGCGAGCGTCGCGAAGCAGGAAGGCGCGGCGCTGGTGCCGTTCATGCTCAAGGGCGTGGCCGATGGCCCGCAATCCGAATCGCTGTTCCAGGCCGATCGCATCCACCCGCGCGAAGAGGCCCACGCCGCCATTCTCGGCAACGTGTGGCCTGCGCTGAAGCCGCTGCTGCGCTGATCAGTTGGCCTGCTGGCGCTCGCGGCGCTGCTCTTCGCGCGCGCGCTGCTCTTCGGCCTTGCGCTTCTGCTCCTCGGCGCGCGGATTTCCGGACGCCGGCGCCTCGGGCCGACGCGCCACCGGCGGCACGGCGGCTTGCGGTGGCACCGCGGCGGCCTGCGGCGCCGGACGCGCAACTTGGTTTTGGCCGCGACCGCGCTCGGCCGGCGGCGCGTCCTGACCACCCCGTCCGCGACCTTCTGGCGGGCCTTGGCGTTGCGGCTGCGGCTGCGGCTGCACCTGCTGCTGCGGTTGCGGCGGCACCTGTTGCGGCTGCGGCGCCGCCACCGGCGGCGGCGGGACGGCGACTGGCGGACGTGGCGCAGCGGTCTGCGCTTGCGCCTGCGGTGCCGCTTGGGGCGGCAAGGGCGCGGCGGCCGGCGGACCGCGACGCGGCGGTGGCGGAACCGTGCGCTCGCGCTCCACAGGCGCTGCGCCGGGCCGCGCGGCTTCAGCCGGCGCGTTGGCCACCGGCGGTTGCGGACGCGCCGTCGGCGCCACCGGCGGGGCGACAGCCGGCGCCGGTGGCGGCGCCTGCACCTGCGCAGCCGCAGGCGGCGCACCGTTCACGCGCCCTTGCGCTTGGGGCGCGGCCGGCGCCGGGCGCTGCGGCTCTTCCTTGCGCTCGTCTCTGGCCTCGCGACCGCGTCGCTCTCCCGCTTGCCCAGCCTGCGGACCGCGACCCGGCGCGGCCGCGCGTTCGGCCGCGACGGCGCCCGCGCGGGTCGGCGGTTGCGGCACCGCAGCCAGCGCAGCGGTCGGAGGACGCGCAGCACCCGGTGCGGCGGAACGGGGTGTCGGGGCCTGTTGCGCCTCGCGCTGCTGTTCCTGGACGCGGCGCGCCACGGCGGCAGCCATCGGCGGCGCATTGACCGGCGGGGCCGCCACGGCCACCTTTTGCACCGGCTGGGTCGCGAGTTCGCGCACTGCCGGGTGGTCACGCAGCTGCGCCGCGGCTGCCGCCACCGGCTGGCGATTGACCATCACTGTCTGCGGCACCACCGTCACCGCGTGCGGAAACCGGCGATTCTGATAGTTGGTGTTGGCCACCACCGTTTGCGGGTTGTTGATGATGGTCGTCACGTTGGTGATGTTGGTCACGTGCGTGATGTTGACGTTCTGCACATAGGTCGGGCTGACGCGGTAGGTCGGAACGTAGACCTCGCGCGGCGCCAGCGGGAACCAGCCGACCGCCGGCGCGGGGCCGCCGCCGACCGAGATCGACACGCTGAAGTTGGATCCACCCACCCAGGCCACCAGCGCCGGCGCGTACACCGGGCGGCGCACGTAAGTGCCCGGCACCCAGCACCAGCGGTTGCGGTACATCGCCCAGCGGCCGTAGTGGAACGGCGCGAAGCCCCAGGGCGCATCGTCGACCCAGGTCCAGCCCCAGGGGCTGACCCAGGCCCAGTGGCCGGCACTGTACGGCGCCCAGCCCACCGCCACCGCGGTCGGAACCCAGATCGCGCCGTAGTCGGGCGCGGATTCCCAGCGACCGTAGCGGTCGAGGTCTTCGACGCCGGTCATCTCGGGCGATACGTAGCGCGTCGATGCGACCCGGTCGTCGTTGCGGTCACGGTCGCCGTTCCAGGCCGTGAAGGCGTCGCGCACCGGCTCGGTGATGCTGTACTGCGCCGCGTTGCCGGCGAGCCAGAACTCGGCGTGCTGACCGCCGGAGACCGTCAAGGCGCTGCCCGGGCCTTCGTACAAGGCCTGGCCACTCCAGACCGTCAGGTGGCTGGTGTCGTCGATGCGGTCGAAGCGATAACGGCCGGTGCGTTGAGGCACGAACCGGCCTTCGGCGGTGGTGAGCTCGAACTCGCGCACCGCCTCGTCGCTGCGCAGGCGTGCCGACATCGTGCCGTTGTGCAATTGCAAGGCGATGCGGTCGTCGTCGATGCGCAGCACTTCGAGTTCGGTGCCGCCGTCGAGCCGGACCGTGGTCGAGCCGATGCGGATGTCGGCGCGCGCACCGGTGTCGGTGGCGAGCCGGTCGCCGTTGGTCAACGGGCGATTGCGGTCGGCGGTGACCCACTCGACACCGTCGGGGCTGTACAACCACACTTGCCCGGTCAGCTCGCCGAGGCGACCGACGCGCCCGGGCGGGTCGGCCCAGGCATTGGTGCCGAATGCGCTGCACAGCAGCATCAGGGCGCCGAGCCCAAGGCGCTGCAGGGTGCGAAGAGTGAATCGATGGGCTGGCTTCATGGTGCAACCTCGCTGCGACGGGGCGCAGCTCATGCTGCACCGCGGCACCGGGATCGGTGCCATCACAAGCGGTCAACGCGCCCCGGGGGGTCGGCGCTGACGACCCAGGCCCCGCGGAAACGATGCTTTACAAAACCGAAACAGAACCCTGCCAAGTTAGTCGTCGATCTGCGGGTCGAGTTCCGGAAACAGCACGCTGGTGAAGCCGAAGCGCGAGAAATCGCGGATGCGCATCGGGTACAGCGTGCCGATCAGGTGGTCGTATTCATGCTGCACCACGCGGGCGTGGAAGCCCTCGGCTTCGCGCTCGATCGGCTGGCCGAACGGATCGAAGCCGGCGTAGCGAATGCGCGCGTGGCGTGGCACCACACCACGCAGGCCGGGCACCGACAGGCAGCCTTCCCAGTCCTCTTCCATCGCGTCGCCGAGCGGCGTGATCTGCGGATTGATCAACACCGTCTCGGGCACCGGCGGGGCGTTCGGGTAGCGATCGTTGTGGCGAAAGCCGAAGATCACCACCGCCAGATCGACGCCGATCTGCGGCGCGGCGAGGCCCGCTCCGCACGCGGTGCGCATCGTGTCGAACAGGTCGGCGACGAGCGCGTGGAGCTCCGGCGTGTCGAAGACCTCCACCGGCTTGGCCACGCGCAGCAAGCGCGGGTCGCCCATCTTCAGGATTTCTCGCACGCTCATCGCGCCATCCGCTTGGAGTGAACCATCGCTGGATTGTCGGTTCGACACACGGCACTCCCATCGGTATGGTAATTTTCGCCCTTCCGCGATGGGCGGACTTTGCAAGGGTGTCGCTTCGTTGAAGCCGGTGTTGCGATCGTTGCGCTTGTTCCT
>DASXQQ010000030.1:0-15278 GCA_036507085.1 Piscinibacter sp. | reverse complement strand
GTCAGAGGTCTTCGAGCTGGCCGAAGCGCACTTCTGGGAGCCGCAATACGGGCTGTACGCTGATGAGGCGAGCGCCGACTGGACAGTGCTGGCTTCGTATCGGGGGCAGAACGCCAACATGCACATGTGCGAGGCGCTGATCGCCGCCTTCGAAGCCACCGGCGACGAGCGCTACCTGCATCGCGCCGAAACGCTGGCCCGCCACGTCACGCTGCGCCAGGCCGCGCTGGCCGGCAACATGGTGTGGGAACACTACAAGTCCGACTGGTCCATCGACTGGGACTACAACAAGAACGACAAGAGCAACATCTTTCGGCCCTGGGGTTACCAGCCGGGGCACCTGACCGAGTGGGCAAAGCTATTGCTGATCCTGGAGCGCCACAGCGAACACCTCGCCAGCAGCGTCGACTGGCTTGCGCCCCGGGCGCAAGCGCTGTTCGACGCGGCCCTGACCCAGGCGTGGGACCACCAGCACGGTGGCATCCACTATGGATTCGGCCCCGACGGCGCCATCTGCGATCCGGACAAGTATTTCTGGGTGCAGGCCGAAAGTCTTGCCGCAGCGGCCTTGCTCGCCCACCGCACCGGTGACGCGAGCTATTGGGATTGGTACCTGCGCCTGTGGTCCTACAGCTGGGAGCACTTTGTCGATCATCGACACGGGGCATGGTTCCGAATCCTCACCGCCGACAACCGAAAGATCAGCGACGAAAAGAGTCCGGCAGGAAAGACCGACTACCACACGATGGGGGCCTGCTACGAGGTCATGAGGGTGCTCGAGAAATGAACATGGCCCGTCAGCGATGGGTCTGATTCCTGTCGTTCAGTTTTCACAGCTGATAGGCAAGAACCGACCACTGCAGACATATGGCGGTCGAGAATGAGCGCCGCGAAGCAGACGTTGTCGACACGCGGAAGCGAATGCGCGACGGCCATCACGGCGGCCAAACGCCATCCGCTTGTCGGAATCCACGGAAAGGTTCAAACGAGAAACTGCTGGTCAAAGCGGGATGGCAGTGCTGGCCGAGGGCCAAGCGGCAATCATGCGCCGAGCACAAGAGGTCTCGGAAAACGTCGTCGACCCTTCGGAAGCGCGTGGGCGACGCACGGACAGGCCGCCTGAAGGTCCGGATCCCGCTCTCTCGTCTCGATCTGCCGTCGGCAACAACTCGAATAGACGGGTTCAGTCTCCGTAGCGCCGCGGTAGCAGTATGCGAAACGTCGTCCCAGCGTCCACCTTCGATTCGAGCTCTACGGTGGCGTCCAGCAGGTCGCAAAGACGCTTGACGATCGACAGCCCGATTCCCTCGCCCACTTCCTGACGAACGGGACGGGAGTCCCGCGGCGCCCGATCCTTCTCGGCGAGTTCACCGTTCACATGTGTCACTTCGCCAGTATTGCCGTCGGCGGCAATCTGCTTTGCCTGGTCCGTGGCCGTCTCCAACGCGCCGGCCAATTGCGACCCGGGACCTGCGTGGAAGCCCGGCCCCGTGTCCTGTACCTGCAGGAACCAGCGCTCCGCATCCTTGGCGTCGCTTTCCCCCCAACTCACAGTGACGCCGCCTTGTCGCGTGTATTTGATGGCGTTGAGCACCAGATTCTGGGCAATGCGTCTTGTCTTGACCGAATCTCCTTGGACCGACAGGGTGGGAGGGCCGTTGAACGTGAGGAACAGGTTGTGGTCCTGCGCCTGGGCCTGCAAGCCCTCACACAGGTCGCGCAAGAGGGGCGCCACGTCCATTGGCTCCACACTGCGATGCTCCTGTCCCCCTTGCAGACGGGCGAGGCTGGTCACGTCGTTCAGCAAGTGGTGGAGCGCACTCACGTTGCGATCGAGCAAACGCAGGAAGCTGCCGCGCATGACGTCGGAGGCTTTGGTCGATGTGAGGCCGGCGGTCGCATTCGCGACGACGCCCAAGTTACCACGCAAGTCGTGCGCCGCTTCCTGCCACAGTTGGGCGCGCTGCTGTTCCAACTCTCGCAACGTTTCCAAGGCGCGCTCCAGATCCCCAATATGGCTTCTGACCTCGATCTGTTGCAGCCGGAAATACTGCGACGTGCTTGCGCTGATGCCGGCGCCGCACTGTTGCGCCCAGATCTTCCGGGCAGAGGCCATCACACCGTGATCGAGCTCGGGATGCGCAGCGGCGTAGTTTTCGAGCTCCACCACGACGCATTCGTTCAGCCGTCCCAGCTCGCGAGTCACCTCTTCCAGGTCGAAGCCTCGCTGCCATCGATGCAGGCCGTGAGCCGCAGCATCTCCCTGCTGAACCTCCTGAACATCCGATGCCTTGGCAGCCTCACGGGCGGCGAGCCTTTGCTCGTAGTCGACTAGAAGCGCCGGTATGTGGTCGTGCAGCTGTGCGCGAGGAAGCGACGCACCCGTGGTCAGCGTGGTGTCCGACTTTACGGCGGCGCGCCAGGCATGCAAGATGGCGCTGCGTCGCTGCGCGATGTGTGCGGCCAATGCAGCGAGTTCGACGTCATAGAGTGGCATTGGCGAATTCGATGTCCACCGAAAGCGGTGTGTTTGTCAGATTCTCGCTGACCTACTCGAAGAAGCTGACTCCCCCGCCATGAGGTTGACAGGGGCAACTCGCCAGATTCAGAGGAATCGTTGGATGGTCTGACCGCGTCGCGTTTCCATCGCCGACAGGGTCGGCAGCCGACCGTATCACCGCGGTGACCGCCTGGCGCTAGCCGCCATGGGGTGGTCCGCATTCTGGATTGGACGAACGTGCGAGCTCGCCGCAGCACTCGCTTGATCGCGCCGTCGTGCGCTGCACGCTGCGCGTGCGGCTGTCGATCGATTCGCGCCGAACTGTTTCGCGAATCCGATCTGGATCAAAAGGGGGGTGTCGTTCTTTTCTTCGCATCGTGGCTTCGCATCGTGGATCCCGCGAAAGCCGACGTTGGTGCAGGACCGCTTGTGTTTAGGGTTGTCCGATACCTGCCACAGGCCAATCTTGCCCCATGGTCAGCTCAATGCTGCATTACTGCCCTTCATGCCGGCTTGGTCGACTCACCGTGCTCTCCACCGGCGCGTCGTTCGCGCCAGCAGGCCGCTGAAATCAACCCCTCAGGGCAGCCACGGCTGGCGGAAGATTGTGCGGGAGTGTTCGAGGCGATTGCGCTTGAACAGGCTGATGTCCACTTGCTGCGGGCCGATGTCGACGATGCCGAAGTTCTGGCGCACGACGCCGGCCACCACGGCATCCTTGAGCGCGGCACCCGAGGACGTGGCCTCGTGCAGCGGGAACAGGTTGGGACCGTTCGTGAAGGCGTCGAGCGCATTGCGGTGGATGTCGCCGCTCAGCACCAGGATGCGCTGCTGTGCGGCCAGCCCCATCAGCCAGGCGAGGTCCTTCGTGTAGTGCTGGTAGCCGGCTATCGTCGAGCCGCTGGCCCAGAGGTGCACGGCCTGCGGCGCATTGGTGATCGCCTGTGCGAACGCGGCCTTCTGGGCGTCGCCGAAGATCGTGCGCTTCGATTCGGGGACGAGGAACGTGCGCGTCCGGTTCGTGCGGCCATCGCTCAGGTGCAGCATCAGGTCGGGCGCGAGTTGCAGGGCCGCAGCCGTCAGCGGCGGCTGGTTCATGTTCCAGAACGCCGGATCGCCCGGCGCCAGCGGGAAGCTCCCCGGCGCGAGCTGCTGCCGCAACGCCGCGCGGAACGCCTCGAGAAATGCGGTCGCGAGCCGGATCTTGCCGCCGTGCACGACGCGCATGTCGCGGTCGCCGCCGGTCGAGTTGTCCCAGAGGAAATCGTGGTCGTCCCAGATGGCGTCGACCGTGCCGGGCGGCATCGCGCCCACCAGCGCGGCGAACTGCGGCTGTGCGATCAGTCCGGCATAGCGCTGGTGGACGTGCTGCGCGAAGGCCCAGTCGTCCATGTCGCGCGGATGCGGCGTGGCGACGATGTCGAAGTAGGTCGAATCGCCGAGCAGCACCACCCTGTCCGGCTGCCGTGCCGCGATCCAGCCCCACACCGGGTGGTCGGGATACAGCTCGGTGAACACGCACGAGGCAAATGCGATCCGCATGGCGATCTCCGTACGGGCTGTTGTTCATCGTGGGGCACGGCCGCCGGGTCGGCACGGGCCCCTCGCCGGGCGCGGCATCAGGCCGTCTGGCCCGCGCCGCATTGCAGCGGCGTCGGGACCCGGCCCCTGCCCGCCGGGATCTGGTCCCACTCGGCCAGCACGCGCTCTGCCACGCGCAATGCGACCGCCGAGATCGTCAGCGCCGGGTTGACGCCGAGCGCCGTCGGCAGCATCGAGCCGTCGGCGATGTAGAGGCCGCGGTGAAAGCCGCCGCCCGCGCTCGCCTGGCGGAACACGCGGCCCCAGTCGTCGACGACACCGGTCTCGACCGTCTCGCCCATCGGGCAGCCGCCGAGCGGGTGCGAGGTCAGCACAGTGCGCTCGGTGAACGGGATCTTCACGTCCGACAGCGGGCTGAGAAACGTTGCCGTGCTGCCCTCGACGCGCAGCTTCACGGCGAGCTGGTGGAGCGTCTCCTTGATGTCGGTGTAGATCGGGTCCTTGTAGTAGGGCTTGCCGTCGGCGCGCGCGAGCCGCAGGCGATCGTTCTCGAGGCGCAAGCGGCCGTTCGCGTCATCTTTGCCCTGCGCCACGACGCACATGATGTGCGCCGTTAGCTCGTCCTCGGCCTCGCCTCGGTCCGCGCTCATGTCCGCTGGCCCGCGGGCCGGATGGCGGCGCACCGGCGTGCGCGTGAAGATCTCCTGCGCCGCCTTCAGCGCTTCACCAAGCGCAGCGACGTAGCGCTCGACGCCCCCGCCGCTCGCGAGCTTCTGGATTACCGGTACGCCGTGGCCCGTCAGCGCGCCGAGTGCGCGCGGCACGCCCTGGTCCTCGACCTGGTGGAAGCCGGTCGCGCGCGGGGCCTCGGCCTTGAACTGGCCGTAGGAGGTGGTGACCGGCCCGTAGGTCAGGTTGATGCGCTCCTTCGTCTCGGGCAGGAAGGCGATGTGGTCACCGTTCGGCGAGAAGCCGTCGCCAAGTCGCGCGCTCAACCCGCGTAGCCCTTCGGTGCCACCTGTTTCGGCTGCGCGCTGCCGCGAGCGCAGCATCAGCTCCGTGGTGCCGAGGCTACCGCCCGCCACAATCACGCGGTCGGCCGAGACGACGATGCTGTCGGCCGGGCCGGTCGGATCGTCCATGCGGCGCTGGCGGTAGTGCACGAGGTAGCCGCCGCCCTCGCGCTCGGAGAGGTGTTCCACCTGCGCCAGCGGCGTGAGCTGCAGCGCGACGGCGCTGACCTGGCATTCGCCGCCCGCCGGCACCTTCCGATCGATCGTGCGCGTGTCGACGATGCCGTATATCGCCCGCATCAGCTGCTTGTTCAGCGTCTGCCCGGCGCCGGGCAGGCAGCCGATGTTGCAGCGACCATGACGCTCGCAGTAGTTGGTGCCCGGCGGTCGCAGCGCCTTGTGCTGATCCGCGCCGATCTGCTCGGCCTTGCTCAGCTTGCCGGGCGGCGGCGCGAAATCCAAGTCGTTGATCGAGAGGTCCACAGTGCCGTAGTTCGGCGTCAGACTCGAGATCGCGGTCTGAAAGACGCGCGCGCGGTCGATCAGCTCACCCTCGCGATCGGTCAGCCGGATCTTGTCTGGCGCGATGCGAATCTGCCATATCACGCGGTTCGGATCGGCCCGCGCCATCGACGTGGGCGCCACACCGATCGATGCCGGCGTGATGCCCGGCGAACGCATCAGGATCTGGCTTGGACCGGTCAGGCCGGTGGGAGCGTTCGTCTTGTTGGCGACCAGCGTCTCCACCCCGACTGTCACCCCGCGAAGCGCCTGATGGTAGAGGCGATTGCGAAGCGCGGCACCGCTCGCTCCCCGCCAGGCGCCGGGCCAGCGCGGGTCGTCGAAGAGCGTCTCCGGCGGCCGCAGCAGGATCTTCGAGTAGATCAGCGAGCCGCCGCCGACGCCACTGGCCCGCAGCACCGAGACGCCGTCGTTCCGCAAATTGAAGAGCCCGCGCTTGCCGATCGGCAGGAAGTCGTAGAGGCCTTGCGGCCGCTGCTCGGTGTAGCGGCAGCGGCGCAGCAGGTCGGTCATGCCGCGGGCATCGCCGAGCGAGCTCCACTCCTGCGTCGGCTGGCCGCGGGCAATCAGGAAGTCGCGTGTCTTCACCTGCTTGTCCTGCACCGTCTCGGTCGGCGTGGTCCACCAGGTGCCGCGCTCGAGCATCAGGATGCGCAGCGGCGTCGACGTCGGCCTGTTGCCGGCGCGCTCGTTCATCTTGTAGGTAACCCACAGCGCGGTCATCGTGCCGCCGAAGCCGCTGCCGATCACGACAAGGTCGTAGTGCTCGGACGGCGGGGTCGGTGCAAGGCGCACGGTGCCGCAACCCGGCAGCCAGGGCGCGAGCGCTCCGGCAAGCCCGAAACGGCCCAACGAATCGATGAACGTCCGTCGTGTCTTCATGGCACCTCCGGCTCCGCGGGAGAGCTGTTAGGAGAGCAACGGGAAACCTCGGGAGAACCGCGAAGCTAACGAAGGAGCCGCCTCCTGCATATCCCTAGTCAGACGCTCCGCTACACGGACATCCGCGCTGTTCACCTCGGCTCGTACGCGACGGTGGTTGAGCCCATCGCCTCCACGCTGCGCGCGCTGGTCGAGCGCGAGCACGCACGCACACTGATCTGCTACGACCCGAACATCCGGCTCAACGTCGAGCCCGATCTGGCACGCTGGCGCGACATGCTGCAGTGGATGCTGCCGCGCACGCACCTGCCCGGTTCCCATCGATAGGGCTGGGTCCTATACGCAATGTCGATGAGATAGGGCAAATACCGATCCATCAGTGCAAAGTGGTATAGGTCGGTGCGCCGAAAGTATCGAACCGCCCCTCGGGTGGCGCCTATCGTTGCCCTGTCTGCGCGCATCGCACGACAGCGAAACCCGAAACCCGAGAGGAGACACTCCCATGAAGATCAAAGCAAGCCTGGCAATCGCCTGCAGCCTGGCCCTGGCCGGCGGTGCGGCTGCGGCCACCGACCTCGTGATCGCGACCGTGAACAACGGCCACATGATCGAGATGCAGAAACTCACACCGCACTTCGAGAAGGCGTACCCGGACATCAAGCTCAAGTGGGTCACG
Organism: Piscinibacter sp.; assembly: GCA_036507085.1. Classification (GTDB taxonomy): domain Bacteria; phylum Pseudomonadota; class Gammaproteobacteria; order Burkholderiales; family Burkholderiaceae_C; genus Albitalea. Next base: position 8,143 of record DASXQQ010000030.1, on the reverse strand, counting down.
CTCGAGGAAGGCGTGCTGCGCCAGCGCGTCACCACCGACATCGCCACCAAGGGCGGGCAGTTCGACGTGATGACCATCGGCATGTACGAAACGCCGATCTGGGGCAAGAAGGGGTGGCTCAAGGAGATCAAGCCCGACGCGGCCTACGACGTCGACGACCTGTTGCCGGCGATGCGCAACGGCCTGTCGGTCGACGGCAAGCTCTACGCGGTGCCGTTCTACGGCGAAAGCTCGATGCTGATGTATCGCAAGGACCTGACCGACAAGGCCGGCATCAAGTTCGCCGAGCGTCCGACCTGGGAGCAGGTGCGCGACGCTGCCGCGAAGATCCATGACCCGAAGGCCGGCGTGTACGGCATCTGCCTGCGCGGCAAGCCGGGTTGGGGCGACAACATGGCGTTCATCACGACCATGGTCAACAGCTTCGGCGGCCAGTGGTTCGACATGAGCTGGAAGCCGCAGCTCGAGAGCAAGCCCTGGAAGGACGCCGTCACCTTCTACGTCGACCTGCTCAAGAAGTACGGCCCGCCCGGCTCGAGCGCGAACAGCTTCAACGAGATCCTGGCGCTGTACAACGAAGGCAAGTGCGGCATGTGGATCGATGCGACGATCGCCGCCTCGTTCATCACCGACCCGAAGCAGAGCAAGGTGGCCGACAAGGTGGCCTTCGCGCAGGGGCCCTACAGCGCAACCGAAAAGGGCGCGAATTGGCTGTGGGCGTGGGCGCTGGCGATTCCGGCCGGCACCAAGAACACCGACGCGGCGCAGAAGTTCATCACCTGGGCCACGTCCAAGGAATACATCAACCTGGTGGCCAAGGAGAAGGGCTGGGCCGCGGTGCCCACCGGCACGCGCAAATCGACCTACGCGAACCCCGAGTTCCTGAAGGCCGCGAAGTTTGCTGAAGCGGAGAAGAAGGCGATCGACACCGCCAACCCGAACGACAGCACGCTGCCGAAGAGCCCCTATGTCGGCGTTCAGTTCGCCGCGATCCCGGAGTTCCAGGCCATCGGCGTCGCAGTGGGCCAGCAGATGAGCGCGGCGTTGTCGGGCAAGGCGACCGTCGACCAGGCGCTGAAGACATCACAGAACGCGGCCGACCGTGAGATGCGCAAGGGCGGGTACTACAAGTGAAGCCCGCCGCCATCACCGTTCCGCTCGCGCGAAGCGGGGAAGCAGTCGCGCCGCCCGCGGCAAGGTCCGCGCCGAACCGGATGCTGCCACGGGTGCTGATGGCGCCCGCGGTGGTCACGCTCTTCCTGTGGATGATCGTGCCGCTGGCGATGACGCTGTACTTCTCGACGGTGCGCTACAACCTGATGCAGCCCGGCGACAAGGAGTTCCTCGGCCTCGCGAACTTCGAGTTCTTCGTCACCGATCCGGACTTCGGTCCGTCGGTGGTGAACACGCTGCTGCTGCTCGGCTCGGTGATCGCGATCACCGTCGTGCTCGGCGTGGCGCTCGCGCTGCTCGTCAACGAAGCCTTTCCGGGCCGCGGCATCGTGCGCGTGCTGCTGATCTCGCCGTTCTTCGTGATGCCCACCGCCAACGCGCTGCTGTGGAAGCACATGATGATGAACCCGGTGTACGGCGTGCTCGCGCAGGTCTCGGAGTTCTTCGGCGCGACCCCGGTCGACTGGCTCACCGACCATCCGCTGTTCTCGGTGATCGTGATGGTCGCCTGGCAGTGGCTGCCGTTCGCCTGCCTGATCTTCATCACCTCGCTGCAGTCGCTCGACCGCGACCAGATGGAGGCCGCCGGCATGGACGGCGCCAACGCGCTGCAGAAGTTCTGGTTCCTGACGCTGCCGCACCTGGGTCGGCCGATCGCGGTGGTGATCATGATCGAGATGATCTTCCTGATGAGCGTGTTCGCCGAGATCTTCACCACCACCGGCGGCGGTCCCGGCAACGCGAGCACGAACCTCGCGTTCCTGATCTTCAAGCAGTCGCTGATGAACTTCGACGTCGGCGTCGCTTCGGCGGGTGCGCTGTTCGCGGTGGTGCTGGCCAACATTGCGGCGGTGTTCCTGATCCGCATGATCGGCAAGAACTTGGATTGAGCATGAAACACTTCGCACTGATCTTGCGCACCGCGGCCGCGTGGCTGATCACGCTGTTGATCGTCTTTCCGCTGATCTGGTTGGTGCTGACCGCGTTCAAGACCGAGCAGCAGGCGATCTCGATACCGCCGCAGCTGTTCTTCACGCCGACGCTCGAAAGTTTTGCCGAGGTGAACCTGCGCAGCGACTACCTGCTGTACGCGCGCAACTCGGTGATCACCAGCATCGTCTCGACGATCCTCGGTCTGGCGATCGCCGCGCCGGCGGCGTACTCGATGGCGTTCTTTCGCACCAGGCGCACGCGCGACATCCTGATGTGGATGCTGTCGACCAAGATGATGCCCGCGGTCGGTGCGCTCGTGCCGATCTACGTGATGGCGCAATTCGCCGGCCTGCTGGATTCGCTGACTGCACTGATCGTCGTGTTCACGCTGTCGAACCTACCGATCATGGTGTGGATGCTGTATTCGGGCTTCAAGGACATCCCGCCCGACATCCTCGAGGCCGCGCGCATGGACGGGGCCAACGTCTGGGGCGAGTTCGTGCATGTGATCCGCCCGCTGGCCACCGGCACGCTCGCGTCCACCGGGCTGCTGTGCCTGGTGCTGGCATGGAACGAGGCGTTCTGGTCGCTCAACCTCAGTTCAGCCAAGGCCGGCACGCTGGCCGTACTGATTGCCTCGTATTCGAGTCCGGAAGGACTGTTCTGGGCCAAGTTGTCGGCCGCGTCGCTGATGGCGATCGCGCCCATCGTCGTGGTCGGCTGGTTCAGCCAGAAGCAGCTCGTTCAAGGGCTGACCTTTGGTGCCGTCAAATAGGGAGCATCGCGATGCCGTTTCTTCAACTCAAGGCCGTCGACAAATACTTCGGCGCGTTGCGCGCGATCAAGGGCATCGACCTGTCGATCGAAAAGGGCGAGTTCGTCGTCTTCGTCGGCCCGTCGGGCTGCGGTAAATCGACGCTGCTGCGCATGATCGCCGGGCTGACCGAGATCGACAGCGGCAGCCTGCAGCTCGACGGGCGCGACATCACCCGGCTGGCGTCGTCCAAGCGCGACCTGGCCATGGTGTTCCAGAGCTACGCGCTGTATCCGCACATGAGCGTCGCCGACAACATGTCGTTCGCCCTGCGCCTGGCCAACGTCGACAAGGCGGTGATCCGCGAGAAGGTGCAGCGCGCCGCCGAGATCCTCAACCTCACGCCGTACCTGCAGCGCACACCGAAGGAACTGTCGGGCGGCCAGCGCCAGCGTGTGGCGATCGGCCGCGCGATCGTGCGCGCGCCCAAGGTCTTCCTGTTCGACGAGCCCTTGTCCAACCTCGATGCAGCGCTGCGCGGCCAGACGCGCGTGGAGATCGCCAAGCTGCACCGCGAGCTCGGCGCGACGACGATCTATGTCACGCACGATCAGGTCGAGGCGATGACGCTGGCCGACCGCGTGGTCGTGCTGCGCGATGGCGCGATCGAGCAGGTTGGCTCACCGCTCGAGCTCTACGACCGGCCGGCGAACCAGTTCGTCGCACAGTTCATCGGCACGCCGCAGATGAACATGGTCGACACCGCCCAGCTGCCGGCGCTGCGCTCGGCGGTGGGCGCCGACCACGCGCCCGACGGCTTCATCGGCGTGCGCCCCGAGTACGTGCTGGTGCGGCCGGCCGGCTCGGGCCGGCTCGCCGGCCAGGTCGAGCTCGTCGAATCGCTCGGCGCCGACACGCTGATCTACGCCAACGTCAACGCCAACGGCGGGCCCGGCGTGCAACTGGTGGCGCGCCAGAATACCCGCAGCTCGCTGCACCCCGGCGACGCGGTCGGGCTGGACATCGCGCCGGCATCCTTCCACCTGTTCAACCGCCAGGGCCAGGCCGTGGCGCGGCCCCAGTAAGGCCAGCGTGAACGCTGCAAGGTCCACGCCGCCAGCCGGCGACAACACCATCCTGCACATCGGCCTCGGTTCGTTCCACCGAGCGCACCAGGCGGTCTACCTGCACCACCTGCGCGAGTCGGGCGACCGCGCGTGGTCCATCGTCGGCGGCAACATCCGCAACGACATGGCCGACACGATGGCCGCGTTGATCGCGCAGAAGGGCGAATACACGATCGAAACGGTGTCGCCGGCCGGCGAGCGCCAGTACGAGCGCATCCGCGCTATCGGCGAGGTGATCCCGTTCGAGCCGACGCACGCACGGCTGATCGACGTCGGCGCCGATCCTTCCACGAGAATCATCTCGTTCACCGTCACCGAGGCGGGCTACTACCTCGACGCGAAGAACAAGCTCGACACCGGCTACCCGGACCTGGTGGCCGACCTCGAAGGGCGCGCGTGCGGCACGATCTACGGCGCGATCGCCGCGATCCTGCGCGAGCGCGTGACCCGCGGGGGTGCGCCGGTGACGCTGTTGAATTGCGACAACCTGCGCAGCAACGGCGAGCGCTTTCGCTCGGGGCTGCTCGACTTCCTCGAGCGCCGCGGCGAGACCACGCTGCGTGACTGGGTGCAGGTGAGCACGACCTGCCCGAACGACATGGTCGACCGCATCACGCCGCGCCCGTCGCCCGACGTGGCCGAGCGCGTCAAGGCCGCCACCGGTTGGGACGACGGCGCGCCGGTGATGGCCGAACGCTTCATCCAGTGGGTCATCGAAGACCGCTTCATTGCCGGCCGCCCGGCGTGGGAAAAGGTCGGCGTCGAGATGGTGGACTCGGTGCACGCCCACGAGGAGGCCAAGATCCGCCTGCTCAATGCCACCCACAGCGGCATCGCCTGGGCCGGCACGCTGCGCGGGCTGACCTACATCCACGAAGGCGTATCCGTGCCCGAGATCCGGCAGATGGCCTACGACTATGTGACGAACGACGCGATCCCGTGCCTGGACACGCCCGCGCACCCGTCCCCGATCGACCTGCCGAACTACCGCGACGTGGTGCTCGACCGCTTCAGCAACCCCTGGCTGCGCGACACCAACCAGCGGGTTGCGATGGACGGCTTCTCGAAGATCCCTGGCTTCATCGTGCCGACGCTGCGCGAGTGCCTCGCGCGCGGTGCGCCGATGGTCAGCACCGCGATGCTGCCGGCGCTGTTTTTTGCCGTGCTCGGCCGTTGGCACCGCGGCGAGCTCATCCATGACTACCAGGACGGCGTGATGGACCCGGTGCTCGCACACGCCTTCTTCGCCGCCCCCGACCCGCTGGCCGCGTTCTGCCGCGACCCGGTGCTGTGGGGCCCGCTGGCCGGCAACGAGGTGCTGGGGGCCGCGATCCGCGAGGCCCATGGTCGTGTTCAATCTTTCGTGAAAGGGTGATTGCATGTCGGGACTTCAACGACTCCAAGGGCGCCACGCGCTGCTGACCGGTGCCGGTGGCGGCATCGGGCTGGCGGTGACCGAAGCCTTTCTCGCCGAGGGCGCGCGCTGCACCGCGGTCGACCTGTCCGCCGAGCCCAGCGCCGGGCTCGCCGCCCTGCTGGCGCGCCACCCCGAGCGACTCGCCTACGCAACCGTCGACGTCACACGCGTCGACACGCTGGCCGCGCTGGTCGATGGCGCGGCGCAGCGCTTCGGCGCCGTCGACGTGCTGTTCAACAACGCTGCGGTCTTCGATATGGCGCCGCTGCTCGAATCCGACGAAGCCATGTACCAGCGCCTGTTCGACGTCAACGTCAAGGGCATGTTCTTCGTGATGCAGGCCGTGCTGGCGCGCCTGGTTGCCGCCGGCAAACCGGGCAGCATCGTCAACCTCGCGTCGCAGGCCGGCCGGCGGGGCGAGGCGCTGGTGTCGCACTACTGTGCGAGCAAGGCGGCGGTGATCAGCTACACGCAGAGTGCGGCGCTCGCGATGGCGCCGCACCGCATCCGCGTCAACGCGATCTCGCCCGGCGTGATCGACACGCCGATGTGGCAGAACGTCGACGCGCTGTTCGCGCGCTACGAAGGGCTGAAGCCGGGCGAGAAGAAGATCGCCGTTGGCAAGGCCGTGCCGCTGGGCTACATGGGCGCGGCGGCCGACATCGCCGGCGCCGCGGTCTTCCTCGCCAGCGACGAGGCTTCCTACATCACTGCACAGACACTCAACGTCGATGGCGGTAATGTGATGAGCTGACGTCATCGCGTCGCCGCCGGGCCGCCCCAAGGCGACGACGCCCCCTCGGGGGGCCGGCGCCGCAGGCGCCTTGGGGGCCAAGTACAGGAGATTCGTGATGCCCGCCCGCCGTGACCGCAGCCTGCCCCGCCAGCGCCAGCCGGAGCTGGAGCACGACTACGCGCGCCCGACCTCGCTGGGCTACGAAGCCCCCGAGGACACCGGGCTGGTCCGCTGCCTGGCGCACGGCTTTCCGACGTCGCTGGCGCGCTGGCATTTCCACGACGAGTACGAGCTGCACCTGATCACCGCGACGTCGGGCAAGGCCTTCGTCGGCGACTGGATCGGGCCCTTCCAGCCCGGACACCTGGTGCTGTGCGGACCGCGGCTGCCGCACAACTGGGTCTCGCTCGACCTGCCCGAAGGCGGCGTCGCCGAGCGCGACCTGGTGATCCAGTTCCGCCACGAGCCGATCGCGCATGCCGCAGAAATGATCCCCGAGCTGGCCGAGGTGCTGCCGCTGCTCGAACGCGCGCGCCACGGCATCGAATTCTTCGGCCTGTCCGAGCGTGCGCACGCCCACTGGCTCAGCACCAAGCGCTCGCGCGGCATGCAGCGCTTCGCGGCGTTCTGCGACTTCCTTGCCGACCTCGCCCGCTGCACCGACTACCGGCTGCTGTCGAACGTGCAGATGCAAGGCGAGGACGATGACACCGAGCTCGAGCAGATCAACGCCATCGTCGACCGAGTCACCAGCGACGTGGCGCAGCCCTTGTCTGCCGGCGACGTGGCGGCCGAGCTGGGCATGAGCGAGAGCCGGTTCTCGCGCTTTTTCCGCCGCGCCACGGGCAACACCTTCACCGACTTCGTCAACCGCGTCCGCGTCAACCGCGCCTGCCAGCTGTTGATGGAGACCGATCGCCAGGTGACCCATATTTGCTACGAGGTCGGGTTCAACAACGTTGCCAACTTCAATCGTCGGTTCCTCGAGATCAAGGGCATGACGCCCACCGAGTTTCGGCGCCAGGCCAACCACCGCTTCGGGATGAAATGAACCACCCCCGAAGCGGCCTTCGGCCGCCTCTCCCTCAAGGGGGCGACACCGGCGGACCGGCAGAGCCGGATCCGCGGTGTCCGCTTGGTGGCGCCGGGTTGGAGCAATGCTCGTGCCGTAGGTTGGCGGTGAGCGCAGCGAACCCCAACATCGCACCCGGTGTTGGAGTTCGCTGCGCTCACTCCAACCTACTCGGCGGCGGCTGAGGGCCCGGCGTGTATCTCGGTATCGACCTCGGCACGTCCGAGCTCAAGCTTCTGCTGCTCGACGATCGGCACCGCATCGTCGCCGGCCTGGGCGAAGCGCTCACGGTGACGCGAGCGCATCCGCTGTGGAGCGAACAGGCCCCGGCCGACTGGTGGACGGCTCTCGATGCGGCCATGCAGCGCCTGCGCGTCGCGCAGCCGGCGGCGATGGCCGCGGTGCGGGCGATCGGGCTCTCAGGCCAGATGCACGGCGCCGTGCTGCTCGACGCGCACGACGCCGTGCTGCGCCCGGCGATCCTGTGGAACGACGGGCGCAGCGGTCCGCAGTGCGCAGCGCTCGAGGCGGCGCTGCCGAGCTTGCATTCGATCGCGGGCAATCTCGCGATGCCCGGCTTCACCGCGCCCAAGCTGCTTTGGGTGCGCGAACACGAGCCGCATCTGTTCGCACGAACGGCCCGGATGTTGCTGCCCAAGGATTGGCTGCGCCTGCAGCTCAGCGGCGAGCACGCGAGCGAGATGTCAGACGCCTCGGGCACGCTCTGGCTCGACGTCGGCGCGCGCCGCTGGTCGGACGAACTGCTCGCCGCCTGCGGCCTCACGCGCGAGCACATGCCCCGACTGGTCGAGGGCAGCGAGGTCTCGGGGGAGCTGCGGGCGGCGCTGGCCGATCGCTGGGGCCTTCGCGCGGGCATTGCGATCGCCGGCGGCGGCGGCGACAACGCGGCGAGTGCGGTGGGCATCGGTGC
>DASXQQ010000029.1:0-28064 GCA_036507085.1 Piscinibacter sp. | reverse complement strand
TGCGGGCCGCCATGCGGTGGGCGCGCAGCACCTGGGCGCTGGCCGCCGCCGACAGGTCGAGGTCGGCCGGCTGGTCTTCACGGCTTTCGCGTGCCAGCACCAGGCCGGTGGTGCCGTCGACCACGGCGCAGCCGAGCAGGCCGTCGATCTGCAGCATGTCGGCCAGCGCCTGGCGCGCGCGGACCGGGTCGAGCGCGTGGTGGCTGACCCGCATCACCGGCTTCGCCGCCGCACGCATCTCGCCGGTGGGCGTGGGTCGCGCCGCCGGCGTGGCTTCGTCGGCCGGCGCATCGAGGTCGGCGACGCGGATCGGGTACTCGGGCGAATTCAGCAGCGAATGGCCTTCCGGCGGCTCCCAAGCCGGCTGCGTCTTCACGTGGTTCCACATGCCGAGCATCGCGTTCCACACCGACGACGCGCTGGTCAGCGACTCGTTGAGCACGTGCACATGCAGCCGCTGCGGCCAGGCGACCGCGCTGATCTTGTTGGCGATCCAGATGGCGCTCGGCGGCAGCATGAACAGCAGGTTGGGGCAACGCCAGGTCGCAAGCGAGGTGGCGTCGAGCAGCGACACCAGCAAGGCGTCGATTGCGTGCGGCTGCATCGGGCCGATGATCACCGTCGTCATGTGGCTGCGCTCCATCAACGCGACGGGGATCTCGGCGTTTTCGCGGCCGGGGGCACGCACATCGGCGTGGTAGATCTTCAGCGTGTCCTCGTGGCGGCGGACCAGCGTGGTGCGCTCGATGGTGGCGAGGGTGCGCAGCGTGGTCTGCTCTCGAAGGTGCAAGCGCTCGATCGGCCGGCCGCCGGCATCGGACAGCGCCTTGATCACCGCCGATGCCCAGACGCCGACGGGGTCGAGCAGTGTGATCAGGCGGCTCGCGGTCTCGAGGTCGGCGCGGGTGGTGGCGAAATGGTCGCGAATGGCCTGGGCCGGATTGCCGCTGACGACGAGGTCGTGCTGGTGGCGGTCGACCATCTGACCGCGGTCGTTGACCTCGGTCGCCATGCTCTCGAGGATGGCGGTGGCGGCAAAGCCCTCGTCGGGGGTCTCGGCGGCCGGAATGGACTTTTTGGGGTCCTTCGGCGGGCCGAGATCACCGAACAGGGATGTGAGCATGCAATCCTCCTGGTTACAAAGTTTAGATGGTGCGCGGCGTAAGCCCATCCCTAGATCTGAAACGGATCGTTGCAAACCCCCGCGAATGGGGGGCTCTCTCGCTCCAGCGCCTCAGCCGAAGAACCGGCTCGGCGGGGCGCCCACCGAGCGCCGCACCATCGCCGTGAAGGCGCTCGCGCTCGCATAGCCGAGCTCGCCGGCGATCGCGCCCATCGGCATCCTGCGCGCTGCCATCGACAGCGCCTTGGCCAGCAGGACCTGCTGGCGCCACTGGCCGAAGGTGGTGCCGAGCTGCTGGCGGAACAGGCGCGCGACGGTGCGCGGGCTGGCCCCGGAGTCGCGCGCCCAGCCATCGAGCGTGGCGTGACGGGTGGGGTCGTCGAGCACCGCTTCGCACAGGGCGCGCAGGCGCTTGTCGCTGGGCAGGTCCACACCCAGGCGCAGCGGCCGAGCGCGGCGCAATTCGTCGAGCACCAGGGCGCTGATGCGCCGCTCGCGCTGCAGCTCGTCGGGCGTCAGCGGCGGATCGGCACCGTCGGGCTGAACGTTCATCTCCAGCACCAGCGCCCGCAGCAGGGCCGACACCTCGAGCACCCGGCACTGCCGCCACGCCGCTTCCTGCGGGCGGCTCACGTCGGGGCCGCAGCGGCCCGCCGGCTGGTGCAGGTAGAGGGTGCGCAGGTCGGCGTCTTCGGGCACCGTGACGGCGTGCTCGATGCCGGGCGGGATCCACAAGGCGCGTGACGGCGGAACGATGTAGGTCCCGTGCTCGACGGTCAGGCGCACCACGCCGCTGCCCGACAGCGCAAGCTGGCCCCAGGGATGGCTGTGCGGCACCACCCGCGTGCGGGAGCTCAGGCGATGCTGCTTGGCGCGCAGCGGCCGCCGCTCGGTGGGCATGTACAGGTGCGGCGTCAGCGGGCCGATGGCGCGCGGGGCGGGCATGGTTGGCAGGATCTCGACAAAGCTTGGCACGGTATCGTAATCCGGTCTTGCGGCGGCTGCCTACCATCGAGGGTCGATTACCCGAGCCGATACCGAATGAGCACCCTGGCCGCGCCCTCCGCGCCGTTGAACCCGTTGCGACGCGACGCGGCCGTCATCGGCCTCGTCGGGCTGGCGCACGGCATCAGCCATTTCAGCCAGTTGTTGTTGGCGCCGCTGTTCCCCTGGCTGAAGGACGCCTTCGGCGTGAGCTACGCGGAGCTTGGCCTGCTGATGACGATCTTCTTCGTCGTGTCCTGCGTCGTGCAGACGCTCTCCGGCTTCGTGGTCGACCGCTTCGGTCCGCGACCGATCCTGTTCGGCGGCCTCGGCCTGCTGGCCGTCGCGGCTTTCGGTTTTGCAAGCAGCCAGAGCTATTGGATGCTGGCGCTGTTCTCGGTGGTCGCCGGCACCGGCAACGGCGTTTTCCACCCGGTCGACTACACGCTGCTCAATCGCAAGGTGCACCAGGCCCGCCTCGGCCACGCGTTCAGCGTGCACGGCATCACCGGCAGCCTCGGCTGGGCGCTGGCGCCGGCCATGCTGGTGCCGTTGACGCTGGCGTTCTCCTGGCGCGTGGCGTTGGCCTGCGCCGGTGTGTTGGTGTTGCTGGTCCTGGCGCTGCTGTGGCTGCGGCGCGAGCCACTGGCGCTCGCGCCGAGCGGTCATCGAATGGCCGGCCCCGCTTCGTCCGCCGGCGATCTCGACTTCCTGACCATCCCTGCGGTGTGGATGTGCTTCGCCTTCTTTTTCTTCTATGCGATGGCGCTGAGCGGGGTGCAGGCCTTTGCCCCCGAGGCCGCGCGGCTGCTGCACGACGTGCCGGCGCAGACGGCAGCGATCTGCCTGAGCGTCTACATGGTGTGCAGTGCGGCCGGCATGGTGGTGGGCGGTTTCCTCGCCAGCGACCCGGCCCGCTGCGAGCGCATCGTCGGTGGCGGTTTCGGTGTCGCCGCGGCAATCGCGCTTGCGATCGGCTTCGCCGACATCGGCGCGGCCGCGGTACCGGTGCTGTTCGGCGCGATGGGTTTCGGCGCCGGGATTGCTGCGCCGTCGCGCGACCTGCTGGTCAAGCGCTCGTCGCCCGACAACGCCACCGGACGCGTCTATGGGGTCGTGTACTCGGGGCTGGACATCGGCCAGGCGATTGCGCCGCTGCTGTTCGGCACGCTGATGGATTGGCACCGGCCGGCCCAGGTGTGGCTGGGCATCGCGCTCGTGCAGGCGGTGCTGATCGTCAGCGCGTTCAGGGTGCAGCGGGTGCGGCGCACGGCGTTGGCGCTGGTATAGAACCTACACCGCGCTGCGGTGGCGGGCGATGCAGGCGTCGAGCACCTCGCCCCCCTCACGCTTCCACCAGTTCTCGGCCGAGAAGATCTCCACCTCGCTGTAGCCGGCAAAGCCTGCCTCTTCCATCCAGCCGCGAATGCGCGGGATGTCGATCACGCCGTCACCCATCATGCCGCGGTCGTTCAGCAGGTCGCGCGTGGGCACGAGCCAGTCGCACACATGGAAGGCGAGCAGGCGGCGCGCGCCGGCACGCGCGATCTGCGCCTGCAGCTTCGGGTCCCACCACACGTGGTAGACGTCGACCGCGACGCCGAGTGCGCCGCTGGCCTGCGGGTCGAGCGCGTCGCACAGGTCGAGCGCCTGCTCCAGCGTGTTGACGCAGGCGCGGTCGGCTGCGTACATCGGGTGCAGCGGCTCGATCGCGAGCGGCATGCCGACGCTGCGCGCATAGGCCAGGGTCGCGGCGATGCCGTCGCGCACGTCGGTGCGCGCTGCGGCGATGTCCTTGTGCGCCGGCGCGCCATCGAGCGCACCGGGCAGGCCGCCGACCACCAGCACCAGGCACGGCGCGTTCAGTGTCTTTGCTTCGTCGACGGCGCGGCGGTTGTCGTCGAGCGCTCGTCGGCGGCCCTCGGTGGTGGACGCGGGAAACATGCCGCCGCGACAATAGCCCGACAGCGCCATGCCGGCGTCGCGCAGGCGCTTTGCAATGTTGTCGAGCCCGATCGCCGCGACCTGGTCGCGCCACGGCGAGATGGCGCGGATGCCACGCCGCGCGCACTCGTCGATGATGCGATCGAGAGGCCACTGCACACGCACCGTCGCAGTGTTGATCGCCAACCAGCGGTGATCGCGCGAAAAGTCACGCATCATTCGACGCCGTGCAGCGCAAGCAGGCTGCGCATCCGGCGCAGCGCGAGCTCGGGCTGTTCGATCAGGCCGGCGGCATCGGCGAGCCGGAACAGCTCGGCGAAGTGCAGCAGCGATCGCGCGCTCTGTTGCCCGCCGACCATCACGAAGTGGGTCTGCAGGCCGTTCAGCCAGGCCATGAACACGACGCCGGTTTTATAGAAGCGGGTCGGCGCACGAAAGATGTGGCGCGACAGCGGCACGGTGGGCGCGAGGATCTCGTGAAAGCGCGCCGTGTGGCCGAGCGCCAGCGCCGCGAGCGCCGCGCTCGCCGCCGGCGCGATCGCGTCGAAGATGCCGAGCAGCGCATCGCTCGCGCGTTCGCCGTCGCCGGCGATCAGCTCGGCGTAGTTGAAGTCGTCGCCGGTGTACATGCGCACGCCCGCCGGCAGCCGACGGCGCATCGCGATTTCGCGCTCCTTGTCGAGCAGCGAGATCTTGATGCCGTCGACCTGGGCCGCATGCGCGTCGATGACGCCGAGCGCGGTGTCCATCGCGGCATCGACATCGCTCGACCCCCAGTAGCCGGCCAGCGCCGGATCGAACATCTCGCCGAGCCAGTGCAGGATCACCGGCTGCCTCGCCTGCGACAGCACGCGGTCGTAAACGCGCTCGTAGTCGGCCGGGCCCGTCGCGATGCGCGCGAGCGCGCGGCTCGCCATCACGATGAGGCGGCCGCCCAGGCGCTCGATCGCTTCCATCTGCACCTCGTAGGCGCGGATCACGTCGTCGACGCTGGTCGCCGCTTTGGGTGCCAGGTGGTCGGTCCCGCAGCCACAGGCGATCAACGCGCCCGGCATGTCCCGCGCGGCATCGAGCGAACGGCGGATCAATTCGAGCGAGGTCGGCCAGTCGAGCCCCATGCCGCGCTGCGCGGTGTCCATCGCCTCGGCGACGCCGAGGCCCAGCGACCAGAGCCGGCGCCGGTAGGCGATCGTCTGGTCCCAGTCGATCGCGCATTGCAGCCACGGGTCGATGGGGGCCCGCGCGTCGGCGACGACGTGCGCGGCCGAGTAGGCGATGCGGTTGAACGCCCCACCGCGTGGCGGCGCGATGGGCGCCGCGGTGCGCAGCGTGTAGCGCTCGAGGCGGCCATCGGCCGTGGGCAGCTGCAGTTCCGTCACAGGTCCAGCGGCGGCACGTCGACCCAGCGCCGCTCCTTCCAGCTTTGCAGCGCCGCCTCGACCAGCTGCACGCCTTTCGCGCCCTCGGGCAGCGTCCAGCGGTACGGCGCGTCTTCGACGACGTGGCGGATGAAGTGTTCCCATTGCAGCTTGAAGCCGTTGTCGTAGACCTGCGTGTCGGGCACCTCCTGCCATTGGTCGAAGAACGGCAGCGTCTGCTTCGCGTCCGGGTTCCACACCGGCCGCGGCGTGTTGATGCGCGACTGGCTGCGGCAATCGGTAAGCCCCGCCACCGCCGACCCGTGCGTGCCGTCGACGTGAAAGGTCACCAGATCGTCGCGCCGCACGCGGGTGCACCAGGAGCTGTTGATCTGGGCGATCACCCCATCGGCGAGCTCGAAGGTCGCATACGCCGCATCGTCGGCCGTTGCCGCATAGGGCTGGCCGGCTTCGTCCCAGCGCTGCGGGATGTGCGTCGCGCCCAGGCACGACACAGCCTTCACCTCGCCGAACAGGTTGTCCAGCACGTAGCGCCAGTGGCACAGCATGTCGAGGATGATGCCGCCGCCGTCTTCGCGCCGGTAGTTCCACGACGGGCGCTGGATCGGCTGCAGGTCGCCTTCGAACACCCAGTAGCCGAACTCGATGCGCACCGCCAGGATGCGCCCGAAGAAGCCCGCGCGTCGCAGCAGGTCGAGCTTGCGCAGCCCGGGCAGGAACAGCTTGTCCTGCACCGCGCCGTGCTTCACGCCGGCACTGCGCGCGAGGCGGCACACCTCGACCGCCTCGTTCAGGTTGGTGGCGATCGGCTTCTCGCAATAGACATGTTTGCCGGCGCGAATCGCCTGCGCCAGCAGCGCCGGGCGCATCTGCGTCGTGCCGGCGTCGAAGAAGACCGTGTCGTCCCGGCTCGCCAGCGCCGCATCGAGGTCGGTGCCCCAGCGGCGGATGCCATGGGCGCGGGCGAGTGCTTCGATCTTCTCGGCATTGCGGCCGATCAGCACCGGGTCGAGCATCACCGTGTCGCCGTTGGCGAGCGTCACCCCGCCTTGCTGGCGAATCGCGACGATCGAGCGCACGAGGTGCTGGTTCAGCCCCATGCGGCCGGTGACGCCGTGCATGATGAGACCGAGTCGTTGAGTGGCCATGGGGTCCTCGGATGGAATCGAACGTTCAGACCAGCGCCGTGGCTACGGAAAGAGGCCGCACGGCGCTCCAGTCGGGGTCGGCGCCGTGGGCGAAGCCGGCGTGGAACAGCGAGTCGATGGCAACGCGGCCTTGCGCGATGCGCAAGCGCGGCCGGCCGGTGCTCGACTCGTAGAGGTCCGGGTGGGCGAGTCCGAAGCCGCGCTGTTCGGCGGCCGGCGCGCTGCCGAAGCCGTCGCCGTAGTGGTGGCCGTTGCGCTCGCTGTGCGTCAAGCCGAGCAGCGAGGCGAGCGCGAGGTCCTGCTGCACGGCGAGGCCGGCCTGGCAAGTCAGGTCTTCGGCCGACATGAAGAAGCCCGGCGCCTGTCCGTCGCGAGCCGCTGCTGCGTTCCAGCGTTCGCAGCGGGCGCGGTTGACGATCGCCTTGTACAGCCCCTTGCAGCCCTTGCTCGACACGCCACGCCAGCCGACTGCGCGGCCGCGCACGAAGGCATTGAGCGTGCCGTCGGCTTCGTCCATCAGCAGCGGCGCCGGCGACTGCTTCGCAGGCAGGGCCGAGTCCAGCGAGCGATCACGTGGCAGCGGCTGCTCGACATAGAGAAGCGCCTCGGGCCGATGCGCGTAAGCGCTCAGGCCGGCGAGGCGCACGAACAGTTCCGACAGCGCCGCCGGATCGGCGTACTGCTCGTTGCCGTCGAGCGTGAAGTGGTGTCCGGGGGCATGGCGGTCGAGCACCTCGAGCACCTCGCCGAGGCGCCTCACGTCGGCCACCGGGTCGCCGCCGAGCTTGATCTTGAACACCCGGTGCCCATAGCGGGTGATCACCGCGGGCAAGCTCACCGGCAGGCCGTCGTCGGCGTCCTGGTGGGCGTGCAGCTCGTCGAGCAGGCCGATGGTGTGGCGCGCGTCGATCGCGTGCAGCGGTATCAGGGTGGGCAGCCAGGCGGCCCAGTCGAAGCCGCGCAGGTCGGCGATGACGGCGCTGTCGCGCAGGCCGAGCAGGTTGTGCGCGACCGCGCTGAAGAACGAGACACCGAGCGCGCGGCACAGTGCGTCGATCAGTGCGCGGTCGATCACCGCCTGGCCGTAGGCCGACGACAACTCGGTGGCGCCCGCGCGCTCGCCGGCCTGCAGCAACGCGTGGCAGTGTCGCTCGAACAGCTCGAACGCCGTCGCGCCGGCGTCGCCGACATAGGCCTGCACCGTGCGCTCGACCGAGGCCGCGAGGTGCGCCACGTTGTCGGCATGCTTGAAGTCGGCGCGCTTGTCGAACCACTTGGGCACCATCATCTCGGCCGCGAAACCGGTGGCCGGCGCGTGACAGGGCAGCTCGATCGTCGCGCGCACGAAGAGCTGCGGACAGGCTCGCAGCGTGACCGCACCGAAGCGAAACGGCAAGCGCAGCCGCACCGGGCGCACGCCGGCGTCGATGGCGGTCACGACGAAGGCCGGCGCGTCAGTGCCCATCGAGCGATCCCTGCGCGAAGAAGTGGGCGCGCAGCGTCTTCGCGTAGACCGCGAATTTCTCGCTGCCCATCATGTCGAGCGAGCGCGGGCGCGGCAGGTCGATGTCGTAGGCGGCGGCGATGCGGCCTGGCCGCTCGGTCATCACCAGCACGCGGTCCGAGAGGAAGATCGCCTCGGGGATGCTGTGGGTGATCAGCAGCACCGTCTTGCCGGCGGCCATCCAGATGCGCTGCAGCTCGAGGTTCATGCGCTCGCGCGTCATCGCGTCGAGCGCGCCGAAGGGCTCGTCCATCAGCAGCAGCGGCGGGTCGTGCAGCAGCGCGCGCAGGATCGCCACGCGCTGCTGCATGCCGCCCGAGAGTTGCCACGGGTACTTGTTCTCGAAGCCCTGCAGGCCGGCCATCTCGACCAGCTGCTGCGCGCGTTCGCGCGCCGCCGCCCTCGGCAAGCCGCGGATCTCGGCCTGCAGCAGGATGTTGTCGATGACGCGCCGCCAGGGCAGCAGCAGCGCGTTCTGGAACACGACGCCGACGTTCGTCTGCGGACCATTCACCGCCTGCCCGGACAGCCGCAACTCGCCGCCGCTACTCGGCAGCAGGCCCGCCACCATCTTCATCAGCGTGCTCTTGCCGCAGCCCGACGGCCCAACGACCGAGACGAATTCGCCGGCGCGGATGTCGAAGTCGAGCGGCTTCAGCGTCTCGACCTCGCCGTCCTGCGTGCGATAGGTCTTGTGCACGCCGCGCGCTTCGATCAGCAGCGGCGCGCTCACCGGCGCCGCAGCGCGCAGCAGCGGCTTGACGACAGCGGTCATGACAACCCCTCGCTCGCGGAATACCGCGACCGATCCCCCGAGGGGATCGAGCCCGGCAAGGCCCGGAACGGGCCCCTTCGTGGCCCCTGGCGGCCCGGCGCTCGGGCTCGAGCAAGACCGGATGACGCTGAATGCGTCATGTCTCAGGGAAGGTAGTCGAGCGTGACCCAGTCCTCGGCCTTGCCGCGCGTGGCCGGGTCCATGCCGCCGTACTGCACCAGCAGGTCGAGCGACTCGTTGACGTTCTTCATCGAAACGCGGAACGGGCGCTGGCTCTTCGTCTCATCGGTGTGATAGAGCGCGGTGGTCAGCTTCAGGCCGGTGAGCATGGTGTCGCGCTGGCCCGATTTCGGGTTCGCCTTCAGGGTGGCGTCCACGGCGGCCTCGGGGTTCTTCTCGGCTTCCTCCAGCGCGCGGGTCGAGGCGCGCATGAAGCGCTTGACGAGGTCGGGCTTGTTGGCGAGCGTGTCCTTCGCGGCGATGACGCCCGAGCTGATCAGGTTGACGCCATAGTCGGCGAAGCGCACCACCTGCACCGGCTTGTGGGTCGCGTCCTGCAGCTTGATGTTCTGGTCCATCACATAGCCCAGCAGCACATCGGCCTGACCGTTGATGACCGCGTTGAGCTTGGTCTGCGCGTCGCCCGAGACGGTCTTGAACTGGCCTTCCTGCAGCCCGGTCTTCTTCAGGAACAGCGGCCAGATCTGGCTCATCGAGTCGCCCGGCGTCATCGCCACCGTCTTGCCGACGATGTCCTTCGGCGTCTTGATGTTCTTCTCGGCAAAGCCCATCGCCGACATCGGGCTCACCTGCAGCGCGACGCCGACGGCGCGCACCGGCGCGCCCTTGGTGGCGGCCTTGATCATCGTCGGTACGTCGGCGTAGCCGAAGGTGGCGGAGCCGGCGGCCACCGCCTGGATCGTCACGCCCGAGCCGCGGCCCTCCTGGATCTCGAGGTCGATGCCCTCGGCGTCGTAGAAGCCGCGCTCTTTCGCGAGGAAGAAGGGTGCGTGCTCGCTGTAGACGTACCAGTTGAGCATCAGCACGACCTTGTCCTTGCCTTGGGCGTGGACGGGCGCGGTCAGGCCGGCGGCCAATGCAAGCGCGGCCAGCGAAGGGATGAGAGTGCGTCTTTTCATGCTTGTCTCCATGGTGTGAACAGGCCCTATGCGGCGAGCTGCACGTCGATGCGCTGCGATGCGTGCCACGGCATCAGCCAGCGCTCGATCAGCTCGATCGCGAGAAACAGCAGCACGCCGACCATCGACAGGATGACCAGCGCGGCGAACATCAGCGGCAGGTCGAAGGTGCCGTTGGCCTTTTGCAGCACATAGCCGATGCCGGAGTTGGAGCCGACGAATTCGCCGACCACCGCGCCGACGACGGCCAGGGTGACCGAAACCTTCAGCCCGCTGAAGATCGACGGTAGCGCGGTCGGCAAACGGAACTTGAGGAAGACCTCGAGCGGGTTGGCGCCCATCGAGCGCGCGAGGTCGATCACGTCGGCCTCGACCGACTTGAAGCCCTGCACCGTGGCCACCACGACGGGGAAGAAGCCGAGCAGGAAGGCCGCGATGACCTTGGGCACGATGCCGAAGCCGAACCACACGACGAACAGCGGCGCGATCGCGACCTTCGGGATCGACTGCGAGAACACCAGCAGCGGATAGACGAAGCTTTCGACCAGCCGCGAGTACGCGATCCACATCGCGATCGGCACACCGACGAGCGCCGACAGCGCGAAGCCGCCGAGCGTGGCGTACAGCGTGGGCAAGGTCTCGCGCCACAGCATCGGCCACTCGACCACCAGTTGGCGCGCCACCGACAGCGGGGTGGGGATCAGGTAGGGCGGCACCTTGAAGAGGCGAATGCCCAGGTCCCACAACAGCACGAGCATCACGAGCAGCCACAGCGGGCGCAGCGCGGACGAGGTGAACCAGCGTCTCATGGCGAGTTAACCATTTGGTGAATTGAAGACGCTCGCCTCACTCGCGCAACACATAGCCCATCACCACCTCGGTGATGTGCGACAGCCGCTCGGACAAGGCTTTCGGCGACATCAGATCGCGGCCGAAGATTGTCGACAGCGTGTGGTTGTTCGACAAGTAAAAATAGGCGAGACCGGCGATCGAGATGTACAGGTGAACCGGATCGACGCCGCCGCGAAACAGCCCCTCGCTGCGCCCACGCTCGAGCACGTCGGCCAGCGTCTGGATCAGCGGCGAGTTCATTTCGCGGATGCGCTTGGATTGCTTCAGGTGGCGCGCGCGGTGCAGGTTCTCGCTGTTGAGCAGCGTCAGGAATTCCGGGTGGGCGAGGTAGTGGTTCCAGGTGAAAGCGACCAGCCGCCGCACTGCGTCGGCGGGGTTCGCCATCTCGAGATGCAAGGCCCGCTCGGCCTCGCGGATGTCGGCGTAGGTCTGTTCGAGGACCGCGAGAAACAGCTCGTCCTTGGCGCCGAAGTAGTAGTAGATCAGCCGCTTGTTGACGCCGGCGCGCTCGGCGATGCTGTCGATGCGCGCGCCGCCCAGCCCGCGCTCGGCGAATTCGTCCATCGCGGCGCGCAGGATCTCCTGCTGGGTGCGGTCGGCGTCGCGCGTGCGCAGGTCGGCAACGGCGGCGGAGGAAGAGGCCATGCCTTCATAATTCACCGGACAGTGAATTGACAACATCCGTGCGAACCCGAACCGCGGCGAAGGCACACTCACGTCCATGACCTCATCGCACCCCCAACGCATGGCCGGCCACGCGCTGGTCGAAGCCCTCATCGCTCAAGGCGTGGACACGGCATTCGGCGTGCCCGGCGAAAGTTTTCTCGCCGTGCTCGACGGCTTTCACGAGCATCGCGAGCACATCCGTTTCATCGCCTGTCGCCACGAAGGCGGCGCGTCCTTCATGGCCGAGGCGCAGGGCAAGCTGACCGGCCGGCCGGGCATCTGCTTCGTGACCCGCGGGCCGGGTGCCACCAACGCGAGCATCGGCGTGCACACCGCGTTCCAGGACAGCACGCCGATGATCCTGTTCGTCGGCCAGGTGGCCAGTGACCAGCGCGACCGCGAAGCCTTCCAGGAGATGGACTACCGGCAGATGTTCGGCCCCGGCACGCTGGGCATGGCCAAGTGGGTCGGCGAAGTGCACGACCCGGATCGGCTGCCCGAGTACATCGCGCGCGCTTTCCACACCGCGCTGCAAGGTCGACCGGGTCCGGTGGTGTTGGTGCTGCCCGAAGACATGCTCACGCGCGCCTCCGCGGCGCCGGTGCTGCCGCGCGTCGAGCCGGCGCAGGCCTGGCCCGCGCCCGGCGCGCTGCGTGATGTGCGCGCGATGCTGCTGGCGGCGCAGCGTCCCTTCGTCATCGCCGGCGGCAGCGGCTGGGATGCAGTCTCGTGCGACGCGTTGCAACGTTTCGCCGAAGGCTGGAACCTGCCGGTCGGTTGCGCGTTTCGGTTCCAGGACCTGTTCGACAACCGGCATCCGAACTACGCCGGCGATGTGGGCATCGCCATCAATCCGAAGCTCGCGAAGCGAATTGCCGACGCCGATCTCGTCGTCGCGATCGGGCCGCGCCTGGGCGAGATGACGACCGGCGGCTACACGCTGCTGCAGGCGCCGCGGCCGGCGCAAAAGCTCATCCACATCCACGCGGGTGCCGAGGAGCTCGGCCGCGTCTATGCGGCCGACCTGCTGCTGCAGGCGTCGATGGCCTGCGCCGCGAAGGCCATCGAGACGCTGGCGCCGCCGACGGCGATCGCCTGGAACGAATGGACCGCAGCGGCGCGCGCCGATTACGAAGCCAACCTCGTCGCGCCCGCGGTCGCGCCGCTCGACATGGCGGTGGTGGTGAAGACGGTGCAGCGCCTTGCGCCCGCCGACACCGTCTACACCAACGGCGCCGGCAACTACAGCGGCTGGCTGCACCGCTATTGCCGGTATTACGGTCTGCAGCACCACGGCCGGACCCAGCTCGCACCGACCTCCGGCGCCATGGGCTACGGCGTGCCGGCCGCCGTCGCGGCAGCCCTGCTGTACCCGCAGCGCACCGCGATCAACATCGCCGGCGACGGCGACTTCCTGATGACCGGGCAAGAGCTCGCCACGGCGACCGGCTACGGTGCGAAGAACCTGATCAGCATCGTCGTCGACAACGGCACTTACGGCACGATCCGCATGCACCAGGAGCGCGAATTTCCCGGACGGGTGAGCGGCAGCGACTTGTTCAACCCCGACTTCGTGCAGCTCGCGCGGGCCCACGGCTGGCGCGCCGAGCGCGTCGATCGCACCGAGCAGTTCGAGCCGGCGTTCAAGGCAGCGCTGGACGCCAGGCAGCCGACCTTGCTGCACCTGAAGCTCGATGCCGACGTGAGCACGAGCCGCAGCACCTTGACGGCGATTCGCGAGGCGGCGAAGCAGCGGCTGTCGGGTTGAGCCGCTGGAGCGAAGCGCCTATGAAATTGCGCAGCGCAGGCGGCTCAATCTCGCGCCTTCGCTGCACAGATGCTCAGGTGCTTCGCTGCGGCGCGAGCCGGTCGCTCAGCCGCTGCGCCGCTGTCCGCGCAACATCAGCACCACGCCCACCAGCACCACGCCGGCGGCCAGCCATTCGAACCCCGTGACGACCTCGCCGCCGACCGCGACGCCGAGCAGCATCGCGATCACCGGGTTGACGAAGGTGTAGCTCGACGCGAGAGCGGCGCTCGCGTTGGCGAGCAGCACCATGTAGGCATTGAACGCGATCAGCGAGCCGAACACGACGAGGTAGAACCAGGCGCTCAGCGCCAGCGGCTGCGGCGGCCATTGCGGCGCTTCGCCGTTCAGCGCCGACATCAGCAGCAGCACTCCGCCGCCGCAGATCATCTCACTGGCGAAGCCGGTGGCGCCCGCCGCGAGCGGCAGGCTGCGCTGGCTCAGCACGCTGCCGATCGACCAGGTGACGCAGGCGAGCGCGATCGCCGCCAGTCCCACCGGCGAGGCCTGGAAACCCGCGCCTTGCGTCAACAGCAGCACGCCGGCCAGGCCGACCGCGATGCCCGCGAGTTCGAGTCGCCCCGGCTTCACGCCCCAGGCGAGGTTGAGCGCGGCGATCATCAGCGGCACGACGGCGATGAAAGCCACCACCAGGCCCGACCCGACCGTGACTTCGGCATAGGCGGTGCCGCCCATGCCGCCGCCGAGCATCAGGCTGCCGACGATCAGCGCGTTGCGCCATTGGCGGGCGTCGGGCCAGCGCGCGCCGCGCCAGCGCATCCAGGCCATCAGCACCGCGCCGGCGAACAGGAAGCGCGTGCCCATCTGGAAGAACGGCGGAAAGCTCAGCAGCGCGACCTTGATCGCGAGGTAGGTCGATCCCCAGACCAGCCAGGTGGCGGCCAGGCACATCAGCAGCAGGCCGGACAACGGGGCCGCGGGCAGGGCGCGAGAGGCGAGGGTGTTCATGGCCAGCATCGTATGAAAGGCATGCGCGCGCATCCATAGCCAGTCGAAGGTTTTGGCGGCAGAATTCCGTTGAATCAAAAGCGAAAGCTCGAAGTGACCTTGAACATCGGCATCGACCACCACGACACGCGCATCCTCGCCGAGTTGCAGGGCGACGCGCGGCTCACGATGGCCGAACTCGGGCGCCGCGTGCACCTGAGCCAGCCCGCGGTGGCCGAGCGCGTGCGCAAGCTCGAAGCGTCGGGCGTGATCACCGGCTACCGCGCCACCGTCGATCTGAACCGGCTCGGCTACGGCATTCGGGCGATCATCCGCATCGGACGCGCCGAGTACCCGCGCGTGGTCAAGCTGGTGCACCAAACACCGGAGGTCATCAATGCCTACAACGTGACCGGCGAGGACAGCTGGGTGCTCGAGATCGCCGTCATCGACGTCGCGCACCTCGATGCAGTGGTCACGAAGTTCTGCACGCTGACCGAGACCTCGACCTCGATCATTCTCAATCCCGTTCGCGAGCACCAGCCGATGCCGCCGGCGCGGCGCGAGGACGTGAAGCCGTCACGCAAGAAGCTGCGCAGCGCTTGAGCGGCGAGCCAATCCACGACACACGGATCGGCAACGGGCGAAGGAAGGCACGTCCTTTGCCGGCAAGCCTAGCCGAGACTTTGGCGCTACTGCCAGGCCAGGCAGCGCCTGTTGTGGGCGCGCAATGTTCTCAGACCTTCCTTTCAATCTGCAACAGGAGATTCACGTCATGACTCCGTCCAAACGCCTGACCCTCGCCGCCGCGGCGGTATCGCTGATCGCCGGCGTTGGCTTCGCCGTCGCGCAATCCACCTCGACCACCCCGTCGGGCACCCCAGCCCCCGCCGACACCACGAAGACCGACACGAGCACGACCACGAGCCCGAGCACGTCGACGACCACCACCACGCCGAGCCCGTCGACCACGCCGAGCGCGTCGACGAGCAGCAGCACGGACACGGCCGCCAGCACCGACACGAGCACCAGCGGCCAGAAGGCTCCGCGCAGCGACCGCAACTAGAAAGTGGCTGAGGGAGCGACGGCGGCCCACGTGGGCCGCCGTCAGTGATCGCTCGACGCCAAGGCGACCCGCGGCCTGCGCGACGCCTTGTCGATGTCGTACAGCGCGAACACCTGGCGCGCCGGACGCGTCTCCGGCAGCACGTAGACCACGCCCTGCGCGTTGCTGAAGATCGGGCTCACGAACGCGTCGTAGAACGCCGCCGGCACGTTGATGCAACCATAGGAGATGCGGTTGTCGGCGGCGCTGGGTGTGGCGAGCCGCTGCAGTCGCTGCTCCTTCGGGTTGTTCGCGCGCACGCGGTGCATCGACACGGCAGAGTCGTAGTCGATCCAGACGATGTCCTCGCCCTGCATGTTGCGGCCCGGCTCGGCGACGAAGCGGCCGGCCGGCGTGGTGCGCTCGCTGGGCTTGACGTCGGCCAGCTTGCGCTCGCCGATCCCGGGCACCGAGTCGTCACCGCGCGTGAGGCCGAGCAGCACCGGCGCCGCCCCGCGCAACTGCCCGTCGCTGTCGAAGACGAACAGCTTCGCATTGCGCTTGTCGACGATGAGGAACGGCATGCGGTGGTTGTCGCCCGAGTCGACGGCCCAGTTGGCCACCAGCCGCGTGTCGCGCGACGCGCGCTCATGGCCGAAGCTGGCGTGCCGTACACCGTGCGACGGCGCGGCGGCCGCGACCGGTGGGACCGTCGGTGCGACGGCGCTCGCGCTCGGTGGCATCGGCACGCGCTGCGACGGCGGGGCGCGCTGGGTGAGCAGGAACGACGCGAGCAGGGCGACACCGAGCCACAGCCTCAGGGGCGCGTCGTCATTCGAGCGCGCCGTCAGCGCTGCGCCATGCTGCAACCGTGGAGCGTCGATCTGCAAGTTCATGCCTCACCGCTTGCCGTGATCGGGAACGATGGCAAACGCCATGCCCGCTGAACGTGCCGCGCCGCTCAACGCGGCCGGCTGCGTTCGATCCATTGCGCGAAGGTCTGCAACATTTTCTGCAGGAACTCCCGTGTGGATCGCGACGCTTCGGACGGTGCTCATCGGGTGCTCCCGGTCTTGTTCGCCAAGGGTCGATGCTCAACCGATCGGCCGCTGGCTGCAACGCGTCCGCGCCAATGCCCCCGTGCTCGGCAGTGGCGTTTGCAGAACTGCAAGCCGCACGGCAAGAGTTACACGGGTCATGCGCAGTGCGAAACTTGCGAACCTGTCTTCACCCGCAACCCAAGATGACGAACGACGGTTTTTCGACCTGCGACCTGTGCGACCTGCACAAGAACGACACGAGCGGCGCGTTTCGCGTCTTGCCGCCGCTGTTCCGCGACTTCGGCGCCCGGCTGAAATTCGCCGGCGCCGTGAGCACGGTGAAATGCTTCGAGGACAACTCGCTGGTGAAGGCCGCACTCGACGAACCGGGCCGGCAGCGCGTGCTCGTCGTGGCTGGCGGCGCGTCGCTGCGGCGCGCGCTCGTGGGCGGCAACCTCGGCGCGGCCGCGGCGCGCAACGGCTGGGCCGGCATCGTTGTCGATGGCTGCGTGCGCGACGCCGCGGAGCTGGCCGGTTGCGACACCGGCATTCGCGCGCTCGGGCTGATGCCCTTGCCCACCGAGAAGCGCAACGCCGGCGAGCGCGACGTGGCGGTGCAGGTGCAGGGCGTGTGGGTGCGGCCCGGGGACCGCCTCTATGCCGATGCCGACGGCATCGTCGTGATGAATCAGCTCGGCTGAACCACCTTCAGCAACTGGTCCAGCCCGCCGGCGTTGATCGCGACCATCGCCTGCTCGCGCACTTTGGGCTTGGCGTGGTACGCCACGCTCAGGCCGGCGACGCCCATCATCGGCAGGTCGTTGGCGCCGTCGCCGATGGCGAGGGCCTGGCGCGGCTCGATGCCGAGCTGCGCGCAGGTCGCGAGCAGCATGCGCTTCTTTTCCTCGCCGTCGCAGATGTCGCCCCAGGGCTGGTCGACCATCGCTCCGGTGAGCGCGCCCTGGTCGATGGCGAGCATGTTCGAGCGCGTGAAGTCGATGCCGAGGCGATCGCGGATGCGGTCGGTGAAGAAGGTGAAGCCGCCCGACACCAGCAGCGTCTTCAGCCCCGCGGCTTGCGCTGCGCGCACAAGCGTTTCGGCGCCGGGGTTGAGTGAGAGGCGCCGCTCGTAGACCTCGTTCAACGCCGTCACCGGCACGCCCTTGAGCAAGGCCACGCGGCGCCGCAGGCTTTCCTTGTAGTCGGCGATCTCGCCGCGCATCGCGGCCTCGGTGATCGCTGCAACCTCGGCCTTGCGGCCCGCCGCGTCGGCGATCTCGTCGACGCATTCGATGTTGATCAGGGTCGAGTCCATGTCGAGGGCGATCAGCTTGAAGTCGGCGAGCTTCAGCGGCGGCGTGAAGCCCTGGATGACGAGGCCGGGAGCGAATTCGGTGGGCATGGGCATGAGGCAAGGATAGTGGGTAGGGTGGGCGTAGGGTGGGCTTCAGCCCACGGGTCCCGCGCGCGAGCCAAGAAACGCGTGGGCTGAAGCCCACCTACGAGGTGATGACTTCGGGTTTCGGGGTTCCCAGTGAGCGCAGCACATCGCGAACCAGCTGCGCCCGATCACGCGCCTCGGGCGTCGCCCGCTCGATGCGCAGCTTGTCGTTGCCGGCGAGCTTGATGTGGCGGTTCTTCTGCACCAGTTCGATGATGCGCAGTGCGTCGACCGGCGGATTCGGGCGGAAGCTGATGACCATCAGGTTCGGCGCGGCGTCGATCTTCGTCACGCCGTAGGGCTTGGCGAGCACGCGCAGCCGGTGCACGTCGAACAGCGTCTGGCCTTGGGCGGGGAGCTTGCCGAAGCGGTCGGTGATCTCCTCGAGCATCGCGTCGACCTGCTCGGCCTTGTCGGCGGTGGCGAGCCGCTTGTACAGCGACAGCCGGGTGTGCACGTCGCCGCAATAGTCGGTGGGCAGCAGCGCCGGCGCATGCAGGTTGATCTCGGTGGTGGCGCTCAACGGCGACAGCAGGTCGGGCTCGCGCCCCGCCTTCAGTGCACGCACCGCCTCGGCCAGCATCTCGTTGTAGAGCTGGAAGCCGATCTCCATCATGTTGCCGCTCTGGTTTTCGCCCAGCACCTCGCCGGCGCCGCGGATTTCCAGGTCGTGCATCGCGAGGTAGAAGCCCGAGCCGAGCTCCTCCATTGCCTGGATCGCCTCGAGCCGCTGGGCCGCCTGCTTGGTCAGGCTCTCGA
The DNA here is from genome assembly GCA_036507085.1 of Piscinibacter sp. Lineage (GTDB taxonomy): Bacteria > Pseudomonadota > Gammaproteobacteria > Burkholderiales > Burkholderiaceae_C > Albitalea. The sequence goes on along the minus strand of DASXQQ010000029.1, from coordinate 9,510 downwards.
CCTCGGGCACCATCAGGTAGGCGTAGGCCTGGTGGTGCGATCGGCCGACGCGCCCGCGCAACTGGTGCAGCTGCGCGAGGCCGAACTTGTCGGCGCGGCTGATCACGATGGTGTTGGCGCTGGGCACGTCGATGCCGGTCTCGATGATGGTCGAGCACAGCAGCAGGTTGTGGCGCTGGGCCACGAAGTCGCGCATCACGTGCTCGAGCTGGCGCTCGGGCATCTGGCCGTGGGCGACCGCGATGCGCGCCTCGGGCAGCAGGGCCTGCAGTTTCTCGCGCCGGTTGTCGATCGTCTCGACCTCGTTGTGCAGGAAATAGACCTGCCCGCCGCGCTTCAACTCGCGCAGCACTGCCTCGCGGATCGTGCCGCTCGATTCGTTGCGAACGAAGGTCTTGATCGCGAGGCGCCGCTGCGGCGCGGTGGCGATGACGCTCAGGTCGCGCAGGCCTTCGAGCGCCATGCCGAGCGTGCGCGGGATCGGCGTCGCGGTCAACGTGAGCACGTCGACCTCGGCGCGCATCGCCTTGATCGCTTCCTTGTGGCGCACGCCGAAGCGGTGTTCCTCGTCGATCACCAGCAGGCCGAGCCGCTTGAACTTGACGCTCTGGCTGATGAGCTTGTGGGTGCCGACGACGATGTCGATGGTGCCGTCGGCCAGCCCCTCGAGCGCGACCTTGACTTCCTTCGGCGAGCGAAAGCGCGACAGCTCGGCCACCTTCACCGGCCACTTGCCGAAGCGGTCGGAAATGTTCTGGTGGTGCTGCTCGGCGAGCAGCGTGGTCGGCGCGAGGATCGCCACCTGCTTGCCACCGGTGACGGCGACGAAGGCGGCGCGCAGCGCGACCTCGGTCTTGCCGAAGCCGACGTCGCCGCAGATCAGCCGGTCCATCGGCTGTGGCGAGACCATGTCGTGGATCACCGCATGGATCGCGGCCTGCTGGTCGGGCGTTTCCTCGAAGCCGAAGCTCGCGGCAAAGGCCTCGTATTCGTGCGGCGCGAAGCGGAACGCGAAGCCCTCGCGCGCCGCGCGGCGGGCATAGAGGTTCAGCAGCTCGGCCGCGCTGTCGCGCACCTGCTCGGCGGCGCGTCGCTTGGCCTTGTCCCACTGGCCCGAGCCGAGCTTGTGCAGCGGCGCCTCCTCGGCGCTGACGCCCGTGTAGCGGCTGATCAAATGCAGCTGCGCCACCGGCACGTAGAGCGTGGCCTTGTCGGCGTATTCGAGGTGGAGGAACTCGCTGGCCCCGTCGCCGAGGTCGATATTCATCAGGCCGACATAGCGGCCGATGCCGTGATTCGAATGCACGACCGGGTCGCCGATCTTCAGCTCCGACAGGTCCTTGATCAGCGCGTTGACGTCGCTGACCTGTTCCTGCTTGCGCTTGCGCCGCGCGGTGGGGCTGGTGGCGAAGAGCTCGGTCTCGGTGACGAACTGGATCGCCTTGCCGGCCTCAGGCTCGTGCCAGAAGAAGCCTTCGGCCAGGGGTGCGGCGGTGATCGCGAAGCGTTCGTCGCCGGCTTCGAATTCCGCCAACGACGCCACGGACGGCGGCTCGATGCGGCTGTCGCGCAGCAGCTCGAGCAGGCTCTCGCGCCGGCCCTCGCTTTCGGCGACGATCAGCACGCGGTGCGGCGTCGTGCCGACGTGGACCTGCAGCTTCTTCAGCGGTTCGGGCGCGCCGCGATCGACGCCGAGATCGGGCAGCGGCCGCGCCCACTCGACCGGGTCCTTGCCACGCAGTGCGAGCGTGGCATGCGCAGCGGTGCGCGTGAAGAAGTCTTCCGGCTTGAGGAAGAGTTCCTCCGGCGGCAGGATCGGCCGTTCGCGGTCGTGCTGCAGGAAGCGATAACGCTCGCGGGTGTCGACCCAGAACCGCTTCAGCGCCTCGTCGATCTCGCCGTGCAGGACGATGGCTGCGCCACCACCATCCGCGGCCGCTCGTCCTGAGCTTGTCGAAGGACCCCGATCATCCTGAGCCTGTCGAAGGACAGGCTCAGCGCGAACGGAGTGAGGTGCTCGCTCCAAGTAGTCGAAGATCGTCGCCGTCGCGTCGAAGAACAGCGGCAGGTAGTACTCGATGCCGGCGGTGGCCATGCCGGCACCGATGTCCTTGTACAGCCGCACTTTCGTCGGGTCGCCTTCGATCTTCTCGCGCCAGCGGGCGCGAAACGCGGTGCGCGCCTCCTCGTCCATCGGGAACTCGCGGCCGGGCAGCAGGCGCACTTCGGGCACCGGGTAGAGGCTGCGCTGGCTGTCGGGGTCGAAGGTGCGGATCGAATCGATCTCGTCGCCGAACAGGTCGACGCGGTAGGGCACGGGCGAGCCCATCGGGAAGAGATCGATTAGCCCGCCGCGCACCGCGTATTCGCCCGGTGACACCACCTGGCTCACATGGGTGTAGCCGGCGAGCGTGAGCTGCGCCTTCAGCGCCGCTTCGTCGAGCTTCTGCTTCTGCTTGAAGTGGAAGGTGTAGGCCGCGAGAAAGCTCGGCGGCGCAAGCCGCACCAGCGCGGTGGAGGCCGGCAGCAGCACCACGTCGACCTCGCCCTGGCCGCTGTGTTGGAGCAAGCGCCACAGGGTGGCCAGGCGCTCCGAGATCAGGTCCTGGTGCGGCGAGAAGGTGTCGTAGGGCAGCGTTTCCCAATCGGGGAACACGGCGATGCGCAAGTGCGGCGCGAAGAACGCGAGCTCGCCTTCGAGCCGCTGTGTGTCGGCCGGCTCGGCGCTGACGATCGCGGTGAGCTGGCGCTGTTTCGCCTGCGCTTCGGCGAAGCGCGCCAACAGCAGCGCGTCCGCCGAGCCGAGGGGGCGGGGCAGGGTGAAGCGCTTGCCGGGGGCAATCGACGGAATGTGCATCGGACGCGTACAGCCAAAGCAAATCGCCCCGAGAGGTGCTTCCCACGGGGCGATGCGAGCTTCGAATTATAGAATTCGCCACCGCTTCGAGTCTTCATGCCGACCCTATCGCCCTCCCGCTTCTACGCCCTGGTGCCCTGCGCCGGCATCGGCGAGCGGGCCGGCACGGCGGGGCCCAAGCAGTACGCGCCGCTGGCCGGTGGCACGGTCGTCGGCCACACACTGCGCGCGCTGGCGAGCGTCGATCGAATGCAGCAGGTCCTGGTGGTGCTGAGCCCGAACGACAGCCGATTCGAAGGCTGCGTTCCGCAGTTCGCCGGCTGGGTTGCGCGGGTCGGAGGTGCGACGCGCGCCGAAACCGTCTCCCGCGGGCTCGATGAATTGGCGCGGCGCGGGGCCATGCCCGACGACTGGGTACTGGTGCACGATGCGGCGCGATGCCTGGTGCGTGCCGAGTGGATCGATGCATTGATCGACGCCTGCGTCGACGACGATATCGGGGGCCTGCTCGCCTTGCCGCTCGCCGACACCTTGAAGGACGAGCGCTCGGGTCGCGTGGCTTCTACCCTCGACCGCACCGGCAAGTGGCAGGCACAGACACCGCAGATGTTTCGTCTCGGGCTGCTGCGCGAGGCGCTCGCGAAAGCCGGCGCGCAGGTGACCGACGAAGCCAGCGCGATCGAAGCACTGGGCCACGCACCGAAGCTCGTGCGCGGCGCGCTCGAGAACTTCAAGCTCACCTTTCCCGCCGACTTCGATCTCGCCGAGCGCTTGCTGAGGACCCGTTGATGAACAAGCAGCCCACGCCGCCATCGCCGCCGCAGATTCGCATCGGCGAGGGCTGGGACACGCACGCGCTGGTGGCGGGCCGAGCGCTCGTCCTCGGCGGCGTCGAGGTGCCGCACACGCACGGCTTGCTCGGGCATTCCGACGCCGACGCGCTGTGCCATGCGATCACCGACGCGCTGTTCGGTGCGCTGGCGCTGGGCGACATTGGCCACCATTTCCCCGACACCGACGAGCGCTTCAAGGGTGCCGACTCGCTCGCGCTGCTGGCCGAAGCGGCGCGCCGCGTGCGCGGCGCGGGTTGGCAGGTCGGCAATGTCGACAGCACCATCGTTGCGCAGGCGCCGAAGATGGCGCCGCACATCCTCGCGATGCGCCAGCGCCTGTCGACGGCGCTCGGTGTGGCGCTCGACCGGGTGAGCGTCAAGGCGAAGACGGCGGAGAAGATGGGCCCGGTCGGTCGCGGCGAAGCGATCGAGGCGCGGGCGGTGTGCTTGCTGGTGAAGTTGTAGGGTGGGCGTAGGGTGGGCTTCAGCCCACGCGTCCCGCGCGCGAATCGACAAAGACCCGTGGGCTGAAGCCCACCCTACGGCGCCTTCTTCAGGCGCACATGCGCGATCAGTCCACCCTCGGCGGCATTTGCGATCTCGAGGGTGCCGCCCATGCGCTGCACTGCCTTCTCGACGATGGCCAAGCCCAGGCCAGCGCCGGTGGCGGCGGTGCGCGCCGCGTCGCCGCGGAAGAACGGCGTCGTCAGTTGGCCGATCTTTTTCGGGTCCACGCCGGGGCCGTTGTCGCGCACGCTCAGGATCACCCACGGGCCGGTGCGTGCGTAGCTGACCACCACCCGCGCGATGCCGGTGTCGATGGATCGGCCATAGCGGCGCGCGTTCTCGAACAGGTTTTGCAGCACGCGGCCGAGTTCGGTTTCGTCGGCCATCACCTTGGTGTCGATCGCCACGCGCGACTGGATGCGGATTTCGCGGGGGTCGCGGAAGGCGGCCATCTCGCGGTCGACGATGCTCGACAGGTGTACCGCGGTGAGCTTGACCTCGCCGGGGCGCGCGTAGTCCATGAACTTGTCGATGATCGCGTCGAGCTGGTCGATGTCGAGCGCCATGTTGTGCTTGGCCTCGTCGTCCTGGACACTCATCTCGGCCTCGAGCCGCAAGCGCGCCAGCGGCGTGCGCAGGTCGTGCGAGATGCCGGCCAGCATGACCGCACGGTCTTCCTCGACCTTGGCGAGCTCGCGCGCCATCCGGTTGAAACCCATGTTGACCTGGCGGATCTCGCTGGTCAGCGTGTTTTCGTCGAGGCGCGAATCGAACTCGCCCTCGCGAATGCGGCTGGCCGCGAACGACAAGTCGCGCAGCGGCTGGTTGATCAGCCGCGCTATCGCTACCGAGCCGAGCACCGTCGCGATCAGCGCGATGCCGACCCAGACGAACAAGGTGCGCGGCGCCATCGGGCCGAGCCGCGTGGGTGCGGCCTGCAGCCAGTACGGGTCCTTGTCGAACGAGAAGCCGACCCACAGGCCAGAAACACCGTTGACTTCGCTCGCCACCAGCGTGTCGGGGCCGAGGCGCGAACGCAGCTCCTGGCCGATCGCGCGGGTGAAGCGGTCGACGTCGTACGGCTCCCATTTGTCGCCCGGCTCGTGCGGCTGCAGCCGAAGTTCTTCCTGCCGCGACATTCCCTTGATCAGCGCGACGCGGTTGATACCGTCGGTGCTGCGCAGCGCGCTGCGCGACAGGTTCACCAGGCTTGCGATCTGCTGCGCCTCCTGTACCGCGCGCGGCTCGAACTCGAGCGCGCGAAAAGTCTGCGTCCAGGCGAACACGCCGCCGGCGAGCAGGATCGCCAGCAGGAAGAAAGTGCGCCAGAAGAGGCTGAGCGCAACGTGTTTTTGGGGCATCGAGCGGGTGGGCGTGCGGGGAATGAAGGCTGGGCGAATCTAGCAGACAAGAAAACAAGAAAGCGGCCCCGCGAGCGGGGCCGCTTGGGAGGGCGCAAACTCAGTCGCGGGCATCGAGCCCGCTCCTTCGCCGATCGCTGCGCTGGTCGATCCGCGTAAACGGGGCCCCTCGCCCTTTGCTTCGCGCTCTAGGCCGTGCCGTCCGGAACGAACACGTACCCGACGCCCCACACGGTCTGGATGTAGCGCGGCTGGGCCGGGTCGGGCTCGATCATCTTGCGCAGGCGAGAGATCTGCACGTCGAGGCTGCGGTCGAAGGGCTCGAACTCGCGGCCGCGCGCCAGCTGGGCGAGCTTGTCGCGCGACAGCGGCTGGCGCGGGTGGCGCACCAGCGCCTTGAGCATCGAGAACTCGCCGGTGGTCAGCGCGATCTGCTCGCCTTCCTTCGACAGGCGGCGCAGCGCGAGGTCGAATTCGAACGGGCCGAAGGTGACGGTCTGCGCCTCCTTGGCCGGCGCGCCCGGGGCTTCGAGCGACGGGCGGCGCCGCAGCACCGCATGGATTCGCGCCAGCAGCTCGCGCGGGTTGAAGGGCTTGGGCAGGTAGTCGTCGGCGCCGACTTCGAGGCCGACGATGCGGTCAACGTCTTCCACCTTCGCCGTCAGCATGATGATCGGCGTCACGTCGTTGGCCGCACGCAGGCGCCGGCAGATCGACAGGCCGTCTTCGCCCGGCAGCATCAGGTCGAGCACGATCAGATCGACCGTCTCGCGGGTGAGCACGCGGTTGAGCGCCTTGGCGTCTTCGGCGAGCAGGACTTCGAACCCTTCCTGGGTCAGGTAGCGCCGCAACAGGTCGCGGATCCGCGCGTCGTCATCAACGACGACGACACGGTCGGCGCGGGTGGTGGGTGCGGTGGTCATGGGGCAAACTCCAAATTTGTAACAGCGGCATTTTGCGCAGGTTTACCCGGGGTTTTTGGCCGGTTTGACCAGCTGTTACAAATATTGCGTTCACCACCTTGTACCTGCAAAAACTGCAAATCTGCGTGTCGGCGACGCTGGCGAGGGGGAGGGTCGCGCTGCTAACCTGTGCCTTCTTTCACGCTCGAAAGACCTTGCGATGAAGCCATATGTCCTTGCCCTCGTTCTGGCCGCCGCCAGCTTGCTCGGGGTGGCGGCCGAGGCCGACCAGCCGCCGCCGTCGGGCGTCGTCGCCCTCTCGTCCAGTGCCAGCACCGAGGTGACCAAGGACCTGATGACGCTGACCTTGACGGCGACGCGCGACGGCTCCGACGCCAACAGCGTGCAGACATCGCTGAAGCAGGCGCTGGACACCGCGCTCGCCGAGGCGCGGCGGGTGGCCAAGCCGGGCCAGCTCGAGCCGCACACCGGCAACTTCTCGCTCTTTCCGCGCTACACGAACAAGGGGGTGCTGACGGGCTGGCAGGGCACGGCCGAGCTCGTCGTCGAAGGGCGCGACATGCCGGCCATCGGTCAACTGGTCGGACGCATCGCCAGCATGACGGTCGGCCATGTCGGCTACGGCCTGTCCAGAGAGCTGCGCGAACGCAGCGAAGGCGAGCTCACCGCCCAGGCCATCGCGCGCTACCGCAACAAGGCGGCGGACGTGGCCAAGCAGTTCGGCTACACCGGCTACACGATCCGCGAAGTCAGCGTGATGTCTAGCGAGCCGCCGGGCGGCGGGGTGCCGATGATGCGCGCCGGGGCGATGGCGATGTCGCAGGAAGCCCCATTGCCGATCGAGGCCGGCAAGGCGCTGGTGACGGTGTCGGTGAACGGGACGGTGCAGCTCACCACCAAGTGAGCCCGGGGCTTACTGCGCGGTCCAGCCCCCGTCGACGTTCCACGCCGCGCCGCGCACGTTGTCGGCGGCCGGCGAACACAGGAACACCGCGAGTTCGCCCAGCTGCTCCGGGGTCACGAATTGCAGCGACGGTTGCTTTTCGCCCAGCAGCTCGCGCTTGGCCACGTCGACCGCGATGCCTTCGCGCGCGGCACGATCGTCGATCTGTTTCTGCACCAGCGGCGTCAGCACCCAGCCCGGGCAGATCGCGTTGACGGTGACGCCGGTGGTGGCGGTTTCCAGCGCCGCCGCCTTGGTGAAGCCGACCAGGCCGTGCTTGGCCGCCACGTAGGCCGACTTCTGCGCCGACGCCACCAGGCCGTGGGTCGACGCGACGTTGATGACGCGGCCCCAGTTCTTCACCCGCATGCCGGGAATCGCGAGCCGCGTGGTGTGGAAGGCCGAGCTCAGGTTGATCGCGATGACCGCGTCCCACTTCTCTACGGGGAAGTCCTCGACGTTCGCCACGTGCTGGATGCCGGCGTTGTTGACGAGGACATCGGTGCCGCCGAATTCGGCGGCGGCGTAGGCCATCATCTCGGCGATTTCGCCCGGCTTGCTCATGTCGGCACCGTGGTAGCCCACCTTCACGCCGAGCGCGGCCACCTGCGCCTTCGGGCCCTCGGCATCGCCGAAGCCGTTGAGAACGATGTTGGCGCCCTGGCGCGCCAGGCACAGCGCGATGCCGAGGCCGATGCCGCTGGTCGAGCCGGTGACGAGGGCGGTTTTTCCTTTGAGCATGCTGGGTTCTCCGGATTGATACGATGCTTTCATTATCGAAGACGAACCGGGATTCCTTCATGCATCAACCCCGCCTCGATCATGTGCAGTGCCTCGACACGCGGGGCCTGCACCGGATGGCGTACTGGGAATGGGGCGACGCGGCCAACCCGAGGGTGGTGGTCTGTGCCCACGGCCTGTCGCGCCAGGGGCGCGACTTCGACACCTTGGCGCAGGCGCTGTGCGGCGAGTACCGCGTCGTCTGCCCCGACGTGGTCGGACGCGGCGAGTCCGACTGGCTCGCCGACCCGGCGGGCTACCAACTGCCCGCCTACGTGGCCGACATGGTCACCTTGCTCGCGCGCCTGAACGCGCAGAGCGTGCACTGGGTCGGCACCTCGATGGGCGGGCTGATCGGCCTCGGTCTCGCATCCTTGCCGGGCTCGCCGATCACTCGGATGGTCCTCAACGACGTCGGCCCGAGCATCCCGTTCGATGCCCTCGAGGGCATCGGCGCTTATCTCGGGCTGCCGATTCGCTGGGCGAGCGTCGAGGAAGCGGCCGACTACCTGCTGAGCATTTCGGAGGGCTTCGGCAAGCACAGCCGCGAGCAGTGGCTGGCGCTCACGCGGCCGATGCTCAAGCCCGACGGCGGCGGCTTCAAGCTGCACTATGACCCGCAGATCGCAGTGCCGTTTCGCGCGATGACGCCCGGCATGGCGCCCGCCGCCGAGGCCGCGCTGTGGAAGGCCTATGACGCCGTGCGCTGCCCGACGCTGCTGCTGCGTGGCGCCGACTCCGACCTGCTGACGCCCGACACCGCCACCGCGATGACGCAGCGCGGCCCGCGTGCCAAGCTGCACGAGTTCGCCGACGTGGGCCACGCGCCGATGCTGGTCGTGCCCGAGCAGGTGGCCGTGGTGCGGGAGTTCCTGCTCGGCCCATGAAGACCGCCGTTGCGCAGGCCCGCCCGATGGCGGCGCCCATCGTTCAACTGGTCGACGAGCATGCGGCGGACGAGGCAGCGCAGCTGCTTCGCGCGCGCAGCTTCGCCGAGCCGCTGCTGTCGGGCCAGGCGCTCGACACCGGCGAAGAGGCGCTCACCCATGCCGACGGCGTGGCCGACATCCTGCAAGGCATCGGCGCGGCGCCGTCGATGCGCGCTGCCGCCTACCTGGTCTATGCCGGCGACTACCTGAACAAGCCCGAAGAGGTGGTCGCCAAGGCGTTCGGCGCGTCGAATGCGAGCCTGGTGGCGAACACCCGCAAGCTGGTGCAGATCCAGCGCGCGGCGCGCGAGGCGAAAGTTGGCGACGAACAGCGCGCGCAGCAGACCGAGCGCGTGCGCAAGATGCTGCTCGCCTTC
>DASXQQ010000028.1:0-2286 GCA_036507085.1 Piscinibacter sp. | reverse complement strand
CTGGCCGCGCTTGTCGAACACCGGGCGCGACTTCGTCGACGCGTCGGCCGCGCGCTGCTCCAGCGCGCGCAAGGTGGCGATGCGCTCGAGCATCGCCGCGCGGCGCGCCTGTGCAGGCCCGCTGTGCGGGTTCCACGCCGAGCGGAACACGCTCATGGTGAGAGCACCTTGGGTACCGTGCCGCGATGAAAGCCGTTGAAGGCCTTCACCGCCCCATGCTCAGCCGCCTGCGCATCGGGCAATCCCATCGGCCAGCCCATGCGCACCTGCGGGCGCGCGCCGTCGACGCGCAGCACCGTGCCGCTGATGAAGCTCGCTGCCGGGCTGAGCAGGAAGACGATTGCCGCCGACGTCTCGGCCTCGGTGCCGAAGCGCCCGAGCGGCACCGTCTTGCGCATCGCGCGCAGCATGTGCGCGGCCTCCGGCGGGTAGTGGTCCATGCCGCTGGAGGCGATGTAGCCCGGCGCCACCGCATTGACGCGCACGCCGCTCGCTGCCCATTCGACGGCGGCCGTTTCGGTGAAGCTCACCATGCCGGCGCGCGCCGCGCCGCTGTGGCCCATGCCGGGCATCGAGCCCCAGATGTCGGCGACGATGTTGACCACCGCGCCGCCATGCGCCTGCAAGGCCTGCGTGTAGCACTCGCGCGCCATCAGGAAGCCGCCGGTCAGGTTGGTTGCGACCACTGCGTCCCAGCCCCTGGCGCTGATGGTGGCCAGCGGCGCGATGTATTGGCCGCCGGCGTTGTTGACGAGGGCGTCGATGCGTCCATGTGTCGCCAGGATCGCGGCCACCGTCTGCTTCACCGCGTCTTCGTTGCGGATGTCGCAAACGGCGGTGTCGGCGAGCCCGCCGTCGTCGGAAATCTCGTTGGCCACCGCGTACAGCTTGCCGGCGCTGCGGCCGACCAGCACCGTGGTCGCACCGAGCGCGGCCAGCTCGTGCGCGGTGCAGCGGCCGATGCCCGATCCGCCGCCGGTCACCACGATCACCTTCCCGGCGAACAGCCCGGGCGCGAACACCGATCGATAACCGGGGGCGTTCATGACGACACCCCGCTCGCCGAGTACGGCGATCGACCCTCCGAGAAGGTCGGGCCTTGCTTGGGGCGGCCCGGCGCGGCGGCCCGTGAAAGACAGGTGGACACTGAATGACTCATTGCGCCTCCTCGTGGATGAACAACGCCATCGCCGCGTCGGTCAACTCGTCGAGCGAGGCGCGCTTCTTCGCGTCGAACCATTGCACCGACCAGTTCAGCGCGCCGAAGATCAGCAGGCGCGCGAGGTGCACGTCGGCCGGCAGGCGGTGCTCGGCGGCCAGCGCATGCAGCACCGGCATCCACACCGCCTCGTATTCGCGCTGCAGCTTGTTGATGCCGGCGCGCTGGCGCGACGTCAGCGCGCGCGCCTCGTAAAGCATCACCGGAATGAAATCGCGGCCGGGCCCGTGCAGCGTGTCGAAGTGCGAGCGGATCAGGCGGCGCAGGGACGGCACCGGGTTGTCCGGTGTGACCGGCACGCCGGCCTGCCGCGCCAGCGCGGCGCGCATGCCTTCTTCCATCACCGCGCAGAGCAGCGCGCCCTTGCTGTCGAAGTGATAGAAGGGCGACCCCGCATGCATGCCCACCGCGGCGGCGATGTCGCGCGTGCTGGTGGCGTCGAAGCCCTTGCGGCGGAACAGCCGCGCCGCGGCCTTCAACAATTGCTGGCGCCGGTTGCCCTCGTCGCGCTCGTCCAGCGTCTTGCGCGGGCGGCCACGCGCGCGCTTGGTCGCGGTGATGGGTGGGGACGGCAGGGCACTCATCGGTCGGTATTTTCACAAAGCAAGTGCTTTGTATAAAGTTTATACTGATTCGGACATCCCGAGGGTCTGACCATGAGCGAAGCGTTTGTCTACGACGCCATCCGCACGCCGCGCGGCAAGGGCAAGAAGGACGGCCGCCTGTACGAGGTGAAGCCGGTCGACCTGCTGGTGGGCGTGCTCGCCGAGCTGCAGCGTCGCAACGGCTTCGACACCGCCGAGATCGACGACGTGGTGATGGGTTGCGTCTCGCCGATCGGCGAGCAGGGCGCGTGCATCGCGAAGACGGCGGTCATCAAGGCCGGCTGGGACGCGCGCTGCGCCGGCGTGCAGATCAACCGCTTCTGCGCCTCGGGCCTGGAGGCGGTGAACCTGGCGGCGCAGAAGGTGCGCTCGGGCTGGGAAGACCTGGTGGTGGCCGGCGGCGTGGAGAGCATGTCGCGCGTGCCCATCGGGTCCGACGGCGGGCCGTGGGCGCAGGATCCG
>DASXQQ010000027.1:0-51447 GCA_036507085.1 Piscinibacter sp. | reverse complement strand
CTGCTGGTAGGCGTGCTCGGCCAGCACGCGGCGCTGCGAATAGCTGAAGGTGTTGGCGAGGAACATCTCGGGGTCGCGCTGGTCGGGTTCGAACAGCAGGATCGTGGTGCGCGGGTGGCTGCGTTCGTAGCCCTTCATGCCGAGCTCGAGCCGCGAGTGGATCATCGTGCGGAAGGTCTGCGACAGCACGACCGGCAGGCCGCCGTCGACGAGCTTCGGAATGCGTTTGGCACCACCGGGCGCCCGGCGCTCGCCCGCGTGCGTCGAATTGAACGGAACCAGCGGGTTCAGGCAGATCAGCAGGTCCACCTCCTCGTCGAGCAGCACCGACGCGTGCAGCGTCTTCTTCAGCGCGCCGTCGACATAGTGGTGCCCATCGATCTCCACCGGCGGGAACAGGCCCGGCAGCGCGGCGCTCGCCTGCACCGCCTTCGAGATCGGCACATGGTCGAAGCCGGGCTGACCGAAGGGCGCCGAGTCGCCGCTGTCGAGGTCGGTGGCCACCAGCACCAGCTTGCGCCGGAGTTCGCGAAAGTCGTTGGTTCGCCCCGGTACCGAGAACTGGCGCCGCAGCTGCACTTCGATCATCGCGTTGGAGAACAGGCCCGCCGGCAGCGCGCGGCCCAGCCGCTCGAATGCCGTCGACAGCGAGCGGCGCCTGAACAGGTAGTGGTACGCGGCCTGCGCGGTGAGCAGCGGCAAGGCGGCCAGTCGCCTGGCGATCTCGCCCCACGCGGGGCGGATCAGCACCGACGGCCGGAAGATGTCGTGCTCGGGGCCGACGTTCTCGATGAACGACGCACACAGTTCGCGTGGGCCGATGCCGTTGGCCAGGCCCGCCGCGATGAAGCCGCCGGCCGACACACCGACATAGGCGTCGATGTCGGCGAAGTTCAGTCCGTCCAGCGATTCCTCGAGCGCGCACAGCGCGCCGATTTCGTAGATGGCGCCCAAGGGTCCGCCGCCGGCAAGAGCCAAGGCAATGCGCGGTTTTCGCTTTCTCGGCATGCGTTCAGCTGTGAAGAGTTCGAAAAATGCGGCCCAGAAAAAAGGGCGCCGAAGCGCCCTTCATCGCGAAGCGGCTGAAACTCAGGCGCTCTTGCGCACCGCGGCGCGCTTGGCGGCCGGCTTGGTGACGCCGTTGCTCTTGGCGGCTGCCGTCTTCGCCGGCGCGGCTTTCGACAGCTTGGCCACCTGCGCGCTCAGCGCATCGATGCGCTTGACCAGCGCGTCGACGTCTTTTGCCGACGGCACGCCGAGCTTGTTGAGCGACTTCGAGACACGCTCTTCGAAGATCGACTCCAGCTTGTCCCAGTGCTGGCCGGCCTTGGCGGTGACGTCGCCGGCCATGTTGCTCATCTTGCTCGTCACTTCGCCGATCTTCTCTTCGGCCACCGCCTGCGTCTTGCGCTGCAGCGAGACGCCTTCCTTCACCAGTGCGTCGAACACCTTGCCGCCTTCTTCCTGGGCCTTCGAAAAGGCGCCCAGGCCGGCCAGCCAGATCTGCTGCGCGGATTCCTTGACGGTGCCAGCGAGCGCGCTGTCGAACAGACCGGCGGCGGAGGTGGCTTTCTTGTCTGCCATTTGCTTGAGCTTCTTGACCATGATGTGTGTCCTTTGTTCGCGCTCGGCTGCGAAGGGCAGCGGCTGACCGGAACTATAGGACTGCGTGCTGGGGCGGACATCCTAATTCTCTAGTGAGCCGGCTCTATGCGCTTGGGGAAACCGCTCAAGGTCGAGCGCTGGCTTTGGACAAGAATGGGCGGCTCGCCGCCCACACGCGCCAAACAAGGAGGAACGCATGCAGTATTTCGTGACCGGAGCCACCGGCTTCATCGGCAAACGCCTCGTCAAGACCCTGCTGCAGCGTCGCGGCTCGACGGTGTACTTCCTGCTGCGCCCCGAAAGCGCGGGCAAGGTCGATGACCTGCTGGCCTACTGGGGCGTCACGAAAGCGCGTGCGGTTCCGGTCTTCGGCGACCTGACGACGAAGAAGCTCGGCGTCTCGGCGGACGATGTCAAAAAGCTCAAGGGCCAGATCGATCGCCTGTACCACCTGGCCGCCGTCTACGACCTCGCGGCCGACGAAGAATCGCAGGTGCAGGTCAACATCGAAGGCACGCGCAACGCGGTGGAGTTTGCGAAGGCGATCGACGCCGGGCACCTGCACCATGTGAGCTCGATCGCCGCCGCCGGCCTGTACGAAGGCGTGTTCCGCGAGGACATGTTCGACGAAGCCGAAGGCCTCGACCACCCCTACTTCATGACCAAGCACGAGAGCGAGAAGATCGTGCGCAAGGAAGCCAAAGTGCCGTGGACGGTGTACCGCCCGGCGATGGTGGCAGGCGACAGCGGCACCGGCGAGATGGACAAGATCGACGGTCCCTACTACTTCTTCAAGCTGATCCAGCGCATGCGGCAGATCCTGCCGCCGTGGATGCCCAGCGTGGGCCTGGAAGGCGGGCGGGTGAACATCGTGCCGGTCGATTTCGTCGTCGCCGCGCTCGACCACATCAGCCACCTGAAGACCGACCTGAACAAGAAGTGCTTCCACCTCGTCGACCCGCAGGGCTACCGCGTCGGCGACGTGCTCGACATCTTCAGCAAGGCCGCCCATGCGCCGAAGATGAACCTGTTCGTCAACGCCGCGCTGCTCGGCTTCGTGCCCAAGAGCGTGAAGAAGGGCCTGATGGCGCTGGCGCCGGTGCGCCGCGTGCGCAGCGCGGTGATGAAGGACCTGGGCCTGCCCGAAGACATCTTCACCTTCATCAACTACCCGACCCGCTTCGACTGCCGCGAAACGCTCGCCGCGCTGAAGGGCTCCGGCATCGAGTGCCCAAACCTGAAGGACTACGCCTGGCGGCTGTGGGACTACTGGGAGCGCCACCTCGATCCGGCGCTGTTCATCGACCACTCGCTGCGCGGCGCGGTCGGTGGCAAGGTCGTGCTGGTGACCGGCGGCTCGTCGGGCATCGGCCTCGCGGCGGCGACCAAGTTCGCCGAAGCCGGCGCGATCACCATCATCTGCGCGCGCGACGAGGCGAAGCTCGCCGAGGCAAAGAAGGAGATCCTCGCCACCGCCGGAAAGGACGCGACGGTCGTGACCTTCTCGTCGGACATTGCCGATGAAGCCAGCTGCAAGCAGCTGGTCGACTGGATCGCCGAGACCTACGGCGGCGTCGATTTCCTGATCAACAACGCCGGCCGCTCGATCCGCCGCGCGATCGAGGCGAGCTACGACCGCTTCCACGACTTCGAGCGCACGATGCAGCTGAACTACTTCGGCTGCCTGCGGGTGACGATGGGGCTGCTGCCGGGCATGGTAGCCAAGAAGAAGGGCCACATCGTCAACATCAGCTCGATCGGCGTGCTGACCAACGCGCCGCGCTTCTCGGCCTATGTGGCGAGCAAGGCGGCGCTCGATGCCTGGACGCGCTGCGCGTCGAGCGAATACGCCGACGTGGGCATCACCTTCACCACCATCAACATGCCGCTGGTGCGCACGCCGATGATCGCGCCGACCAAGATCTACAACAACGTGCCCACGCTCGCGCCGGAAGAGGCGGCCGACATGATCGCCAATGCCTGCGTCGACAAGCCGGTGCGCATCGCCACGCGCTTGGGCATCTCGGGCGAGCTGCTGCACGCGCTGATGCCACGCGTCGCGCAGATCGTGATGAACACCAGCTTCCGCATGTTCCCCGACAGTGCGGCCGCCAAGGGCGACAAGACCGGCAAGCCGACGCTGTCGCCGGAGGCGGTCGCGATGCAGCAGATGATGCAAGGCATCCATTTCTAGCGGTGCGTTCCGGCGCAGTCGACGGCGGCCTGAGGCCGCCTTCGGCGACAATCGCGCCGATGTATGCCCTGTTTGAAGACGCCGGCAAGTTTCTCGCCGGGCGCGTGATGTCCGAGGCCGACAGCTCGATGCAGATCGAGCTCGACTCGGGCAAGCGCGTGAAAGTGAAGGCGGCCAACGTGCTGCTCAAGTTCGACAAGCCGCAGCCGGCCGAGCTGATGGCGTCGGCACAGACCCTCGCGCGCGACATCGACCTCGACCTCGCCTGGGAATTCGCGCCCGAGCAGGAGTTCGGCTTCGCCGATCTGGCGCGCGACTACTTCGATGCCCAGGCCGACAGCACCAAGCAGGCGGCCGCGCTGTTTCGCCTGTTCGAGGCGCCGCATTACTTCCGCCGGCTCGGCAAGGGCAATTTCAAGAAGGCGCCCGAAGAGATCGTCAAAGCCGCCTTGCTGGGCATCGAGCGCAAGAAGCAGCTCGCCGCGCAGATCGACGCCTGGGCCGGCGAGCTGGTGGCCGGCGCATGTCCGGCGCCGGTGCGCGATCAGCTCTACAAGATCCTGTTCAAGCCGGACAAGAACGCGCCCGAGTACAAGGCCGTCGTCGAGGCGGCCAAGCGAAGCCACACCGCGCCGCTCGAGTTGCTGAAGGCGGCCGGCGCGATCGACTCGCCCTACCAGTTCCATTGGCGGCGTTTCCTGTTCGAGAACTTCCCCAAGGGCACCGCCTTGCCGGTGCTGCCCGCGCCGCCGATCAAGGAGTCGTTGCCGCTGGCCAGCGTGCAGGCGTTCTCGATCGACGACTCGGCCACCACCGAGATCGATGACGCGCTGTCGGTGCAGGGACTGGGCTCGGGCACGGTCGTGTTCGGCGTGCACATTGCCGCACCGGGCCTGGCGATCACCCCCGACGGCGCGCTCGACAAGCTCGCGCGCGAGCGCCTGTCCACCGTCTACATGCCGGGCTACAAGCTGACGATGCTGCCCGACGACGTGGTCCAGGCCTACACGCTGACCGAGGGCCGCGATTGCGCCGCGGTGTCGCTGTATGTGAGCTTCGACGAAGCCACGCTCGAACCGAAGGCGAGCGAGACGAAGCTGGAGCGCGTGCCGATCGTCGCCAACCTGCGCCACGACCAGCTCGACAGCGTGATCACCGAGGCCTCGCTCGCCGGTGAGGTGCCAGCGGCCTATCCGTTCGCCACCGAGCTGGCGTTCGCCTTCCGCCTCGCGCAGCAGTTGAAGGCACGACGCGAAGTGGTGCGTGGCAAGCCGGAGACCTTCAACCGGCCGGACTACAACTTCCGCCTCGACGGCAACGACGGCCGCGAGCCGCGCGGCGACGAGCGCGTGGCCATCAGCACGCGCCGGCGCGGCGCGCCGCTGGACCTGATCGTCGCCGAGGCCATGATCCTCGCCAACAGCACCTGGGGCGGCTGGCTCGGCGACTGCGGCGTGCCCGGCATCTACCGCAGCCAGGCGAGTCTGGCGCCGGGGATGAAGGTGCGCATGGGGGTGCGGCCGGCGCCGCACGCCGGCATGGGCGTCGCGCAGTACACCTGGGCCACCTCGCCGCTGCGCCGTTATGTGGACCTGGTGAACCAGTGGCAGATCATCGCCTGCGCGCGCCACGGCCGCACCGCCGCACTGGCCGCGCCGTTCAAGCCGAAGGACGCCGCGCTGTTCTCGATCATCTCCGGCTTCGACGCGGCCTACACCGCCTACAACGCGTTCCAGTCGGGTATCGAGCGCTACTGGACCTTGCAGTACCTGACGCAAAACGATCTGCGCGAGCTCGACGCCACGGTGATGAAGGACGGGCTGGTGCGCGCCGACGAGTTGCCGCTGGTGTTCCGCGCGCTCGGCGCCGAGGCGATGCCGCGCGGCGCCCGGGTGCGCGTGCACATCACTGGAACCGACGCGCTGACGCTCGACGTGCACGCGAGCGTCGCGCTGCGGCTCGACGATGCCGCGACGCCAGCCGCGGAGGTGCCGGTCGATGACACTGACGCCGAGGAAGCCGCAAGCAGCGCCGGTCCGCTGACCTTAGCGATCGACCTGAAAGACGACGACGCCGAACCCAGCGCCGCCAGCGCGGCGAGCGTCGCCTGAAGCGCACCGTGAAAAAGCTGTCGACCCTGCAGATCGCGCTGCTCGTCTCGGTGGGCGTGCATGCCGCCTTGCTGACGGTGCGTTTCGTCGACCCCGAAGGATTCAACCGCGTGTTCGAGGACACGCCGCTGGAAGTGATCCTGGTCAACTCGCGCTCCGGCGAGAAGCCACTGAAGGCGCAGGCGATCGCCCAGGCGAGCCTGGCCGGTGGCGGCGAAGCCGAGCGCGGCCGCTCGACCTCGCCGCTGCCGCCGTCGGCGCTGATCGAGCTGGGCAACGCCGAAGAAGATGCGCGCAAGCAGATCGAGCAGTTGCAGGAGACGCAGCAGCAGTTGCTGACGCAGATCCGCCGCGAGCTCGCGATGATGCCGGCGCCCGATCCGCGGCGCGACCAGGGCTCGCCCGAGGACCGCGCGCAAGAGGAGCGCCGCCGCCAATTGATCCAGTTGCTGGCCGAGATCGAGAAGCGCATCAACGAAGAAAACGCCCGGCCGAAGAAGCGCTACATCAGCCCGGCGACGAAGGAAGAGGTGTACGCGCTGTACTACGACGCGCTGCGCCGCAAGATCGAAGAACGTGGCACCCGCAACTTCCCCGAGTACCAGGGCCACAAGCTGTACGGCGAGCTGACGATGAACGTGACGGTCGATGCCGCGGGCCACGTGGTCGATACCGAAGTGGTTCGCCCGTCGCATTCGAAGGTGCTCGACAAGCGGGCCTTGGCCATCGTCCGCGCGGCCGCGCCGTTCGGTCCGTTCAGCGCCGCGATGCGACGCAGCGCCGACCAGCTGGTGATCACCTCGCGCTTCCGGTTCACCCGCGAAGAAGGCCTCGAAACCACACTCACCACCTCGCCGTGAAATGAACCACCCCCGAAGCGGCTTCGCCGCTCCCCCTCAAGGGGGGACCGTTTATCCTGAGGTATCGAAGGACGCCAGCGGACCGGCGAAGCCGGATCCGCGGCGGCTGCTTGACGCGTCGGCTCATGCGTCGCGGGTGGCGCGAAGCGCAATGGATCAATGACATGGATCGCTACGCGGTGGCCGGCAACCCGGTCGAACACAGCCAATCGCCCTTCATCCACGCCCGCTTCGCGCAGGCGACCAGCGAGGCGGTGGAATACGGCCGCCTGTGGTGC
Organism: Piscinibacter sp.; assembly: GCA_036507085.1. Lineage (GTDB taxonomy): Bacteria > Pseudomonadota > Gammaproteobacteria > Burkholderiales > Burkholderiaceae_C > Albitalea. The sequence continues at coordinate 44,399 of DASXQQ010000027.1, read as the reverse complement.
CCGCTCGATGGCTTCGCGCAGACCGTGCGCGACTTCGCGGCCTCGGGCGCGCGCGGCTGCAACGTCACCGTGCCGTTCAAGTTCGACGCCTATGCGCTCGCGTCGCGGCACAGCGAGCGCGCGACGCTTGCGCAGGCGGCCAATGTGCTGCGCTTCGACGCGGCCGGCTGGTTCGCCGACAACACCGACGGCGCCGGCCTCGTCCGCGACATCGAGCGCAACGCGAGCGTGCCGCTCGCCGGCCAGCGGGTGCTGTTGATCGGTGCCGGCGGGGCGGCGGCCGGCGCACTCGGGCCGCTGCTCCTCGCGCGGCCGGCCGAGCTGGTCGTCGCCAACCGCACGCTCGACAAGGCGGCGGCGCTGGTGGCGCGCCACGCGGCGCTGGCGCAAGCGAACGCGGTCGCGCTGCGCGCCGCGTCGCTCGACGCGGTCGGTGAGGCTTTCGACGTGGTCGTCAACGCCACCGCCAGCAGCCTGAAGGGCGCGCCGATTCCGGTCGCCCCCGGCGTGCTGCGCCCCGGCACGCTCGCGCTCGACATGATGTACGGGCCAGCGGCTCGCGGCTTTCTCGATTGGGCGATTGCCCATGGCGCCACCGGCCGCGACGGGCTGGGCATGCTGGTCGAGCAGGCCGCCGAGGCCTTCCTGCTGTGGCGCGGCGTGCGCCCCGACACCGCACCGGTGCTGCAGGCACTGCGTGACAAGCTGGCGGGCGAGGCGCCGCGATGAAGGCCGCCTGGGCGCGGCTGCTCGGCGGATTCGCTCGCCTGCTCGCGCTGCTCGTCATCTCGCTGCTGGCCTTGCAGCTGTATTTCCTCGCCCGCATTGCCTTGATGAGCGTCGTCGACCCGCAGTCGACCACCTTCCAGCGTTCCGAGGCCTGGCGCCTGCTGGTCGAAAAGCATCACATCGCCTGGAGCCAGCAGTGGGTCGGCTATGCGCAGATCTCACCGCACCTGAAACGGGCGGTCATCGCGTCGGAAGACGCCGGCTTCGCCGACCACAGCGGCGTCGAGTGGGATGCCGTCGAGAAAGCCTGGGAGCGCAACCAGAAGGCGGAGGCGCGCGTCGCCAAGATCAACGAGGAGATCGAGCGCCGCGCCTCGAAAGCCGCCAAGGGCAAGCCGGCTGCGGCCAAGCCGGCGGCGGCCCCGGTCAAGCCGCGACCCCATGTGGTGCCGAAGATCGTCGGCGGGTCGACCATCACCCAGCAGCTCGCGAAGAACCTGTTCCTCGGCAGCGAGCGCAGCATCGCGCGCAAGGCGCAGGAATTCGCCATCACCTTCATGCTCGAGAGCCTGCTGACCAAGCAGCGCATCCTCGAGATCTACCTGAACAGTGTCGAATGGGGGGAAGGCGTGTTCGGCGCCGAGGCGGCGGCGCGCCACTACTTTCGCAGCAGCGCCGCGCAGATCGGCCCCGGCGCCGCGGCCCGGCTGGCCGTCATGCTGCCGGCGCCCAAGCGCTTCGAAAAGCGGCCCGACTCGCCCTTCGTCGTTGGCCGTGCCGGCACCGTGATGGCGCGCATGGGCGCGGTGGAGCTGCCGTGACGTGGCTTCTAGAATCAGCGCATGGCATCGGCCCTCGGCACTGAGATCGCCGCCGCGGCCGCCCGCCTGGTGGTCGAGGAAGGCATGGAGTACGGCCCCGCCAAGCGTCGGGCGGCCCGGCTGCTGGGTCGCATGCGCCGTGCCGACCTGCCCGGCAACGATGAAGTCGAGGACGAGGTCCGCGCCTACCTGGCGCTGTTTTGCGCCGACACCCAGCCGGCGGAGCTGGTCGCGCTGCGCGAGGTGGCCGCCGAGTGGATGGCGCGGCTCGCCGATTTCCGTCCGCACCTGACCGGCGCCGTCTGGCGCGGCACCGCAACGCGGCTGAACAGCGTGCACCTGCAGCTGTACTGCGACGATCCCAAGGCGGCCGAGATCGCCTTGATCGATCGCCGCATCGCCTACGAGGTCGGCAGCCTCCCCGGACCGCGCGGCGACCCGGTCGATGTGTTGAGCGTCGCGTCGCCGAGTCACGCCCTGGGCGAGACGGTCACGGTGCACTTGAGCGTGCTCGACCACGACGACTTGCGCGGCGCGTTGAAGCCCGACGGCCGCGGCCGCTCCCAACGTGGCGACCTGGCCGCCGTGCGCGCGCTGCTGGCGGGCGCCGCATGAAACGGCGCACATGGCTGGCCGCCGGCGTGGCCGCGGCTGCCACCGGCGCGGGAGTCGCGCTGTGGCGCGCGCGATCCAGCGACCATGATGCCGTGGCGACGCTGTGGGGGATGGAGTTCGAGCGTCCGGACGGGGGCCGGCTCGCGATGGCCGGCCTGCGCGGCCGGCCCCTGCTGCTGAACTTCTGGGCGACCTGGTGCGCGCCTTGCGTGAAGGAAATGCCCCTGCTGGATCGGTTTCATCGGGAACGCGAGGGCCAGGGCTGGCGCGTCGTCGGCCTCGCGGTCGACACGCCCGCGCCGGTTCGCGAGTACCTCGCCCGCTTGCCGATGAGCTTCCCGATCGGCCTGGCCGGCCTCGGTGGTGTGGAGCTGACACGCCGGTTCGGCAACGCGAGTGGCGCCCTGCCCTTCACACTGGTGCTCGACCGCGACGGCCGGGTGTTTGAGCGTCATCTCGGTGCGGTGCAACCGTCCGATCTGGACCGATGGGCGCGCAACCTGGCGTAGTTTGCTGGGATGCGCGTTCCACGCTTGTCAAGTGGATTAATTCAGCCCGAACACCCGGCAACGGCCCGTAAACATCGTAAAGTGCGGGCCTTCGCGCTTTCGAGAGGGCTGGTTGGGCGCGGTGGATCAAAGGCCTTCGGCCAGTCCACCCCTGATCAGATGGAAGCCGAACTGGCCGTTATCGCAGCAATTGCCCTCAGAGCGGGATAGCGCAGTGCCTGAGCCGCCGCAGTGCGGACATGGCTGGGAAGGGTTCGCCCTGCCCACAGAAAACTCGAACGACGTTGGAGAACCCATGGACCTTCGCAAGCTCAAGACCCTGATCGACCTCGTGTCGGAGTCGAACATCTCCGAACTGGAGATCACCGAAGCCGATGGCAAGGTGCGCATCGTCAAGTCTGAACCGGCGCCCGCGGTGCACTCGATGCCGATGCCCACGGTGGCGATCGCCGCGCCGGCCATGCCCGCACTGCCCGCGGCCGGCGCCGCACCCGCACCCGCCGCCGAACCGGCGGCGCCAGCCGGCCACACGGTCAAGTCGCCGATGGTCGGCACGTTCTACCGTTCGGCCAACCCGGGCGCCAAGGCCTTCGTCGAGGTGGGCTCCGCCATCAAGGAGGGCGAGCCGATCTGCATCATCGAAGCGATGAAGATCATGAACGAGATCGAGGCCGACAAGTCGGGAACGGTCACGCGCATCCTGTGCGAGAACGGCCAGGCCGTCGAGTTCGGGCAGCCGCTTTTCATCATCGAGTGAGACCGACTCGATGTTCAAGAAGATACTGATTGCCAATCGGGGGGAGATCGCCCTTCGGATTCAACGCGCCTGCCGAGAGTTGGGCGTGCGTTCGGTGGTCGTCTATTCCGAGGCCGACCGCGACGCGAAGTACGTCAAGCTCGCCGACGAGGCGGTGTGCATTGGCCCGGCCGCGTCGGCGCAAAGCTATCTCAACATGCCGGCAATCATCTCGACCGCCGAAGTGACCGACGCCGAAGCCATCCATCCCGGCTACGGCTTCCTGTCGGAAAACGCCGATTTTGCCGAGCGGGTGGAGCGCAGCGGCTTCACCTTCATCGGCCCGACGCCCGACGCGATCCGCACGATGGGCGACAAGGTGGCCGCCAAGCAGGCGATGATCAAGTCGGGCGTGCCTTGCGTGCCGGGCTCCGAGGGCGCGCTGCCCGAGGACCCGAAAGAGATCATCCGCATCGCGCGCACGGTCGGCTACCCGGTGATCATCAAGGCAGCGGGCGGCGGCGGTGGGCGCGGCATGCGCGTCGTGCACACCGAGGCGGCACTGATCCACGCGGTGCAGACCACCCGTGCCGAGGCGGGCGCGGCGTTCGGCAACCCGGCGGTCTACATGGAGAAGTTCCTCGAGAACCCCCGCCACATCGAGATCCAAGTGCTCGCCGACCAGCACAAGAACGCGGTCTGGCTGGGCGAGCGCGACTGCTCGATGCAGCGGCGCCACCAGAAGATCATCGAGGAAGCACCCGCGCCGGGCATCCCGCGGCGGGTGATCGAGCGCATCGGCGAGCGCTGCGCCGCGGCCTGCAAGCGCATCAACTACCGCGGCGCCGGCACCTTCGAATTCCTGTACGAGGAAGGCGAGTTCTATTTCATCGAGATGAACACCCGCGTGCAGGTGGAGCATCCGGTGACGGAGCTGGTCACCGGTATCGACATCGTGCAGCAGCAGATCCTCGTGGCCGCCGGCGAGAAGCTGCCGTTCACCCAGCGCCAGATCCAGATGCGCGGCCACGCGCTCGAGTGCCGCATCAACGCTGAGGACCCCTACAAGTTCACCCCCTCGCCGGGGCGCATCACGATGTGGCACCCGCCGGGCGGCCCGGGGGTGCGGGTCGACTCGCATGCCTACACCAACTACTTCGTGCCGCCGAACTACGACTCGATGATCGGCAAGATCATCGTCCACGGCGACACCCGCGAGCAGGCGCTGGCGCGCATGCGCACCGCGCTGTCGGAGACGGTGGTCGAAGGCATCCTGACCAACATTCCGCTGCACCGCGAGCTGATGGTCGACGCCAAGTTCGTCGAAGGCGGCACCAGCATTCACTACCTCGAAGGCTGGATGAACCAGCACAAGCGCTGACGTCGGCGATGTTCGAGCTGTTGCTGCTGGCACCCGAAGACAGCGTGGAGGCGGTCTCCGACGCGCTGATCGACGAACTGGGTGCGTTGTCGGTGTCGGTCGAAGATGCCGACGCCGACAGCGCCGCCGAACACGCGCTGTTCGGCGAGCCGGGCATGCCCGCGCCCCGCGGCGGCTGGCAGCGTTCGGTGCTGAAGGCCTTGTTCGATACCGAGGCCGAGGCCACCGAGGCGGCGACGCTGCTGCTGGCGCAGGACTGGGCGCGCTCGGTTCATGTGCAGTCGCTGACGCGCGTCGAAGAGCAGGACTGGGTGCGCCTGACCCAGTCGCAGTTCACGCCGGTCGAAATCACGCCGAGTTTTTGGATCGTGCCGAGCTGGCACGACGCGCCCGCCGCGGCGACGAAAGTGATCCGCCTCGACCCCGGCCTCGCCTTCGGCACCGGCACCCATCCGACGACGCGCATGTGCCTGCGCTGGATCGCGCAACATGCCGCCGACGCGCCGTGCTGGTCGCGCGTGCTCGACTACGGATGCGGCTCGGGCATCCTCGCGATCGGCGCGGCCTTGCACGGCGCACGCGCGGTCGACGCGGTCGACATCGACCCGGCGGCCGTCGAGGCCACGCGCGCCAACGCGCAGGCGAACGGCGTCGCCCTCCACGCAGGCCTGCCCGACGCCGCTGTCGGCCGCTATCCGCTGGTGCTTGCCAACATCCTGGCCACACCGCTGAAGCTCCTCGCGCCGCTGCTGCGCGCGCACCTCGCGCCCGGCGGCGACCTGGTGCTCGCCGGCATCCTCGAGCGCCAGGCCGACGAGTTGACACAAGCCTACGCACCCTGGTGTGCGCTCGAGGTGAGCGACCGCGAGGACGGCTGGATCCTGATGACGGCACGGATGGCATGATTTCGCCATGAGCGCATCGCCGAGCCGCCTCAAGATGCGCGAGCGCCCCAGGGGCCACGTGAATGGGCCCCTTCGTGGCCCATGGGGGCAGTCGCTGCAAGCGACGTGGGGGCAGACATGAGCATGGCCACCCGTTGCACGTCCTGCGGCACGATCTTTCGTGTCGTCCAGGACCAGCTCAAGGTCTCCGAAGGCTGGGTCCGCTGTGGTCGCTGCAACGAGGTGTTCAACGCGCTCGAAGGCCTGTTCGACCTCGAGCGCGAAACACCACCCCCGTGGGCTGCGGCCAACCCCACGAAGGCTCAGGCCGATGCGCAGGCCCATGGACAGAGCGCGGCCGAGCTCGACGAGGAGGACCGGATCGCGTCGCGCTTCTTTCGACCCGAACAAGGAGACGTCGAACATTCGCCGGCGGAGTCGGTGTCCGAGCGCGACCGGATGGACTTTGCCGACGCCCGCTTCAACACCGAGTTGCTCAACGATGCCGAGGGCGGTTCGCACCCCGCCGAGGTGACCGCGAGTGCAGCGGCGGCGAAACCCGCCTTCCTGCGTCACGCCGAGCGGCAGGCGCGCTGGCGCCGGCCGCTCGCGCGTCGGCTGTTGTGGCTCGCGTTGGTGTCGCTGTCGAGCCTGCTCGCGCTGCAGCTCGCGCATCACTTCCGCGACCTGCTGGCGGCCCAGTGGCCCGGCGCGCGGCCGCTGCTCGCCACCTGGTGCGAGTGGGCCGATTGCCGCATCGAGGCGCCCCGCCGGATCGAAGACATCACGGTGGAGAGCACCGCGCTCGCGCGCGCGGCGCCGGGCGTCGACAGTTTTCGCTTGTCGGTGACGCTGCGCAATCGCGGGACGCTGCCGGTGGCCACGCCCGCGGTGGAGCTGAGCCTCACCGATGCAAGCGGTCAGCTCATTGCCCGTCGCGCGCTGGCCGCCAGCGACTTTCGCCCAGCCGCCAGCGTGATCCAGGCCGGCACCGAAACCGCATTGCAGGTGCTGCTCTCGGTGGCCAGCCCACGCGTGACCGGCTACACCGTCGAGGTCTTCTATCCCTGAATCGGCGCGGCCGCACGGCCACGCCAACGCAACGTCTCTTGTCCTCTCAGCATTGGAGCGCCCATGTCGGCCTTGATCTGCGGATCCCTCGCATTCGACACCATTACCACCTTTCCGGGCCGCTTCGCGCAGCAGATCCTTCCCGAGCAGGTACACATCCTCAACGTGTCGTTCCTCGTGCCCACGCTGCGTCGCGAATTCGGCGGCTGCGCCGGCAACATCGCCTACACGCTCAAGCAGCTCGGCGCCGAGCCGCTGGTGCTGGCCACCCTCGGCAGCGATGGGCAGGACTACCTGCAGCGCCTGCGGTCGTGGGGCGCCAGCACCGAGTACGTGCGCGTCATCGACGACAGCTACACCGCGCAAGCGATCATCATCACCGACACCGACAACAACCAGATCACCGCCTTCCACCCCGGCGCGATGCAGTCGGCGCACCTGTTCACGGTGCCGGCGAGCGACGACATCCGCATCGCGATCGTCGCCCCCGACGGGCGCGATGCCATGCTCCGGCACGCCGAGCAATTGCACGCGGCCGGGATCGATTTCATCTTCGATCCGGGCCAGGGCCTGCCGATGTTCGACGGCATGGAGCTCAAGCGCTTCATCGCCCAGGCCAGCTGGGTCGCCCTCAACGACTACGAGGCACGCATGCTGTGCGAGCGTACCGGCGAGACGCTCGAGTCGCTGTCGCGCTCGCACTTGTTGGGCGTCGTCGTCACGCTCGGCGCTGAGGGCTGCGACCTCTGGCAGCAAGGGGTTCGCACCCATGTGCCCGGCGTGCACGCGACCGAGATCGTCGACCCCACCGGCTGCGGCGACGCGTTTCGTGCCGCCTTGCTGTTCGGATTGGAGCGCGGCTGGCCGCTCGAGCGCTGCGCGGCGCTGGGCAACCGCGTCGGCGCGCTGAAGATCGCCTGCCGCGGCGGCCAAAACCACCGGGTCGACCCGGCGCTGCTGCAAGCCTGAGCCGCCGGAGCTTAAGTTCGGCGTCGAATCGCCGATGACCCATCATCATGGAAACAAGCTGGTGGGTCCTAGCCGCCACCGCCGCGCTGCCGGCGGCCGCGGTGTGGTGCGTCGATCGCTGGCGGCACGGCCGCCAACGGGCCGCGCTGATGGCGCACCTCGACAAGACCGAGCGGGCGCGCCAATTCGCCGTCCAGCAAGCGCTGCAGGCTCGCAAGCAGGTCGAGAAACTGCAAAAGGAATTGTCGGAGCACCGGCGTGCGGCTTCGCAGTCGACAGCCCAGCGCGAGAAAACCCGTCAGCTGCAGGCGGCCCTCGATGCGGCGCCCGAGCCTGCCGTCGTACCGGAAGACACCGCGGCACCCGCCCCACCGACGCACGGCTTCGCCGACACCTTGCCGATGTAGTCTCGCGCCGTGCAGGCGCGGCCTCACTCCGGCACCTCAGTTCGCCGGCAATCGTGCCGCGAGCCAGGCCAGCACGGCGGTCCGAGAACCCTCGATCAGTACCTGTTTGCGTCGTCCCGATGCGCCACGCAGCAGTGTCAGCGCGCGCCGCGGCTGACCGAGTTCACTCGCCAGCCAGCGCAACAAGGCCTCGTTTGCCTTGCCGTCCACCGGCGGCGCAGCCAGGCGCAGTCGCAGCGCGCCGTCGTGCAGGCCCATGACCTCGGTGCGCTTGGCCCCCGGAATCACGCTGAGGTCGAGCACCACCCCTTGCGCGGTTTCACGCACGCAGGGCCAGGCGCTGTTGTCGGGAGACATGTCGGATCAAACAAAAACAAAAAACCCGGCCGCAGCCGGGTTCAGAGACGAGCACAGGGTTCCGCTCAGGGCTTGTTGCCCGTCGGGAACGGCCATGCTGCCTGGGGGCTGAGGGCCGTCTTTGCAGCCGGTGCCGCCGCGGGTTTCGCGGGGGCAGGGGCGGCAGGGGCAGCGGGTGCCTTTTTGGCAGCAGGCTTCGCAGCTTTCTTCGCAGCCGGCTTCTTGGCCGCAGGCTTTTTCGCAGCAGCCTTTTTCTTGGCCGCAGGCTTCTTCGCAGCAGCCTTTTTCTTGGCTGCAGGCTTCTTCGCCGCGGCCTTCTTCGCCGCAGGCTTCTTCGCTGCGGCCTTCTTCGCCGGGGCCTTCTTCGCTGCGGCCTTCTTCGCCGGAGCCTTCTTCGCCGCGGCCTTCTTGGCCGGAGCCTTCTTCGCCGGGGCCTTCTTCGCGGCAGGTTTCTTTGCCGCAGGTTTCTTCGCAGTTGCCATTACATTTCTCCTTGATCAAGTTAACAAAGAACTGTCTCGCGTCGGCACAAGGCCGGAGCCAGACAGCTATTCACCGCCCGGAGGTCTGCCCAGGATGGGCGCCCCGGTACGGTGAATCAGGCTGCGAAACGAGTGCGCCGCTTCTGCGTCGGTGCATCACGATCCGCGAATCTTGATCTCTCACATTCGACCCCGCGCTGTTTCGCTTGAGGGAAACGTCAATCCCACGAGAGCGCGCCACCGGACTGGTACTCGATGACGCGCGTCTCGAAGAAATTGCGTTCCTTCTTCAGGTCAATCATTTCGCTCATCCACGGGAACGGATTTTCCTCGTTGGGGAAGAGCTCTTCCAAACCGATCTGCGTCGCCCGCCGGTTGGCGATGTAGCGCAGGTATCCCTTGAACATCGATGCGTTCAGGCCGAGCACGCCACGCGGCATGGTGTCTTCGGCGTAGCGGTACTCGAGCTCCACCGCCTTCATGAACAGCGCGCGGATCTCGGCCTTGAACTCGCTCGTCCACAGCTGCGGATTCTCGAGCTTGATCTGGTTGATGAGGTCGATGCCGAAGTTGCAGTGCATCGACTCGTCGCGCAGGATGTACTGGTACTGCTCGGCGGCACCGGTCATCTTGTTCTGCCGGCCGAGCGCGAGGATCTGCGTGAAGCCGACGTAGAAGAAGAGCCCCTCCATCAGGCACGCAAAGACGATCAGCGACTTCAGCAGCTTCTGGTCGGCCTCGGGCGTGCCGGTGGTGAAGTGCGGGTCCATCACAGCGTGGATGAACGGCAGCAGGAACTCGTCCTTGTCGCGGATCGACGCGACCTCGTGGTAGGCGTTGAAGATCTCGCTCTCGTCGAGACCGAGCGACTCGACGATGTACTGGTAGGCGTGGGTGTGGATCGCCTCTTCGAAGGCCTGGCGCAACAGGAACTGCCGGCACTCGGGCGCCGTGATGTGGCGGTAGGTGCCGAGCACGATGTTGTTCGCCGCCAGCGAATCGGCCGTGACGAAAAAGCCGAGGTTGCGCTTGATGATGCGGCGCTCGTCTTCGGTCAGGCCGTTCGGATCTTTCCACGTCGCGATGTCGCGCGACATGTTGATCTCTTGCGGCATCCAGTGGTTGGAGCAAGTCGCGAGGTACTTCTCCCACGCCCACTTGTACTTGAACGGCACCAGCTGGTTGACGTCGGTCTGGCCGTTGATGATGCGCTTGTCGGCGGCCGACACGCGACGCGTGTCGGTGGTGTTCGCGCGGCGCGCGGAGGGCTGGGTGGAGATGGTGTTCTCGGTCTCGGCCAGCACAGAGGCTAACGCCGGAGACGGAAGGACTGCACGCGCTGGAGACAGAGAGCTCGGCGCGGGACTCGATGTGTGCGATGTCGAGGGACTGACTTCTTCTTCCCAAACCAACATGGTGGATTTCCTGTGCGTTTGAATTATCTGAGTGTTGCGTCTAAACACCAAGCACTTCTTGACATTGCAAGCGCTTCGCTGTTGTTCGTTGTTGCTCTATTGCATCGACGCGGCGATGCGATGAACGCGAAGTTCAACGCATCGCCGCGTTCATCACTGGCACGCTTCGCAGGTCGGATCGTCGATCGCGCAGAACTTCATGTCGGTCGCCGGGTCGGCATTCGCCGCAGCGAGTTGCGCTTGCGCCGCGGCCGCCGCGGCTTCGATGTCGCCGCTTGTCGACCCGCTCGTCACCGAGTTCAGCTTGCCGGCCTTCACCGTCGACTTCTCGGCATGCGTCGCGCCGATCGTGCGCAGGTAGTAGGTCGTCTTCAGGCCGCGCGTCCATGCGAGCTTGTAGGTCTCGTCGAGCTTCTTGCCCGATGCGCCGGCCATGTAGATGTTGAGCGACTGCGCCTGGTCGATCCATTTCTGGCGGCGCGCCGCGGCTTCGACCAGCCACTGCGTCTCGACCTCGAACGCGGTCGCGTACAGCGCCTTCATCTCCTCGGGCACGCGGTCGATACGGCGCAGCGAACCGTCGAAGTGCTTCAGGTCCATCACCATCACGTCGTCCCAGAGACCCAGCTTCTTCAGGTCGCGCACCAGGTACTCGTTGATGACGGTGAACTCGCCCGACAGATTGGACTTGACCGACAGGTTGCCGAAGTTCGGCTCGATCGACGCGCTGACACCGATGATGTTGGAGATCGTCGCGGTGGGCGCGATCGCCACGCAGTTGGAATTGCGCATGCCATGCTGCTGGATGCGCTGGCGCAAGGCGTCCCAGTCGAGCGTCGCGCTGCGGTCGACGTCGACATAGCCGCCGCGCTGCTCGGCCAGCAGATCGAGCGAGTCGATCGGCAGGATGCCGCGATCCCACAGCGAGCCGCGGTAGCTGGAGTAGCGGCCGCGCTCGGCAGCGAGCTCGGTCGACGCCCAGTAGGCGTGGTAGCACACCGCTTCCATCGAGCGGTCGGCGAACTCGACCGCCGCGTCGGATGCATACGGCACGCGCAGCTCATGCAGCGCGTCCTGAAAGCCCATAAGCCCCAAGCCCACCGGACGATGGCGCAGGTTGGAGTCGCGCGCCTTCTTCACCGCGTAGTAGTTGATGTCGATCACGTTGTCGAGCATGCGCATCGCGGTGGCCACTGTCCGCTTCAGCTTGACGTGGTCGATCTGGCCGTCCTTGAGGTGGTGCACCAGGTTCACCGAACCGAGGTTGCACACCGCGATCTCGGTCGGGCCGGTGTTCAGCGTGATCTCGGTGCACAGGTTGCTCGAGTGCACGACGCCCACATGCTGCTGCGGCGAGCGAACGTTGCAGGCGTCCTTGAAGGTGATCCAGGGGTGGCCGGTCTCGAACAGCATCGACAACATCTTGCGCCACAGGTCGCGCGCCGGCGTCTTCTTGAACAGCTTGATCTCGCCGCTCGCGGTCTTGGCTTCGTAGCGGGTGTAGGCCTCTTCGAAGGCCTTGCCGAACTTGTCGTGCAGGTCGGGGCAGGTGCTCGGCGAGAACAGGGTCCATTCGCCGCCTTCCATCACGCGCTTCATGAACAGGTCCGGAATCCAGTTCGCGGTGTTCATGTCGTGGGTACGGCGGCGGTCGTCGCCGGTGTTCTTGCGCAGCTCGAGGAACTCCTCGATGTCGAGGTGCCAGCTTTCGAGGTACGCGCAGACCGCGCCCTTGCGCTTGCCGCCCTGGTTCACCGCCACCGCGGTGTCGTTGACGACCTTCAGGAACGGCACCACGCCCTGGCTCTTGCCGTTGGTACCCTTGATGTGCGAGCCGAGCGCGCGCACGTTGGTCCAGTCGTTGCCGAGGCCGCCGGCGAACTTGCTCAGCAGCGCGTTTTCCTTCAGCGCTTCGTAGATGCCGTCGAGGTCGTCGGCCACCGTGGTCAGGTAGCAGCTCGACAGCTGCGAGCGGTGCGTGCCCGAATTGAACAGCGTCGGCGTGCTCGACATGAAGTCGAAGGTCGACAGCACTTCATAGAACTCGATCGCGCGCGCCTCGCGGTCGATCTCGCCCAGCGCCAGGCCCATCGCGACGCGCATGTAGAAGGCCTGCGGCAGCTCGATGCGGACATCGTCGACGTGCAGGAAGTAGCGGTCGTACAGCGTTTGCAGGCCGAGGTAGTCGAACTGCAGGTCGCGGTCGGCCTTCAGCGCGGCGCCAAGCCTGGCGAGGTCGTACTGCAGCAGCTTCTCGTCGAGCAACTCGGCCTGCACGCCCTTCTTGATGTAGCCGGGGAAGTAGTCGGCGTAGCGGCTGTGCATGTCGGCATGCAGCACTTCCTCGCCGAGGATTTCCTTGCGGATGGTGTGCAGCAGCAAGCGTGCGGTGGCGCGCGTGTAGCCCGGGTCCTTCTCGATCAGCGTGCGCGCGGCGAGGATCGCCGCCTTATGCACTTCTTCGATCGGCACGCCGTCGTAGAGGTTGCGCTTGGTCTCGGCGAGGATCGGATCGGGCTTCACGTCGGCGCCCAGGCCGGCGCAGGCGGACTCGATCAGCGTCTGCAGGCGCGGCAGGTCGAGCGGCACGCGCTGGCCGCGGTCGGTCACCGTCAGCGCCGGCTCGGCGGGCTGCGCGAGGCGGGTCTGCTTCGCGCGCTCTTGCGTGCGGCGTTCGCGGTAGAGCACGTAGGCGCGTGCGACCTCGTGGTGGCTGCCGCGCATCAGCCCGAGCTCGACCTGGTCCTGCACGTCCTCGATGTGGAAGGTGCCGCCGCCCGGGCGCGAGCGCAGCAGGGCGCGCACCACCACCTCGGTCAGCCCGTCGACCGTCTCGCGCACGCTCGCCGACGCCGCCCCTTGCGTGCCATGCACCGCGAGGAAGGCTTTCATCAGCGCGACCGCGATCTTGTTCGGCTCGAAGGCCACGACCGCGCCGTTGCGGCGAATGATCTGGTAGCCCTGGTACACCGACGCGGCCGGCGTTGAGGGCGAGTCGGCAGCGGACAGCGGCGCGGATTGCGGCGAGCGGGTGACGGCAGTTTGCATGGAGGGTCCTTCAGTGAAAGCGTCCGCTCTGGCCGACGCCCAGAGCCAGCGCTTGTGGAAAAAGCTGTGGAGATTCGGTGGAGTGCACGTGGATGGCTCGATTCGCTCGGAACACTATATCTAGGGCACAAGCTGCACTCTAACACTACCTATAGCGTCCGCTTCATCCGGGCAAGCACTCATACCCATTCGTGCGATGCGCACGTCGCTCGCCCGGCGCGTGGGCGCGTGAAGCGATGCTTGAACGCTAGGGCGTGGCGGGGAACATCGGCGCGGGCCACTGCAGCGCGGCTTGCAGCGCGGCCCAGTCGAAGCCGGGTCCCGGGTCGATCTTGCGTCCCGGCGCCACGTGTTCGTGGCCCGCCACCGCGTTGATCGGCCACTGCGTGGCGACGGCGCGCAGCAGCGTCACGAGCGCCGCGTACTGAGGGGCTTCGAAGGTCTCGCCTTCGAGACCTTCGAGCTCGATGCCGATCGAGAAATCGTTGCAGTTGTCCTGCCCGCACCACGACGACACGCCGGCGTGCCAGGCGCGCTCGTCGCACGAGACGAACTGCACCGCTTCGCCGTCGCGCCGCACGAGGAAATGGGCCGACACCTGGCGGCCGCGAATCTGCGCGTAGTACGGATGCGCGTCCCAGTCGAGCCGGTTGGTGAACAGGCGCTCGATCGCGTCACCGCCGTACTCGCCGGGCGGCAGGCTGATCGAGTGGATGACCGCGAGCGAAACCACCGTGCCCGCGGGTCGCGGCCCGAAGTTCGGCGACGGGCAACGGCGCGCACCGCGCCACCAGCCGGCGTCCCAGCCGCTCGTGGTCTCAGTGGCCTCCGCGTTCATTGTCGTAGGCCGCGTCGCCGCCGACGCTCACGTTCAGCCGCGCCATGCGGTAGCGCATCTGGCGCAGGGACAGGCCCAGGCTCGCGCCGGCCGCGGTGCGGTTGAAGCGATGGCGCTCGAGCGCGCGCAGCAGGATGTCGCGCTCCACTTCGTCGAGGTAGGCCGCAAGGTCGCTGGGCAGCGGCACTTCCAGCGGCGGCGCCGGCGGCGGCTCGGGCGCGAGCACCGCCGGATCGATTCGCGTGTTCTCGGTGATGAGGTCGAGCTCCTGCGCGGCGCTGTCGGTGAACACCGTCTCGGGCAGGCCGAGGTCGAACACGTCGATCGCCTCGTCGCCCGACAAGGCCACCGCGCGGTGCAGCAGGTTCTCGAGCTCGCGCACGTTGCCGGGGAACGGATAGCGCGCCAGGTGCACCAGCGCGTCGCGCGTGAGGCGCGGGGGGGGCGAGACATTGGCGTCGCGCGCGATGCGCTCGAGCACGTACTCGCTGATGGCGGCCAGGTCCTCGAGCCGCTCGCGCAGCGGCGGCACGCGGATCTGGATCACGTTGAGGCGGTAGTAGAGGTCCTGGCGGAACTGGCCGGAGAGCACCTCGGCGCCGAGGTCCTTGTGGGTCGCGCTGAGCAGCCGCACGTTGACCGCCTGTTCGCTGACGGCGCCGACCGGCCGCACCGAGCGCTCCTGGATCGCGCGCAACAGCTTCGATTGCATTGACAGCGGCAAGTCGCCGATCTCGTCGAGGAACAGGGTGCCGCCGTTGGCCGCCTGAAAGAAGCCTTCGCGGTCGTCGGCCGCGCCGGTGAACGCGCCCTTGCGGTAGCCGAAGAACTCGGCCTCGAGCAACTGCTCGGGAATTGCGCTGCAGTTCACCGCGATGAACGGCTGCGTGCTGCGCGGACTCACTTCATGGATCGCGCGCGCCACCAGTTCCTTGCCGGTGCCCGACTCGCCGCTGACCAGCACCGGCGCCATGCTGCGCGCCACCTTCTCGACCAGCGAGCGCACCTCGTGCATCGCCGCCGACTGCCCGGCCATGCGCGCGAGCGCGGCGCTCACCGGCGGCGCCGCCGGCGGCGGCGGTGCGGCGCGGTGGGGCTTGGGTGCGGCGGTCGCCGGCGTCGTCTCGAACTCGGACGGCAGGCTCGACGGCACCATCGTCGGCACCGTCGCCGGCGCGCGACCGAGCGCCGATGCGACGACGGCGCGGAACTGCTTCAGGTCCACCGGCTTGGTCAGGTAGTCGTAGGCGCCGGCCTTCAGCGCCTCGACCGCGTTCTCGGCCGAACCGTAGGCGGTGATGACGATCGCCTTCTCGCGCCGCCCGCTCTCTTCGAGCCAGCGCAGGATGTCGAGGCCTGTGCCGTCGGGCAGCCGCATGTCGGTGATGACGGCGCTGTAGGTGCGGTCCTTCAGGTGCAGCAAGGCCTCGGCCACCGACGACGAGGTCTCGATGTCGTAGCCTTCGCGCAGCAAGGTCAGCTCGTAGAGCGTGCGCAGGTCCGGTTCGTCGTCGACGACCAGCAGGCTGAAGTGGGCGGGGTTGGCCATCGTGTCGCGTCAGCTCGTCATGTGAAGTCGGGCCTCGGTGCCGGCCAGCGCCTGGCGCCGCATCGCCACCTGGAACTCGTTGCGGTTCGGCTCGGTGGGCGGGCGCAACCGGTATTCGATGCTCGCGCCGTAGCGCTCGCACAGCTCCCGGCAAATATACAGGCCCAGTCCGGTGCCGCGGCTGCGCGTCGAGAAGAAGGGCTCGAACAGGTAGCGCTCGACATCCGGCGGTATCGGCGGCCCGTCGCTCGCCACGCTCAACCGGACCTTGGCCTCGTCGAGCGGGTACAGCCGCAGGTGCATCGACCCCGGGGTCTTGCTCGCATGGCGATAGGCGTTGTCGAGCAGGTTGATCAGCACCCGCCGCAGATGCTCGGCGTCGAACACCGCGCCCAGCGGATCGGACGGCAGTTCGACGCGCAGGATGCTGTTGTCGCCGAGCGCGAGATGGGCGCCGCGCGCCCACTCTTCGCAGGCCCCCGCCAGCTGCGCGCCGACGTCGATGAGGCCGGCCTCCTGCACCGTGCCGGGCGCCACCTCCATCACGTCGTCGACGATGCGCTTCAGGCGCTCGACGTTGTCGGTCACCATGCGGGTGAGCTGGCGCTGGCTCGGCGTGGTGGCGTCTTCCGACAGCAGCGCATTGGCCTGCGCGATGGCGGCGAGCGGGTTGCGGATTTCGTGCGCGATGCCGGCGGAGACGCGGCCCATTGCCGCGAGCTTTTCCTGCCGCGTTCGTGCCTGCATGTTGCGCACGTCCTCGAGCAGCAGCACGCAGAACTCCTCGCTCGCCTGCGACTCGAGGCGGCGGGTGAAGCGGATGCGCACACGCAAGGTGCGCGTCTCGCCCGGCTCGAACTCGAGCACCACGTCGCGGCCGGCCTCCGGCCACACCGCATCGACGAACGCGCGCTCCACCGTGCGCACCAGCGACTCCCAGGCGGTGACGCCGCGCAGTTGGAACGGCGCGGGCCGGCACATGCCGGCGGGCACGAGCAGGCGACGCGCCGCCGGGTTGGCCGCGCGCACCCGGCCGCGCCGGTCGACCACCAGCACGCCGTCCTGCATCTCCTCGATCACCAGGCGATTGAGCTGCGCCTGCTGGCGCGCGAGCTCGAGGCTGCCCTTGGCGGTGAGTTCTTCGCGCGCGAGGCGGCCGGCCAGTTCGCCGGCCAGCACGGTGATGACGAACAGCCCGCTGCCGGCCAGGCCCGCCTGCGTCATCAGCGCCGCCGCGTCGCCGCCGCCGAGCACCGCGAGCCAGGCGCTGCCGAGCAGCGCCAGCGCGACGACCGCTGCGGTCGCGAGCGCCTGCACCCGCGGCGTCAGCACACCGGCCATCAGAACCGGCAGCACCAGCAGCGCGATGTAATTGAAGCTCGACGAACGCGACAGCAGGTGCAGCGCGTTGAAGCAGACGATGTCGGCGCCGATCGTGGCCAGCCACTGCGGGCCGCGCAGGCGCGCCAGTTCGCTCGGCGTGACGCGCTGCTGAAAGCGCGGCAGCAGCCACATGCTCAGCGCCACCGCTGCATAGGCCACGCTGACCAGCGAGACGGCGAAGGTCGGCCGCACGCCGAACAGGCCCGCGACGACGAGCGCGAGCACGAGCGCGACGCCGAGTGCGGCGCGCGCGCCGAGGAACACGCGGTAGATCCGATCGAACGCGGTCTGCCCCGCGCTGATGATGCGCCGCGCCTGGCGCGACAGGAAACGTGAATCGGTCTCGTTGGCCGCCGCGCCGATCCAGCCGCCGTCGTAACGAGAGTCGACCTCGTCGTCGCCGAGTTGGATGTCGTCGGCGACACCAACCGCGCCGAAGAACGATTCGTCGATCGCCGGCCGCCGGCGCTTGGCGCGCCGGTCACCCTTGCGCCGTTCGCCCGTCACCGGCCGCTCACCAGGCGCTGCAGTCATGACCACCCCCACGGTGCTGCGCACCTGCCCCCCGAGGGGGTGCTCGCCCGCTTGAGGCGGCTCTGCGCTGGGCTCATGACGGTGGGTGCGCCTTCTCGTAGGCCGCGCGATGCGCCTCGCCGCAGAACACGCCGCCGCGCCCGGGCAACGCCTCGCTGCGCGGCAGGTGCAGCCCGCAGTGCGCGCAGGCGAGCATCGGCTCTTGCTTCGGTGATGCCGCGGTGTCGGGGCGGGTGGGCGGCGGCACAACGCGACGCCGGCCGGCGCGCGCGAACCACAGCACAGCCAGCACGATGAGGATCAGCAGCAGGTACTTCATGATCAGGCCGCCGGCGGCCGGTGCAGCACGACCTCGAACACGAAGCGTGAACCGACGTAGGCGAGCAGCAGCAAGCCGGCGCCGGCGTACAACCAGCGCGTCGCTGCCGGCCCGCGCCAGCCAAACGCGCGACGGCCCGCCAGCAGCGCCGCGAACACCGCCCAACCGAGCACCGAAAACACCGTCTTGTGATCCCAGTGCCACGGGCCGGCAAACCACCAACCGAGGACCAGCGCAGCGGTCAACACCGCGAAGCCCGCGCTGACGAAGCTGAAGGTCAGGCGCTCCAGGCGTAGCAAGGGCAGGCCCAGCGGCGCCGGCGACGTGGTCGCGCCGGGGGTCGGCTGGCGCATCGAGCGCATTTGCCGGTCGGCCCGGCTCAGCATCACGGCGTGCAGCACCGCCGCGCCGAACAGGCCATACGACGCGATGCCCATGACCCAGTGCAAAGGCGCCCAGCGCGAGAACGCATGCGGGCGCAACTCGCCGGGAAAGAGCAGCGCGAGCAGCACGGCGGTCGCACCGAGCACCGCGAGCGCGCGGCGCACGCCGGGCAGCGGCAGCGAGCGGCTCTCCAGCAGGTACACGCCGATCACCAGCCACAGCGTCACCGACAGCGCCGGCGCGAAACCGAAGCGCGCGCCGGCGGGCTCGGCGCCGATACCGGAGGTGTCGATGCCGATCGCCAGCGCATGGGCGAGCCAGCCGACGATCAGGCTCGTGCGCAGCGCCGTCGCGGCGCGCGGCGGCAGCACGGCGGCGGCAGCGTAGGCGGCGAGTGCCAGCCCGCTCGGCAGCATCAGCGCGCCGGCCCCACCGCTGGCGGACCCGAAAGCTAGAATCATCCGCAGAGTGTACTTTCGCGCCCTCGCGCAGCGCTCGCCGTTTCCGCGCATTCCCAGGGACGCACCCGCATGGCCTCCACCCTCACCGACCGACTGAGCCGCCTCGTCAAGACGATGCGCGGCCAGGCCCGCATCACCGAAAGCAACGTGCAGGAGATGCTGCGCGAAGTGCGCATGGCCCTGCTCGAGGCGGATGTGGCCCTGCCCGTCGTTCGCGACTTCATCGCCCGCGTGAAGGACAAGGCGCTCGGCGCCGACGTGGTCGGCTCGCTGTCGCCGGGGCAGGCGCTGGTGGGCATCGTCAACCGCGAGCTCGCCGCGACGATGGGCGAAGGCGTGGCCGACATCAACCTCGTCACGCAGCCGCCGGCGGTGATCCTGATGGCCGGTCTGCAAGGCGCGGGCAAGACCACCACCACCGCCAAGCTCGCCAAGCACCTGATCGACAAGCGCAAGAAGAAGGTGCTCACCGTGTCGGCCGACGTCTACCGCCCGGCGGCGATCGAGCAGCTGAAGACGGTGACGAAACAGGCAGGGGCCGAGTGGTTCCCCTCCCACGCCGACGACAAGCCGGTGGCCATCGCCGCCGCCGCGCTCGACCACGCACGCAAGCACTACTTCGACGTGCTGCTGGTCGACACCGCCGGGCGCCTGGCAATCGACGAAGCGCTGATGCGCGAGATCACCGAGCTGCACGCGGCGCTGAAGCCGGTCGAGACGCTATTCGTCGTCGACGCGATGCAGGGCCAGGACGCGATCAATACCGCGAAGGCCTTCAAGGAGGCGCTGCCACTGACCGGTATCGTGCTGACCAAGACCGACGGCGATTCGCGCGGCGGCGCGGCGCTGTCGGTGCGACAGATCACCGGCGCGCCGATCAAGTTCGCCGGCATCAGCGAGAAAATCGACGGGCTGGAGGTCTTCGACGCGGAGCGCCATGCGGGGCGCATCCTCGGCATGGGCGACATCGTCGCGCTGGTCGAGGAGGTGTCCAAAGGCGTCGACATGGCGGCAGCGCAAAAGCTCGCCGAGAAGGTCAAGTCGGGCAGCGCCTTCGACCTGAATGACTTCCTGTCACAGATTTCACAAATGAAGAAGATGGGCGGCCTGTCGGGACTGATCGACAAGCTGCCGAGCCAGCTCAGTGCGAAGGCCGGCGCCGTCGACATGGACCGTGCCGAGCGCGATGTTCGTCGCATGGAGGGCATCATCTGCTCGATGACGCCGCTGGAGCGGCGCAAGCCCGAACTCATCAAGGCCACACGCAAGCGCCGCATCGCCGCCGGCGCCGGGGTTCAGGTGCAGGAGGTCAATCGACTGCTCAACCAGTTCGAGCACACGCGTGACATGATGAAGAAGATGAAAGGCGGCGGACTGATGAAGATGATGAAGCGCATGGGCGGCATGAAGGGCCTCGGCGGGATGGGTTGAGATGGGACCACTGCTCCTCGCCATCGCCATCGTCCTCGCCCTGTTGGCAGGTGCGTGGGCGTTGCGCTGGCGTGCCAACCGGCAGCGCGGCGACAGCCGCCCGGCCGACAACCTCGACACCGTCGCGGCCTGGCCGCCGCAGGCCACGCGCGTGCTGACCACCGTCGAGCGCGAGGCCTACGACCGGCTGCGTGCTGCGCTGCCGGCGCACATGATCCTGGCGCAGGTGCCGCTCGCGCGCTTCATCAAGGTGCCGACGCGCAACTCGTATGCCGAGTGGCTGCGCCGGGTCGGCCACCTGTGCGCCGACTTCGTCGTCTGCGACCGCCATTCGCAGGTGATCGCGGTGGTCGAGATCCGTTCGGCCGACGATCGGCTGAGCGACCGCGCGCGCAAGCGCCAGCAACGCCTGGCGCGGGTGCTGAAGGCAGCTGCCGTGCCGGTGCATGTGTGGAGCGAAAACGCGCTGCCGGCGGTCGACGCGGTGCGCGAGGCGATCGTCCCCAGCCCGCCGCCGGCGCCTGCGACGCCGGCCACGGCGGCCGCGGCGAGTGCCGCCAGCGCGATGGCGCGCTCGGTGCCCGGGCGCGACGTCGCGCCGGCGTACAACCCGTTCAGCGAAGAGGCGCGCGATTCCTCGTCCGACGAGGTGATCGAGGTGCGCGAGGCGCCGCCGTCGACCTGGTTCGACGACTTCGACACCGCGCCGGCACCGCTCGAACCGGGCAAGCCGAAGCGGCCATAGGGCAGCGACTCAGCTCAGCAACGCGTTGGCGAACTCGCGCGCGCTGAAGGGCTGCAGGTCCTCGAGCTTCTCGCCGACCCCAATGAAGTAGACCGGCACCGGCCGCTCGCGCGCGATCGCCGCGAGCACGCCGCCCTTGGCCGTGCCGTCGAGCTTGGTGATCACGAGGCCGCTGAGCTGCAGCGCCTCGTCGAAGGTCTTCACCTGCGCCAGCGCGTTCTGCCCGGTGTTGCCGTCGACGACCAGCAGCACTTCGTGCGGCGCGCCGGCCTGCGCCTTGGCGATGCTGCGCTTGATCTTCTTCAGTTCTTCCATCAGGTGCAGCTGGGTCGGCAAGCGGCCCGCGGTGTCGGCGATCACCACGTCGCAGCCGCGCGCCCTGCCCGCCGTCACCGCGTCGAAGGTCACTGCCGACGGGTCGCCGCCTTCCTGGCTGACGATCTCGACGTTGGTGCGACCAGCCCAGATCGCCAGTTGCTCCTTCGCCGCGGCGCGGAAGGTGTCGGCGGCCGCGAGCAGCACCTTCTCGCCCTCCTCGGCAAGATGACGCGTGAGCTTGCCGATGCTCGTCGTCTTGCCGGCGCCGTTGACGCCGACGACCATGATCACGGTCGGTGCGGCTTCGCCGACGGTCAGCGCCTTTTCCAGCGGCACGAGCAGCTCGGTGATGGCGTCGCAGAGCAAGGCCTTGACCGCTGCGGGATCGCTGACGCGCTCTTGCTTGACCCGGCGCTTCAGGTCAACGAGCAGGAACTCGGTGGCCTTCACGCCGGCGTCGGCCATCAGCAAGGCGGCTTCGAGTTCTTCGTACAGGGCATCGTCGATCTGCGTGCCGGTGAAGACCTGGGTGATGCTGCTGCCGGTTTTGCGCAGGCCGCTGCGCAGCTTGTCCATCCAGCCGCGGCGCTCGGGCGGCACGATGTCGGGGGCGGTGGGTGCGACGGAAGGGGCGATGGCCTCCGCCGTTTCCGGCTGTGCCGGCGCCGCGGGTTCGACCGGCGGCCTGTTCTTGATCTTGAAGAAGCTGAACATCGGGTGCGGGGGTTCGGGGCGGATCGGAAGCGGTGAAATGCCCCGTTATAATCGCGGGCTCAGGCGCTTTAGCTCAGTCGGTTAGAGCGACGGAATCATAATCCGCAGGTCCGGGGTTCGAATCCCTGAAGCGCCACCAGACATCCGACCAAGGCTGCCCGTGTCCTGCACTCGCAGCCTTTTTCGTTGGCGATCAGCGCCCGGTGGCCGGGTCGGTGGCGAGGTACCTGACGCACTGCGCCGGCGCCAACGCTAAACTTGCTGCTTCGCTCAGCGGGCCCTTTCGCCGCGCCCGCTTCCCTCCGACAGCCACTGGATCTACACCATGTACCGCTGTGTCATCGCTGCCTGCGCAGTGCTTTCCATCGCCGCGCCGGTTGCCGCCCAGGTGCAGCGCAACTTCCCGCAGAACGCGTTGCGCGGCTCCCTCGTCATCGACAGCCCGCCGCAGGTCACGCTCAACGGCCGGCCGGCCCGGCTCGCACCCGGTGCGCGCATCCGCGGCACGCGCAACATGCTCGAGATGTCGGGCGCGCTGGTCGGCCTGAAATTGCTTGTCCATTACACGGTCGATACCGAAGGGCTGGTGAAGGACGTCTGGATCCTGACGCCCGAGGAGGCAGCGAAGAAGCCCTGGCCGACCGCGGCCATCGAGACTCAGACCTGGACCTTCGACCCGGTCGCGCAGGTGTGGAGAAAGCCATGAGCATGACGCCGAGCCGTCTCAAGGCATTCGAGTGCCCCAGGGGCCACAAGAGTGGGCCGCTTCATGGCCCATGGGGGCAGGGGCGGAACGCCCCGTGGGGGCTGACATGAGCAAGAAGGTCTTCATCAAGACCTTCGGCTGCCAGATGAACGAGTACGACTCGGACAAGATGGCCGATGTGCTGCACGCCGCCCAGGGCTACGAGCCGACCACCGATGTCGAGCAGGCCGACCTGATCCTGTTCAACACCTGCTCGGTGCGCGAGAAGGCACAGGAAAAGGTGTTCAGCGACCTTGGCCGGGTCAAGCACCTGAAGGCCCGCGGCGTGATGATCGGCGTCGGTGGCTGCGTCGCGAGCCAGGAAGGCGCGGCGATCATCGAGCGCGCGCCCTACGTCGACGTGGTGTTCGGCCCGCAGACGCTGCACCGCCTGCCCGAGCTGCTGGACAAGCGCGTGCGGCAGCAGCGAGCGCAGGTCGACATCAGCTTTCCCGAGATCGAGAAGTTCGATCACCTGCCGCCGGCGCGGGTGGATGGCGCGAGCGCCTTTGTGTCGATCATGGAAGGCTGCTCCAAGTACTGCAGCTACTGCGTCGTGCCTTACACCCGCGGTGAAGAGGTGTCGCGCCCGTTCGACGACGTGCTGGTCGAGGTGGCGGGCCTCGCCGACCAGGGCGTGAAGGAAGTGACCCTGCTCGGCCAGAACGTCAATGCCTACCGCGGCCGGATGGGCCGAAGTGACAAGGCAGGCTCGGAGATCGCCGACTTCGCGCTGCTGATCGAGTACGTGGCCGAGATCCCCGGGATCGAGCGCATCCGCTACACCACCAGCCACCCGAACGAGTTCACCCAGCGGCTGGTGGACGTCTATGCCAAGGTGCCGAAGCTCGTGAACCATCTGCACCTGCCGGTGCAGCACGGCAGCGACCGCATCCTGATGGCGATGAAGCGCGGCTACACCGCGATGGAATACAAGAGCACGATCCGCAAGCTGCGCGCGGTGCGCCCCGGGATCAGCCTGTCGAGCGACTTCATCGTCGGCTTCCCCGGCGAGACCGAGGACGATTTCGCCCGCACGATGAAGCTGATCGCCGACGTGGGCTTCGACGCGAGCTTCAGCTTCGTGTTCAGCCCGCGCCCCGGCACGCCCGCCGCTGCCCTGCCCGACGGCACCCCGCAAGCGGTGAAGCTGCAGCGGCTGCAGTACCTGCAGGCGGTGATCGAAGCGAATGCGCAGCGCATCAGCGCGTCGCGCGTCGGCACGGTTCAGCGGGTGCTGGTCGAAGGGCCGTCGCGCAAGGACCCGAACGAATTGATGGGGCGCACCGAGTGCAACCGCATCGTCAACTTCAAGGGTGCACCGCGGCTGGTGGGCCAGCTGGTCGACGTGACCATCACCGAAGCCTTCCCGCATTCGCTGCGGGCCGAGGTGGTGGCCAGCGAGCGCCGCAGCGCCGCGCTGGTGGACTGAGCGGCGCCGTCGCGCCGCCCCTCAGTGCCAGCGGCTGGCGAGCACCGCCGGCGTCATGTATTCGCGCCCGACCATCGCGCGGGCGAACATGGCCTCCTTCGACAGCAACGCCATGGATTCCCCGCCGCAAAGGCAGGTGAAGCGGCGAAATCACCGGTCATCTTCGCTGCGACCGTCAGCGCCGTCCCGCCCCGAAGGCGAGCCACCACAGGCTGACGGCGCAGGCGAGCACCATCGCGACGTAGGTGGCCATCTTGCCGTCGCGCCCGAAGAGCAGCAGTCCGCCGAGTCCGGCCAGGGCCGCACCGGCGAAGGCGGCCAGCCACAGCCGCGTCCAGGCCACGCCGCGCAACTCGCGCCGCCACGCCAGCTTGGTCAGCAGCGAGGCGAACAGCCCGATGCCGGCCGCCGGAGCGAAGAAGTTGAGCAGGTGCCAGAGGCCGCCGAGTAGGTCCACGGAAAGGGTGCTTGCAAGAGAAGATGACGGCGACGGCTTGACGCGGATCAAGCCGCGCCACGGGCTTTCACGGAGGCTCGAGGCCTGAATTGCGACGAATTTTATAATCGCGCCATGAGCGTCCTCGCCCTCGGGCTGAACCATGCCACCGCGCCGCTGGACCTGCGGGGCCGGTTCGCGTTTTCGCCCGAGCAGCTGGCGCCGGCCTTGCGGGCCTTTCGCGCGCGGGTGCAGCGCTCGCCCGAGGTCGCCATCGTCTCGACCTGCAACCGCACCGAGCTGTACGTGGCCGCCGATCCGCTGCATGCGCAGGGGCTGGTCAATCCGAGCGTCGAGTGGCTGGCCGAGGTGGGCGGCGTGGGCAGCCCGATGCTGCGCGAGCACACCTATGTGCTCGAAGGCGGCGCGGCGGCGCGGCACGCGTTTCGGGTGGCGAGCGGGCTCGATTCGATGGTGCTGGGCGAGCCGCAGATCCTCGGCCAGATGAAGCACGCGGTGCGCGAAGCCGACAACGCCGGCACGCTGGGCAGCACGCTGCACCAGATGTTCCAGCGCTCGTTCGCAGTGGCCAAGGAAGTGCGCAGCTCGACCGAAATCGGCGCCCATTCGATCAGCATGGCCGCCGCGTCGGTGCGGCTGGCGTCGCAGTTGTTCGAAGACCTGGCCGCGTTGAAGGTGCTGTTCGTCGGCGCCGGCGAAATGATCGAACTGGTGGCGACCCACTTCGCCGCCCGCAACCCGCGCGCGCTGGCAGTGGCCAACCGCACGCTGGAGCGCGGCGAGCGCCTGGCCGGCCGCTTCGGCGCCGAGGCGCTGCGCCTGGCGGACTTGCCGCAGCGCCTGGCCGAGTTCGACGTCGTGATCTCCTGCACCGCGAGCTCGCTGCCGATCATTGGCCTCGGCGCCGTGGAGCGGGCTCTGAAGGCGCGCAAGCACCGGCCGATGTTCATGGTCGATCTGGCGGTGCCGCGCGACATCGAGCCCGAAGTGGCGCGCCTGTCGGACGTCTACCTCTACACCGTCGACGACCTGTCCGCGCTGGTGCAGACCGCCGGCGCCAAGCGCCAGGCCGCGGTGGCGCAGGCCGAGGCGATCATCGAGACCGGCGTGCAGGGCTTCGTGCACTGGCTGGGGCAGCGCGGCAGCGTGCCGCTGATCCAGGCGCTCAACGCGCAGGCCGACGACTGGCGCGCCGCCGAGATCGCCCGCGCGCGCAAGCTGCTGGCCCGCGGCGAGAACGTCGAGGCGGTGCTCGAAGCGCTGTCGCGCGGCCTCACTCAGAAGATGCTGCACGGCGCACTGGCCGAGCTGCATGCCGCCGACGGCGAGCACCGTGCGCAACTGGCGCAGACGGTGTCGCGGCTGTTCCTGCGCAGCGCGTCCACGAGCCCGCGACCCGATCCGGCCGACGATCAGCGTTAGCTGCGCACCGCCAACCCGGCGGTGCCCTGGCGCGAGCCTTTACGTGCGACGCCGCCCCCACCGAGCACCCGATGAAAGAGTCTCTTCGCCAACAGTTCCAACGCCTCGCGCTGCGGCTCAACGAGCTGGATGCGACCCTGTCCGACGCAGGCATCGCGGCCGACATGAAGCGCTTTCGCGAGTTGACGCGCGAGCATGCCGAGGTGTCGGGCGTGGTCGAGCGCTTTCGCCGCTTCGAGCAGCGCGAACACGACCTGGCCGGCGCGCGCGAGATGCTGGCCCATCCCGACAACGACATGGCCGAGATGGCGCAAGAGGAGGTCGGCGCGGCGCAGGCCGACGTCGAACGGCTGCACGTCGAGCTGCAGTCGGCGCTGCTGCCGCGCGATCCGGACGACGCGCGCAACGCCTTCCTCGAAATCCGCGCCGGCACCGGCGGTGACGAGTCGGCGCTGTTCGCCGCCGACCTGGCGCGCATGTACCTGCGCTACGCCGAGCGGCGCGGCTGGCGCGCCGAGCTGCTGTCGGAAAGCGTGTCCGATCTCGGCGGCTACAAGGAAGTGGTGTTCCGCATCGAGGGCGAGAACGTCTACGAGCGGCTCAAGTTCGAGTCCGGTGGGCACCGCGTGCAGCGGGTGCCGGCGACCGAGACGCAGGGCCGTATCCACACCAGTGCCTGCACGGTCGCAGTGTTGCCCGAGCCCGACGAGACCGAAGACATCCAGCTCAACCCGGCCGAGCTGCGCATCGACACCTTCCGCGCGAGTGGTGCCGGCGGCCAGCACGTCAACAAGACCGACAGCGCGATCCGCATCACTCACTTGCCGACGGGCATCGTTGCCGAATGCCAGGACGACCGCTCGCAGCACCGCAACAAGGCCAAGGCGATGGCGGTGCTGGCTGCGCGCCTGCGCGAGAAGGACCGCGCCGAGCGCGCCGCGAAAGAGGCGGCCACGCGCAAGGGTTTGATCGGCAGTGGCGATCGCAGCGACCGCATCCGCACCTACAACTTCCCGCAGGGGCGGCTCACCGACCACCGCATCAACCTCACGCTGTACAAGCTGCAGTTCATCCTCGACGGCGAACTCGACGAGGTGATCGCCGCGCTGCAGGCAGCGCGCGCGGCCGAGCAGTTGGCGGCGCTGGAAAGCGGCGAGGCATGAGCCGCCGGGCCGCTCCCAAGGCGAATACCGCAGCGCGTAGCGCGGAGGCTACCCAATGAACGCGCTGACGGTCGCGCAAGCGCTGGCGCAGGCACGCGCGAGCGGCGTCGATCGGCTCGATGCGCAGCTGCTGCTGGCGCGCGCGATGGAGCGGCCGCGCAGCTGGCTGCTCGCCCACGACGACGCGCCGCTGGCCGCGGCACAGGCCGCGCTGTACCGCGCAGAGCTCACGCGCCGTGCAGCAGGTGAGCCGCTCGCCTACATCGTCGGCGAGAAGGAGTTCCATGGCCTGGCGCTGCAGGTGAACGCGGACGTGCTGGTGCCGCGCCCCGACACCGAGACGCTGGTCGACTGGGCATTGGAGCTGTTGCGCGGGCCGCTGGTCAACCTGCTGTCGCCCCGCGTCGTCGACCTCGGCACCGGCAGCGGCGCGATCGCGCTGGCGCTCAAGCGCGCGATGCCCCATGCGCGGCTCAGCGCCAGCGACGCGAGCGCCGCAGCGCTGGCTGTGGCCGGGGCCAATGCCCGGCGCCTCGGGCTTGAGCTGGACTTGCACCAAGGACATTGGTGGGACGCGCTGGCCGGTCGGCGCTTCGACTTGGCGCTCAGCAACCCGCCCTACATTGCCGACGGCGACGTCCACCTCGACGCGCTGCAGCACGAGCCGCCGCTGGCGCTCACATCGGGCACAGATGGACTGGACGCGATTCGCCAGATCGCCGAGCGCGCCCACACACACCTCGCGCCGGACGGATGGCTGCTGCTGGAACACGGCCACGATCAGGCAGACCGCGTCGCCGCCCTGTTTGCGCAAGCGGGCTTCACGCGTGTTGCCTCGCGGCGCGATCTGGGTGGGGTGCTGCGTTGCACCGGTGGTTGCGCAGCGCCCCGGTAACGCCTGGTTGCCCGGATGTGGCGGCGCTGCACGGGCGTGGAAATCATCTGTGCGAAATCCGTCACGACTTCCCTCAATCGGGTGGGAGCGGACCACATTCGGCACACAAACCAAGTGCGGCGGCGTAGCATGAACCCATGGTCGGGAAGACGCCGATCTCTCGCAAAGCAAAGCGTCTGTACAAGGAGCTTGTCATGCGATCAGCACACTGGATGGTGGTCGGGGCGTTGGCGGTGGGCGCGCTGGGAAGCGCCAACGCGCTCGAGGGCGAAGGTCTGGTGCCGCGTGCACGGTCCGGCGACTGGCCACGCTGGCAAGGGCGTCTGTCGCTTGGCACCACCACCCCGTTCGTGCGGCCGGACGCATTCAATCCGGACGGCGGATTGAGCGTCACCGGCCTGAGCCTGATCAGCGACTACTACTTCACCCACTCGCTGCGCGGCGCAAGCGACGCTGGCGGCTTCCGCGCCACCAGCGGCTTGCTCGTGGGTGCGCGCTCCGCCTCGTTCCTGTCGCCGTTGCCGGGTTCGGGCTACGGTAGCGGGCGTTCCTTCAGCGTCGATCGCCGCAGCGTCGGCGGCTTCGCTCTCGTCCCCAGCGCCGAAGTGTCCGATTCAGGCGCCGTACCCTACGTCGGCGTGGGCTACACCGGGCTGTCGATCAAGGGCGGCTGGGGCTTCAGCGCCGACGTCGGCGTGATGGCGCTCAGCCCCGGCTCGGCGGTGAAACTCGGGCGGGTGTTCAGCGGCAACCAGAGCCTCGATGACCTGTTGCGCGAGATGCGCTTGTCGCCACTGGTGCAGGTCGGCGTGTCGTACTCCTTCTGAGTGCTGGGGGCAAGGCCGCACGGCGCCGAAGCGGCGCCGGCTTTGCCGTATAACCTCAGCTGTTCCGTCTATTTGCCCGTCAGAGGCACCGACCATGAGCGACGTTCAACAACGCATCGACGATCTCGTCAAATCCAACCGCGTGGTGCTTTTCATGAAAGGCACCGCACAATTCCCGATGTGCGGCTTCTCCGGCCGCGCGGTGCAAATTCTCAAGGCCTGCGGGGTCAACGACCTGAAGACCTTCAACGTGCTGGAGGACGAAGACGTCCGCCAGGGCATCAAGGACTACGCCAACTGGCCGACGATTCCGCAGCTGTACGTGAACGGCGAGTTCGTCGGCGGCTCGGACATCATGATGGAGATGTACCAGGCCGGCGAGCTGCAGCAGGTGCTGGGCACCGAGGCGTGAGCCGCAGCACCGCGTTGCGGGTCGTCGTCGGCGTCACCGGCGCGAGCGGCGCAGTGTACGCGGTTCGCCTGCTCGAGCGCTTGCGGGCTGCCGGGTGTGAGACGCACCTGGTCGCGAGCCCGGCGGGGGTGCTCAACGTCCATCACGAACTGGCGCTCGACCGCAAGGAACTCGAGGCGCTGGCCGACGTGGCCTATGGCGCGTCCGACATCGGCGCGGCGATCGCGAGCGGCTCGTTCGCGACCGACGCGATGGTGATCGCGCCATGCTCGATGAAGACGCTGGCCGCCATCGCCCACGGCCTGTCGGACAACCTGCTCACCCGCGCCGCCGACGTGACGCTGAAGGAGCGACGCCGCCTGGTGCTGATGGTGCGCGAGACGCCGTTCAACCTGGCGCACCTGCGCAACATGACCGCGGTGACCGAGATGGGCGGGGTGATCTTTCCGCCGCTGCCCGCCTTCTACCACCGGCCGCAGAGCGTCGATGAGCTGGTGGGCGACACGGTCGAGCGGGTGCTCGCGCTGATCGGCGTCGCGGGCGCGTCGCCGAAGAGCTGGACTGGCTTGTAGCGCGCCAGCGGCTACGCCGGCGCGTAGTCCCAGGTCTTGCGCGCGCCGAAAACGAGGTTCGGATATTCGTCGCGGCCGCGGCTGCCGTTGTAGCGCCCGAGCGCCATGAACAGGTCGCCGCGCTCGAGCGCCAGGTAGTGGCGCAGGATCACACAGCCGAAGCGCAAGTTGGTCTGCATGTGGAACAGGCGCACCGCGGCGCCGTCGCCGATCAGGCGCGCCCAGAACGGCATCACCTGCATGTAGCCGCGCGCGCCGGCGCGGCTGATCGCGTACTTGCGAAAGCCACTCTCGACCTGAATCAGGCCGAGCACCAGCGAGGGTTCGAGCGCAGCGCGCTTGCTTTCGTACCACAGCGTCTCGAGGAACTCGACACGCGTCACATGCTCGGTCTGGCGCTTCTTCAAGCGGTTGCTCATCTCGCCGAGCCACTTCAGGTAGGCGATGCGCTGCTCGATGGTGTCGAACCCCGGCTTGGGCGGCGCGCTGTCGGCGATGGCGGCGGCGAGCGCCGAGCGCACCGCATCCGCGAGCGGCTCCTCGACCTGCGCGCCGGCATGCGCCGGCTCGTGTGCGCCGAGCCCGAGCGCGCTCGCGAGCGCCGCCACAGCAATGCCGCGCCTCCCGATCCCGTGGCGGGACAGGGAGTGGCTCATGCAGCGATCCTGGCCCTCACGAAGGCCAGCACCTCGGCGGTCGGCACGGGCGTCGCCTGCGCATCGCGCCGTCCCTGGTACTCGAGCTTGCCTTCCTTCAGGCCGCGCTCGGAAATGACCACGCGGTGTGGCACGCCGACCAGTTCCCAGTCGGCGAACATCGCGCCCGGGCGCTCGCCGCGGTTGTCGAGCATCACGTCGATGCCCTGCGCCTGCAGTTCGTCGTGGAGCTTGTCGGCGGCCGCCTTCACGTCAACCGAGCGGTCGTAGCCGATCGGGCACAGCACCACCGTGAACGGCGCCAGCGCATCGGGCCAGACGATGCCACGCTCGTCATGGTTCTGCTCGATCGCCGCGCCGAGGATGCGGGTGACGCCGATTCCGTAGCAACCCATCTGCATCAGCTGCGGCTTGCCCGCTTCGTCGAGGTAGGTGGCGTTCATCGCTTTCGAATACTTGGTGCCGAGGAAGAACACATGGCCGACCTCGATGCCGCGCTGGATCGCGAGCGTGCCGCGACCGTCGGGCGAGGGGTCGCCCTCGACGACGTTGCGGATGTCGGCAACGAGGTCGGGTTCGGGCAGGTCGCGACCCCAGTTCACGCCGGTGATGTGGAAGTCGCCTTCGTTGGCGCCGCAGATGAAATCGCTCATCGCCGCCACGGTGCGGTCGGCGACGACCTTCACCGGCTTTACCGGCGTGATCGGACCGAGGTAGCCCGGCTTGCAGCCGAAGTGGTCCTCGATCTCGGCGACGGTCGCGAAGCGGTAGCCGTCTTTGAGCCCCGGCAGCTTGCCCGCCTTCACTTCGTTGAGCGCATGGTCGCCGCGCACCAGTAGCAGCCAGACGGTGGTCTTGACCACATCGCCGGCGGCGTTCTTCTCGTCGGTGGCGAGCACCAGCGACTTCACCGTCGTCGCGAGCGGCACGCCGAGCAAAGCGGCCACGTCTTCGCAGGTGCTCTTGGCCGGCGTCGGCGTCTTCACCATCGGCTGCGCCGGCGCGGCGCGGTGGACGATCAGCGGCAGCGCTTCGGCCAGCTCGATGTTGGCCGCATAGTCGGAATCGGGGCAGTAGACGATCGCGTCCTCGCCGGTCTCGGCGATCACCTGGAACTCGTGCGAGCGGTCGCCGCCGATCGCGCCGGTGTCGGCCGCGACCGCGCGAAAGCTCAGGCCCATGCGCTCGAAGATGCGCACATAGGCGGCGTACATCGCGTCATAGCTCTTGCCGGCGCTGTCTTCGTCGCGATCGAACGAGTAGGCGTCCTTCATCGTGAACTCGCGCCCGCGCATCACGCCGAAGCGCGGCCGCCGTTCGTCGCGGAACTTGGTCTGGATGTGATAGAAATTTCTCGGCAGCGCGCGGTAGCTGCGCAGCTCCTGGCGTGCGATGTCGGTGATGACTTCCTCGCTGGTCGGCTGGACGATGAAGTCGCGGTCGTGCCGGTCCTTCACGCGCAGCAACTCGGGCCCCATCTTGTCGAAGCGGCCCGTCTCCTGCCACAGCTCGGCGGGCTGCACGACCGGCATCAGCAGCTCCACCGCGCCGGCGCGGTTCATCTCTTCGCGGATGATGGTCTCGACCTTGCGGATCACGCGCAGGCCCATCGGCATGTAGCTGTAGATGCCGGCGCCCAGGCGCTTGATCATGCCGGCGCGCATCATCAGCTGGTGGCTCACGACCTCGGCGTCTGCGGGGGCTTCCTTGAGGGTGGAAATGAAGAACTGGGAGGCTTTCATGCGGGCGAGAGAGGGGGAATGAGCCGGCGGCGGGTGTGCGGGAAACCCAAGGGGTTCATTCCCGTCACGCCGGTGCAATAATCATTTCAACGAGAATTTTGGGGTTGATTATGCTCGACCGTGAAGGGTTCAGACCCAACGTCGGCATCATCCTGCTCAACCAGAAGAACCAGGTGTTCTGGGGCAAACGAATCCGCACCCATTCCTGGCAGTTCCCGCAAGGGGGCATCAAATATGGCGAAACGCCTGAGCAGGCGATGTTCCGCGAGCTCCACGAGGAAGTGGGGCTCATGCCGGATCACGTGCGCATCATTGCGCGCACGCGCGACTGGTTGCGCTACGAGGTGCCCGACCACTTCATCCGGCGCGACGCGCGCGGCCACTACCGCGGGCAAAAGCAGATCTGGTTTCTGCTGCAGTTGATGGGGCGCGACTGCGACATGAACCTGCGCGCCACCGACCACCCGGAGTTCGACGCCTGGCGCTGGAACGAATACTGGGTGCCGCTCGAAGTGGTGATCGAGTTCAAGCGCGATGTCTACCAAATGGCGCTGACCGAGCTCGCGCGCTTCCTGCCGCGCGGCAGCCACCACAACCGCTACCTGCGCTCGGGCATGCGCCCGCACCATCGCGACGACGAACGCGACGGGCACTTCGCGCCGGCGGAGCCGGTGGAGACCGGGCCGGCGGAGTTGCCGCCGAGCGAAGAGCCGAAGGAGTGACGCGAGTAGTTCGCTGCAATCCTGCGCTCACTCACGTGAGCACAAGATTGTCCCGGTGGATCATCTCGGGCTCGCCGGTGAAACCGAGCAGGCGCTCGAACTCGCTCGATGGCTTGCGCGCGATCAGGCGCGCTTCGCTGCTCGCGTAGTTGGCCAGGCCGCGCGCGATCTCGAGCCCGGCGGCGCTGCGCACGGCGATCACATCGCCCCGGTGGAATTCGCCCTGGACCTCGATCACGCCGATGGGCAACAGGCTCTTGCCGGCGTCGCGCAGTTTCGCCACCGCGCCATCGTCCACGACCACCGCACCGCGCAGCTGCAGGTGGTCGGCCATCCACTGCTTGCGCGCCGCCATCTTTTGCGTCGCCGCCAGCAGCGCGGTGCCGATCGGCTCACCGCTGGCCAGGCGAATCAACACGTCGGGCTCGCGGCCCCAGGCAATGACCGTACTGGCACCGCTGCTGGCGGCGCGCTTGGCGGCCAGCACCTTGGTGATCATGCCGCCCTTGCCGATGCCCGAGCCGGCGCCGCCGGCCATCCGCTCCAGCTCGGGGGCGCCGGCCTGGGCTTCGTGGATGAATCGGGCGCTCGTGTCGCGGCGCGGGTCGGCCGAATAGAGGCCCTTCTGATCGGTGAGGATCACCAGCGCGTCGGCGTCGACAAGGTTGGCCACCAGCGCGCCGAGCGTGTCGTTGTCGCCGAACTTGATCTCGTCGTTGACCACGGTGTCGTTCTCGTTGATCACCGGGATGACCTTCAGCCCGAGCAGCGTCAAAAGCGTCGAACGCGCGTTGAGATAGCGCTCGCGGTCGGCCAGGTCGGCGTGGGTGAGCAGCACCTGCGCGCTGCCCATGCCGTGCTCGCGCAGCTTCGATTCGTAGATCTGCGCGAGGCCCATCTGGCCCACCGCCGCCGCCGCCTGCAACTCGTGGATTTCCTTCGGCCGGGTGGCCCAGCCCAGGCGCTTCATGCCCTCGGCAATCGCGCCACTGGAAACCATCACGACTTCGCGGCCCTGCGCAGCGAGCGCCGCCATCTGCCGGCACCAGTTGCCGACCGCGTCGGCATCGACACCGCGGCCTTCATCGGTGACGAGGCTGGAGCCGACCTTGACGACGATCCGCCTCGCGTTCTTCAGCACCCCGCTCATGGCATGGACGCGTCGGCGCCTGCCGTGTCGAAGCGCGGATCGGGGTCGTCGGGCACGACGTTCTTCAGCTTCTCGACATGCTGGTAGACGGCGTGGATCAGGCCCTCGCAGCCCTCGCGGGTGAGCGCGGAGATCTCGAACACGGGACCCTTCCACTTGAAGCGCTTGATGAAGTCCTTGACGCGCTTCTCGCGCTCATCGGCGGGCACCATGTCGAGCTTGTTGAGCACCACCCAGCGCGGCTTGTCGTAGAGCGCAGGGTCGTACTTCTTCAGTTCGGCAACGATGGCCTTGGCCTGCGCGACCGGGTCGATGCTCTCGTCGAAGGGCGCAAAGTCGACGAGGTGCAGCAGCAAATGGGTGCGCTGCAAATGGCGCAGGAACAGATGCCCGAGGCCGGCGCCTTCTGCGGCACCTTCGATGAGGCCGGGAATGTCGGCAACGACGAAGCTCTGCTCGGGAGCGACGCGCACGACGCCCAGATTGGGGTGCAGCGTCGTGAACGGGTAGTCGGCGATCTTCGGGCGCGCGTTGGAAATCGCAGCGATCAGCGTCGACTTGCCGGCGTTGGGCATGCCGAGCAACCCCACGTCGGCGAGCACCCGTAGTTCGAGCTTGAGCTTTTTCTGCTCGCCGGGCCAGCCGGGCGTCTTCTGCCGCGGCGCGCGGTTCGTGCTGCTCTTGAAATGCAGGTTGCCGAAGCCGCCGTCGCCACCCTTGACGAGCAACACCTTTTCATCGGGCACGAGCAACTCGGCAATCACTTCGCCGGTGTCGGCGTCTTTGATGATCGTGCCCATCGGCATGCGCAGCACGATGTCGTCGGCGGCCGCGCCGTACTGGTCGGATCCGCGGCCGTTCTCGCCGTTGCGCGCTTCATGGCGGCGCGCATAGCGGTAGTCGATCAGCGTGTTGAGGTTGCGGTCGCCCACGGCATAGACGCTGCCCCCGCGGCCGCCGTCACCGCCGTTGGGCCCGCCGAAGGGAATGAACTTCTCGCGACGAAAGCTCATGCAGCCGTTGCCGCCATTGCCGGCGACAACGTCGATGGTGGCTTCGTCGACGAATTTCATGATTGCTTGCCCATGCCCGCCGAACGAGCGCGGAGCTTTTGATGGATGAGGGACGTGCTCAAGATGGTAATCCAGCACCGCAAAGCACCCGCTTCGGTGAAGACTCATATCGCGAAGCGATGTGATGTCGCAACCAAAAAACAAGCCCCGGCAGACCGGGGCTTGTTCGGTGCAGCGACCCGGGCAATTACAGCGCCTTGACGCTCACCGTTTGGCGGTTCTGCGGGCCCTTGACGGCGTAGCTCACCTCACCGTCGACCAGTGCGAACAGCGTGTGGTCGCGGCCGGTGCCGACGTTGGCGCCTGCGTGGAACTTGGTGCCGCGCTGGCGAACGATGATCGAGCCGGCCGGAATGGTCTGGCCGCCGAACACCTTGACGCCGAGCATCTTCGGCTGGGAATCACGGCCGTTCCGGGTGGAACCGCCGCCTTTTTTCTGTGCCATGGTTCAGATCTCCTTGACGTTGGCAGCTCAGGCGTTGACCGCACTGATCTCGAGTTCGGTGAAGGTCTGGCGATGACCCTGCCGCTTCTGATAGTGCTTGCGGCGACGCATCTTGAAGATGCGCACCTTGTCGTGCTTGCCCTGGGCCACGACAGTGGCCACCACGCTTGCGCCCGTTACCAAGGGAGTCCCGACCTTCAGATCGGCGCCGGCACCAATTGCCAACACCTGGTCGATCGTGATCTCTTGGCCAACATCCGCAGCAATCTGTTCTACCTTGATCTTTTCGCCCGCAGCAACCTTGTATTGTTTGCCGCCGGTTTTTATGACCGCGTACATATCAGCCCTTTCGATGGATACCACCGGCACCCAAATCGTGGCGCGCGGCAGCCCTGCGGTTTGACGCAGAGCCAGACATTCTACAACGGAAGCCTTTTCGGGGGCGAATCCTCGGGCGCGGGCCCGCTCGGGCGCCGCTGACAGCGGACGACTTTCTATAATCCGTCCGTGCCATCCCAGCCCAGCGCGCAGACCGCGCCCTTCCCCGCCTCGCCCCCGGCCTCCGCTAGCGTGGCCGCGCTGATGACCGCCGACATGAACGAAGTCGACGCGGTGATCCAGCGCCGGCTCGCTTCCGACGTGGTGCTGATCAACCAGATCGCCCACTACATCATCAGTGCCGGCGGCAAGCGGATTCGACCGGTTCTCGTGCTGCTGTTTTCGAAGGCGCTGGGGTTCGTCGGACCCGAGCGCTTCGAGTTGGCGGCGACGGTCGAATTCATTCACACCGCGACCCTGCTGCACGACGACGTGGTCGACGAGTCGGCGCTGCGGCGAGGGCGAGAGACCGCAAACGCCTTGTTCGGCAACGCTGCCAGCGTGCTGGTCGGCGACTTCGTGTACTCGCGCGCCTTCCAGATGATGGTCTCGGTGAATCGCCTGCGCGTGCTGGAGGTGCTCGCCGACGCGACCAATGTCATTGCCGAGGGCGAGGTGCTGCAGCTGATGAACATGCACAACCCCGACCTCGCGGTCGAAGACTACTTGCGCGTCATTCGGTTCAAGACCGCGAAGCTGTTCGAGGCCAGTGCGCGCCTCGGTGCGGTGCTGGCCGAAGCTTCCGCCGAAGTCGAGGAGGCCTGTGCCGATTACGGGCGGTCCCTCGGCACCGCGTTTCAGCTGGTCGACGACCTGCTCGACTACGAAGGCTCGACCACGCAACTGGGAAAGAACGTCGGCGACGACCTGCGCGAGGGCAAGCCGACTTTGCCGCTGCTGGTCGCGATGGAGCGCGGCGGCGCACAGGAGCGCGAGCTGATCCGCCATGCGATCGAGCACGGCGAAGTCGAGCGGCTGGCCGAGGTTGTCCAGATCGTTCGCCACACCGGCGCCATCGGCGCCACGCGCGACGCGGCGCGCGCCGAAGCGGACAAGGCACGCGCGTGCCTGCGCGTGTTGCCCGAGTCGCCGTGCCGCGAAGCTCTGCTAGAATTATGTGTTCGATCGGTTGACCGCTCTTCTTGAGCACAACTATCGCAGGCGCGGCGTTCGTCGCGCTTTCAGATCGGGGTGTAGCTTAGCCTGGTAGAGCGCTACGTTCGGGACGTAGAGGCCGGAGGTTCGAATCCTCTCACCCCGACCATTCCCTTCCCCGTCTCGTGTTCGCGTGCGACGTCGCTTGCACTTTGTTTCGCATTCGATCGGCCTGTGCCAAGAGGGCTCATCGCGAACTCGACGTGAATTGTTGGCATCTCCCCGTGAATGCCGCGATTTACACTGCCTGGCGAATCGGCGATCATCATTCGCTTGTCCGTTGTGGAGTGAACACTCAGTGTCCCGAATTTCCGGCGCTCGCGTTGCGTCTGCAAAGCGTGTCCTCGTGGCGGACCCGAGGCGGTAGTCCATGGACACGTTGGCGGACGCTCCCCAGTCGACCCTCTCCGGAGTGGCGCGCGTACTGGTTCACGCCGGCAAGCTCACCACCAAGACCGCCGAAGACCTGGTCAAGGGCGCGCGGGACAAGAAAGCCAGCTTCGTTTCGTCGGTGATCGCCGCCGGCGCAGTGTCGCCGGCGGAGCTGTCGCACACGCTCGCCAGCGCGCTCGCGCTGCCGCTGCTCGACCTGAACGCGGTCGATGCACAAAAGCTGCCGCGCAACATCATCGAAGGCAAGCTCGCCGCGCAGTACCAGGTGGTGGTTCTCGGCAAGCGTGGCAACCGGCTGTTCATCGGTGGCTCGGACCCGACTGACCAGGAAGCGGTCGAGCGCATCAAGTTCGCGACGCAGTTGACGCCCGAATGGGTGATCGTCGAACACGACAAGCTGTCCAAGCTGCTTGAGAACTCCGGCACCAGCGTCACCGAAACCTTGGAGTCGATGGCGTCGGGCGACTTCGAGTTCGACGTCACTGACGACGTGACGACGCAGGAGACTTCAGAGACGACGTCCGAGGTCGAGGATGCGCCGGTCGTGCGCTTCCTGCAGAAGATGCTGATCGACGCCATCAACGCGCGCGCATCGGACCTCCATTTCGAACCCTACGAATACCACTACCGCGTGCGCTTTCGCGTTGACGGCGAACTGCGCGAAATCACCCAGCCGCCGATCGCGATCAAGGACAAGCTCGCCTCGCGTATCAAGGTGATCTCGCGGCTGGACATCGCGGAAAAGCGCGTGCCGCAAGACGGCCGCATGAAGCTGAAGTTCGGCAGCAAGGCGATCGACTTTCGCGTTAGCACGCTGCCCACGTTGTTCGGCGAGAAGATCGTGATCCGTATCCTCGATCCGTCGAGCGCCAAGCTCGGCATCGAGGCGCTCGGCTACGAGAAGATCGAGAAGGATCGGTTGATGGCCGTCATTCAGCGGCCGTACGGCATGGTGCTGGTGACCGGCCCGACCGGCTCGGGCAAGACAGTGTCGCTCTACACCTGCCTGAACATCCTGAACCAGCCGGGTGTCAACATCTCGACCGTCGAAGACCCGGCCGAAATCAACCTGCCCGGCATCAACCAGGTCAACGTCAACGACAAGGCGGGCCTGACCTTCGCCGCCGCGCTGAAGTCCTTCCTGCGCCAGGATCCGGACATCATCATGGTCGGCGAAATCCGCGACCTCGAAACCGCCGACATCGCGATCAAGGCGGCGCAGACCGGCCACATGGTGATGTCCACGCTGCACACCAACGACGCGCCGACCACGCTGACGCGCCTGCTCAACATGGGCGTGGCGCCGTTCAACATCGCCTCGAGCGTGCTGCTGATCACGGCACAGCGCCTCGCGCGCAAGCTGTGCGAAGCGTGCAAGGCGCAGGCCGACTATCCGCGCGAAGCCATGCTCAAGGCCGGCTTCACCGAGAGCGACCTCAACGGCAGCTGGCGGCCCTATCGGGCGGTGGGCTGCTCGGCCTGCAACAACGGCTACAAGGGACGGCTCGGCATTTATCAGGTGATGCCGGTCACCGAAGCCATCCAGCGCATCATCCTCGCCGAGGGCACCGCGCTCGACATCGCGACGCAGGCCCAGCGCGAGGGCGTGCGCGACTTGCGCCAATCGGGCCTCATCAAGGTCCGTGCCGGCGTCACAACACTCGAGGAAGTCATCTCGGTCACAAACGAGTGATCGCCGGCGATTCACGCGACAATATTCTGGGACGAGGAGCAGGTTCCTCGGAGGCACTATGGCGACGATTGCGGCACCCGCAAAGAGCATGAAGGAACTTGTCTTCGAATGGGAAGGCAAGGACAAGAACGGCAAGGTCGTACGTGGCGAGATGCGCGCCGGCGGCGAGGCGGTGGTCAGCGCCAGCCTGCGCCGCCAGGGCATCCTGATCACCAAGGTGAAAAAGCGCCGCCTGAGCGGCGGGCGCTCGATCAAGCAGAAGGACATCGCCCTCTTCACGCGCCAGCTGTCGACCATGATGCGCGCCGGCGTGCCGTTGATCCAGTCGTTCGACATCGTCGCGCGCGGCAGCACCAACGCGAAGATGACACGGCTTCTCAACGAAATCCGCAGCGACGTGGAAACCGGGACGAGCCTGTCGGGCGCGTTTCGCAAGCACCCGCTGCACTTCGACGCGCTGTATTGCAACCTGGTCGAAGCCGGCGAGGCCGGCGGTATCCTGGAAGCGTTGCTCGATCGTCTCGCCGTCTACCAGGAAAAGACGCTCGCGATCAAGAACAAGATCAAGTCGGCGCTGATGTATCCGGTGGCGGTGCTGGTGGTCGCGTTCATCGTGCTCTCGGTCATCATGATCTTCGTCGTTCCGGCGTTCAAGGACGTGTTCAGTTCCTTCGGCGCCGACCTGCCCGCGCCGACGCTGTTCGTCATCGGGATGTCCGAGTTCTTTGTCAAGTACTGGTGGGTCATCTTCGGCTTCCTCGGCGGCGGAACCTATTTCTTCCTCCAGTCGTGGAAGCGTTCCGAGAAGATGCAAGCCACGATGGACCGCCTGCTGTTGCGCGTGCCCGTGTTCGGCAGCCTCGTCAACAAATCGGCCGTCGCCCGCTGGACGCGCACCCTCTCGACGATGTTCGCCGCCGGTGTGCCACTGGTCGAAGCACTCGACTCGGTGGGCGGAGCCGCCGGCAACGCGGTGTTTCGCGAAGCGACCGAGCAGATCCAGAAGGACGTGTCGACCGGTGCCGCGCTGACCACGTCGATGCAGACGACCGGCGTGTTCCCGACCATGGTGCTGCAGATGTGCGCCATCGGCGAGGAATCGGGTTCGCTCGACCACATGCTGGGCAAGGCCGCCGAGTTCTACGAAGATGAGATCGACGAGGCGGTGAAGGGCCTGTCGAGCCTGATGGAGCCCTTCATCATCGTGATTCTCGGCGTGCTGATCGGCGGCATCGTGGTGTCGATGTACCTGCCGATCTTCAAGCTCGGCGCGGTTGTGTGACCGAGGCCGATGGACGCTCACGTCGTTGACACGCTCCTTTCGCCGCCCGTTCTGGCCCTGCTGGGCCTGTGCATCGGCAGTTTTCTGAATGTGGTGATCCACCGCCTGCCGGTCATGCTCGAGCGCGGCTGGAAGCGCGACAGCGCCGAGATGCTCGGCGTGAAGGTCGACGAGTCCGAGGCCACCGCGGCGCTCACCTTGTCCAAGCCGCGCTCGCGCTGCCCTTCGTGCGGGCACCTCATCGCTTGGCACGAGAACATCCCGGTGCTCAGCTACCTGCGCTTGCGCGGCCGTTGTTCAGCCTGCAAGTCGCGAATCTCGCTGCGCTATCCCTTCATCGAGATCCTCACCGGCGTACTCTTCGCCGCCGTCGGCTGGCGCTTCGGCGCGCAGCCGACGGTGCTGCTGTGGTGCGCCTTCACCGCGGTTCTGGTCGCGCTGGCGGGCATCGACTGGGACACCACCCTGCTGCCCGACAACCTGACCCTGCCGCTGCTGTGGGCCGGGCTCGTCAGCGCCGCGCTCGGCTGGACCATCCCCCCGGCAGCTGCCTTGTGGGGCGCGGTTGCCGGCTACGTTTCGCTGTGGGCGGTGTACTGGCTGTTCAAGCTGACCACCGGCAAGGAAGGCATGGGCTACGGCGACTTCAAGCTGCTGGCCGCGCTGGGCGCGTGGCTGGGCGCGCAGATGATCTTGCCGATCGTGCTGGCCGCGTCGGTGCTCGGCGCGGCCGTGGGCATCGGCATGAAGCTCAGCAGCGCTTTGCGCGAGGGCCGCTACGTGCCGTTCGGGCCCTTCCTCGCAGGCGCCGGGATCGTCGTCATGTTGGCCGGGTCGAACCGCGTGCTCGACTGGTTGGGCTGGTATTGAGCGAGGTGTCGGCGTGCTGCGCATCGGCCTGACCGGCGGCATCGGCAGTGGCAAGAGCACGGTGGCGGCGATGCTCGCGGCGCTCGGTGCCGCGGTGATCGACACCGACGCCATCGCACGCCAGCTGGCTCAGCCGGGCGGCGCGGCGATCCCGGTGATCCGCGAAGCGTTCGGCGACGAGTTCATCGATGCCACCGGTGGCATGGACCGCGAGCGCATGCGCTCGCTGGTGTTCGCCGATGCCTCGACGCGGCGGCGGCTCGAGGGCATTCTGCATCCGATGATCGGCATCGAGACCGAACGCCAGTCGGCGCTCTCAGCCGCGCCGGTCAAGGTGTTCGACGTTCCCTTGCTGGTCGAGTCGGGTCACTGGCGCAACCGGGTCGACCGCGTGCTGGTCGTCGACTGCAGCGAGGCCACGCAGATCGAGCGTGTCGTGCAACGCCCCGGATGGACGGTGGACGCGGCGCGCGCCGTCATCGCCCAGCAAGCGAGCCGCGACGCGCGCCGGGCCTGCGCCGACGCGGTGATCGTCAACGACGCCATCACGACGGGCGAACTCGCCGCCGAAGTGCGCGATCTGTGGGACCGCTGGTGCGCCTTGGCGTGAAACGCGGCGCGAGGCGTGGAACAATCCGGGCCAAGACGGGGTCGCAAAACAGGCGACCGCGCACCCTGACCCACGAGGAAGACCCAGCTTGGTTCTGTACGAATACCCGTTCAACGAGAGCATTCGCA
Organism: Piscinibacter sp.; assembly: GCA_036507085.1. Lineage (GTDB taxonomy): Bacteria > Pseudomonadota > Gammaproteobacteria > Burkholderiales > Burkholderiaceae_C > Albitalea. The sequence continues at coordinate 2,077 of DASXQQ010000027.1, read as the reverse complement.
CCATGCTCCGGCTGGAGCACCTGTTCGATCGCCTTGGCCAGCTGATTCCTCGCGATGCCGCGGTCGACCACCATTACGCACTCGCCACGATCTTCGAAGTCATGGACGTTGCTTCGCGCGCCGACCTCAAGTCCGACCTGCTGAAGGAACTCGAGCGGCACAAGGCGCAGCTCAACGGCTACCGCGGCAACCCATCGATCTCGGAGCAGGCGCTCGACGAGATCACCGCCAAGATCGACCACGCGTTCAACGGCCTGAATCAACTGCCGGGCAAGGCGGGCCACGCGCTGACCAGCAACGAATGGCTGATGAGCATCCGCAGCCGAATCAGCATTCCGGGCGGCACCTGCGAGTTCGATCTGCCGGCCTATTACGCCTGGCAGAAGCTCGATCCGGCGCGCCGCCGCGCCGACCTGATGCAGTGGATCGCGACGCTGATGCCACTGGCCGAGGCGCTCAATGTGCTGCTCGGGCTGCTGCGCGACTCCGGCGTGCCGCACAAGGTGGTCGCGCCCGGCGGCCAGTACCAGCAAAGCCTGCCCGCCGGCCGCACCTATCAGTTGATGCGCGTGCGCGTGAGCGGTGACGACGGCCTGGTCCCGGAGATCAGCGGCCACCGTCTGATGGCATCGGTGCGCTTGATGCGGCAAGATGCCGAGGGCCGCCTCAAGCCCAGCACCGCCGACGCGAACTTCGAACTGACGCTGTGCTCATGACCCAACCGGCTTCAACGCGACGCATCGTCACCTGTCCCACCTGCGGCGGCAAGAGCGTCTATGCGCCGGAGAATCCGTTTCGCCCTTTCTGCAGCGAGCGCTGCAAGAACGTCGACTTCGGCGCCTGGGCGAGCGAGAGCTATCGCGTTCCCGCTCCGCCGACGTCGCACGATGCCGACGCGGACGAGACCCCGCCGCCCGAGCCGCATTGAGTGGCCCGTCCGGCCTACAGCGCAAACGGCCGCTGCGCCAGGAACACTCCGGCGCTGCCGAGCGTGAACAGGTTCGGTGTTTGCGTGGCCGGCATGCGCGATTTGATGAACGCATGGAAGTTGGCGTAGTTGCGCTTGAACGCGCCGTGGTTCCACACCGACAGCAACTGCTCGGTGAACGCACCGTTGTGCTCTCCGTCCATCGAGGTCTGGTTGTCCTGGCAGCCTGAAATCAGGATCGCCGTCGGCTTGAACTTCTTCACCAGGCCCGTTCTGCGCCCGCTCACCGCCACCTGGGCGAGCGCGGCGTCCGGATCGACGGCATTGCCGGCCACCTTGGCCAGATCGTGCTGCAACTTGTCGTAGAAGGCCTGGTGGTCGCGATAGGTGCGCAGCGCGACGGCGAGCGGCATCAGCTTCGGCCGCTGAGACAGCAGCGCCGGCGCGCCAGTGGGCGCCGCCGGCGGGCCGGCGCGCGTCACCGTCCCGCTGTGGCAGCTGTCCGACAGCACCAGGATGCGCACCCCGCCGGCGAAACGGCTCAGCTCGTGGTACAGCTCGTCGTCGATCAGTTGCCCATCGAACAGGCACCAGGTCTCGTCCTGCTTGTCCGCCTCTTCGCCGGTCACATCGGGCACCTGGCCGCCGTGACCAGAGTAGCTGAGAAAGAACAGGTCGCCCGACTTCAAGGACTTCGCTGCCGCGCGAATGCCCGCGAGCGCGTTGCCACGGGTGCCCTTCTTGGTCAGCGGGATGGTCGCCTTCAGGCCCTTGGACTTGGCGATGGCCGCCATGTCCAGGGCGTCGAACTCGCAGGCGGCCAGCTCGCCGCTCCAGCCGCCGTAGTGGTCGGCGCTGACCGCGTTCAGCCCGATGTGCAGCGACATGCCTCGGGGCTTCGCCGCGGCTGCGGCGGGTGCAGGCGTCTGTTTGGCGGCCATGGTGTCACTCCCTGGGTAGGGTGGCGATGGTAGGCAGCCCGGCCGTGAAACGAAACGCCTAAGGTGTGGGATCGGCGATGCCGCTCTTGAAACGACCGACCCGGCCCCTATAATCCGTCTTGCTAGCACTCGGCGATCTTGAGTGCTAATGGCGCGCAGGGCGGTCCCTTCGCCCCCGCCGCCAAAAGTAGATGAGCGCAAACTTTCG